>CAZDRM010000036.1:0-16353 GCA_964507745.1 uncultured Lachnospiraceae bacterium
TGTGAAGAATTACTCATTTTTCAGACCTCCATTTTATATTAATTAAAAGAATAACTATTTTTGCGAACGGGCAGAGTAAACCCATTAACGCATCATTAGAAGTATAACACAGAATTTCAAGTCAGGCTAGATAAAATTTATGATTTTTACGGTATTTTAGCGAGCTTTTTTCCTCTTAATCCTCCTCATCGCCGTACAGGAATAAATCTGCAAGATATTTCAGGCAGTAATCATAGGTATACTCCTCCATGTCGGCGGTCGTTTCTATTGGAAAAGCATAAAACAACCGGTCATTTACCTCTATTCTTTCATAACCCACTATTTCCCCTTTTTCCACAGGGGCCTCCAGATTTTCTTTTATATCCACGGTTACCTCTACCTCATCCCAGTCCGCCAGAAGCATATTGACCTCCTGCCACTCCATATTTAAAGGAACCCCATCCTCGACTCCGTTTATTACCGTTATCTGCCCCGGTATTTCCTTTTTCTCCACGCTTTTTACGCTGTAATCCTCAATGCCCATACTCATCAGTTCCTTTGTATCCGCCCATTTATAGGTTTTGTGAGGCGGCCATCCGCTGGCCAGCACAACGGAAATCAGAGTTCTGTCATCCTTTCTGACGGCGCCTACAAAGCAATATCCCGCCTGATTGGTAAATCCGGTTTTGATACCGATTGCCCCGTCCATCATTCCCAAAAATGAATCCCTATTATAAACCGTAAAGCTCCGTCCGCTCTGCTTTTCCGAAAAGCTGTAACTTTTTGTCCCCACCAGGGTAACAAATAAATCATTCTGAACCGCATAAGAGGCAATCTTTGCCAGGTCATAGGCCGTAGTGGAATGGATTTTCTCCCCTTGGGACGCATCCAGCCCGTTGGGCGTAATAAACCATGTATTCTCGCAGCCCAGGTCTCTGGCTTTCTGGTTCATCAGCTCCGCAAACCCTTCCGTGCTTCCACCTATATGCTCCGCTATGGCCACGGCAGTATCATTGTGGGATTCCAGCATCAAAGAAAATAACAGGTCCTTTAACTTGAACACGTCACCCTCACGCATACCGAGGTGTACCTTGGGCATAGACGCTGCTTTTTTTGAAACCGTTACATCATCTTCCAGATTGCCGTATTCCAGTGCCAGAATGGCGGTCATAATTTTGGTGGTGGACGCCATAGGTAAAACCTCATAGCCGTTTTTCTCATATAAAACCCGGTTATTGGAGGCATCCATAAGTAGAGCCGCTCTTGCGTACAGCCGCAGTTCTTCCTGCTCCGGGGCCGGTTCTGTTTTCTGCCCTGTTCTGTTTTCCGGCTCCCGCAAAATTTCCTGTCCCGTTCTTTGCACCGTCTCTTGTGCCGTTTCCTCTATTGTCCCCCATTCCGGTTCATATATTTCCATTCCTGCTATTTCCGCTGCATTCTTCATTGCAGCCGTCCCTCCTGCCTCTGTAACAGAATGCCCCGCAAATAAATATGTACACCAATACAATATAAAAAAGCACAGGAAGATAACCGCCTTTCTTCTTGTGCTCTTCTTGAATCCCTTGCCCATGTGCTTTTCCCCATACTGTTTTTTACAGTATATTCAGGCAGGTCTTTAAATATCCAATTTAAGTTGTACCTCTTTTTCAGCCTGTTCCCGAAACTCCTCTAAACGGTCAGTATTCATTCTGGGAAGGTCCTCTAAGCTGGTAACGCCGAAGCTTCTCAAAAACTGCTCGGTAGTGCCGAATAACAGGGGTCTTCCCGGTGCATCCATTCTGCCCACTTCCATAATCAGATCAAATTCCAAAAGTCTGTTTACGGCATGGTCGCAGCTTACGCCCCTGATTTTTTCTATCTCAATCTTTGTTACCGGCTGCTTATAAGCAATGATGGATAAGGTTTCTAAAAGCGAATCCGTAAGGGTGTATTTGCGGGGAGTGGAAGCAATTTTAATCAGCCATTCATACATATCCGGCTTGCTGCACATCTGATAAGCCCCTTCTAACTCCATAAGAGTCACGCCGCGGCTCTCATCCTCATCATATTCCCGTTTCATTTCCTTTAAAAGCTCTTCTGTTTCTTTAGGAGTGATTTCCAAGACCTGGGAAAGCCTGCCGGTGTCCACGGATTCCCCCATGGTAAACAAGACCGACTCCAGTACCGCTTTCATTTTATTCTTTTCCAAATTATGCTGCCTCCTTTGAGGTAATATAAATATCGTTGAATGCCTCTTTCTGCTCTATCATGATCTTCCCGACTTTCATCAGCTCCAGAACAACAAGAAAAGTCACAATAACTTCCATCTTGGAATGCTGTTTTTCAAGAAGATTGCGGAAGCTGCATTTCTTCTGCAGAAGAATATAGTCCTGTACATAAATCATCTTTGCATCCATGTCCACTTCGTCTTTTTCTATTTTACCGAAATTGGAACGGATAGGGTCGATCTTATCCTCCCTGCGCTTCATGACGGATTCAAACACTTCTCTCAAGCCTGCAAGGCTTGTCCCTCCGATCAGCTGTTCATAATCCACAGGCGGCGTATACTCTGCCACCTCCTTTGGCATGGTCTTTCCTTTAAACCAGACCTTTTGTGCATCTAACTGCCTGTCCTTTAACTCATAGGACATATATTTGTACATTTTGTATTCCAAAAGCTTTTCAACCAGCTCTGCCCTGGGGTCTTCTTCTTCCCCGTCCTCATTTACCTCTTTGGGCAGAAGCATCCTGCATTTAATATCAACGAGCGTTGCCGCCATAACCAGAAACTCGCTCATAACATTCATGTCCTCGCGATGCATCTGTCTGATATAATCCAGATACTGCTCCGTAATATCCACAATAGGAATATCATAAATGTCCACTTTATTCTTTTCTATCAAATATAACAGCAAATCCAGCGGACCCTCAAATACCTGTAATTTAACTTCTAAAGACATCGTAATCCCTCTCACTTGTTTCAGCCTTCAAAAACCCGGCGGACATACCGGCATGTCCATTGGAGCCATTCAGCCCTCGCCCGAATACTTGCGCCAGATTATAATACTACATCTTGGGTGTAATTGCAAGCAGATTACAAGATATTGTTTGAATTTTAATGATTTGTGTCGGGACGAACCACAATCTCCACCAGTTCTCCCGGATTTAAAAACCTGACGGGAATCGTATGGGTCCCCAGCCCCCGCCCTAAAATCATGACGGATTCCCCTTCTTCATACCGTCCGCCGTCATATTTGGGAAACAGCCTGAAGGAAGGGGAAATAACACCGCCTAGAAACGGAAGCCTGGCAACGCCCCCGTGAACGTGTCCCGAAAGGACCAGATCCGCACCAAATGCCGCATATGCGGGAAAATAAGAGGGATTATGTGCGATCAGAATATTAAAGCGCTCTTTATCCGCTTTCCCCAGTTTTTTTTCTATATATGCTCCCGTCATCCCCGGCACATGGGTCTTTTTGTAAAACTCTTTGTCAATCTCAATGCCATAAACCGCAATATTCCGGTTTTCCACTAAAACCTTCCGGTTTTTCAGCCGTTCAATTCCCTTCTGCCGGATTGCCGCTTCAAACCGCTTCGACATATCCTTGTACTTGTTGGGATATATCTCCATGCGGTATTCATGATTGCCGCTTCCGTAATAAACCGGATATTTTTCCGAAAGCTTTCTGATAAATGCCGCCGTCTTTCTAAAATCCTTTCCCGGCTTTGCCGTAATCATATCTCCCGCAATATAAATACCCTCCGGATTTATACGGTCAATCTCTTTCAGCAGCCTTTCATTATCTTTCCCATAGCTTTTCCCGTGTAAATCGGAAAGCATAACGAAGTGATAAGGGCTGTTCACTTTACTGCTGGAAAGTGTATATTTTCTTATAATAAAGCGATTGACATCACAAATAACGATGCCCGCTGCAGCCGCAGCCAATGCTCCTAATACTTCCAATACATAAAGTAATTTCATACAGTATCTCCCATTATTTTGTGTTCCATAGTATAACACGGATTATCATACCCGTCAAAACCGGCTTCCCTTCTACAGGCAGCCCGGCAGCAATCATGTTAAGAAAATCCGGAATATCATTTTCAGATAATCTATGTATCTGGCCTCACGCACATCTTCCTGATACAGAATATTTACACTTCCCACCTTATTCCCTTCCAGAAAATAAATAGCTTCTCCCGCTACTTCTCCTGCCTGAATGGGAGCCCGGTGTTCTTCCTTAAGCCTTATTTCTTTTGTGACCTGATTTAAATCCTTTCCTGTCACATCCAGATAAGAAAACTGACTTTCATATATCAGGCCGATTTCTTCCTCCACGCCGCCTGTTACCTGCGCCATCCCCAGATCATCCTGATTCATGTCCTCATAAATGCGGGTAACGGAAAAGCCGTACTGTAAAAGCTTAATGGCGTCCTCAAACCTGACCTTGTGATCCGGCGCCGCCATAATAACCGCAATCAGATCGATGCCATCCTTGTTGGCTGTGGCTGAAAGACAGTATTTTGCCGAACTTGTAGAGCCTGTTTTTAATCCTGTGGCATACGGATACTGCTTTAACAGCTTGTTGGTGCTGGAAAGTGTAAAGGTGGAACTCCCCCTTGCCGTATTGTGGGTAATATCCTCCATCCATATTGTCGTATATTCATAAACCTGGGGATATCTGATAATCAGCTCCCTTGACATGATTGCCACATCCCTGGCACTGGTAATATGGGTATCGGAATCTGTCAGCCCGCAGCAGTCTTCAAAATGAGTTGACGTCATATTAAGAGCCGCAGCCTTTTCATTCATCATCTGTACAAAGGCCTCCTCGCTTCCCGCCACATATTCCGCCATGGCTACCGCCGCATCATTTCCGCTGGCAACCGTAATACATTTAATCAAGGTTTCCACGGACTGGATCTCACCTTCATCCAGAAAGACCTGAGAACCTCCCATGGACTTGGCGTAGGCACTGGTAGTAACCTGATCCTCCAAATGAATCTGTCCCTTTTCCAAAGCTTCAAAGGTCAAAAGCAGCGTCATGATTTTGGTAATGCTGGCAGGCTTTAGAGAAAGATCCGCATCCTTTTCATAAATAACCGTTCCAGTGGATGCTTCCATTAAAAGGGCGGAAGGCGCCGATACATTTAAATCATAAGAAGGCGCCGTCTCCTCTCCAAACACCGGAGTAACCAAAATCAGAAAACTTAGCTGGAAACTTAAAAACAACATTAATAATTTCTTCATACCCAAACCATTTCACTTTTATTACTACTATCATAATACGAAAAGGTTCTTTTTATGACTGTTATCTCTTTATCTCCCCTGCCAAATTGGCAGAAAACGCCTCTATGCTGTTCTCAATTTATACTTAATTATAGTAGTGCCATAAAAAAAGCGCCGTCTGCATTTTCCGGCAGACAACGCGCTTCCTGATTAACTCCATCTTTCTCTTAAATTGTGGTATGCATCCTTTATCTTTCTGCTTCGGGCCTTTATATCGACTTCGTGTCCTCTCGCCCTTAAAAAGTGATAAATAAAATCCACAAAATAATACACTATTACCACCTGGCACAGGTGGATACCGATTCCGAAAGGAACTCTTGTAACCAGACCCATCATTCTCTGATTTAAAAACTTTACGATAATTATGGCATAAAACCCCCAGGCTATGGTGCTTTCCAGACAAATAATACCTTTGTAATTGAAAGGCTTATCGTTGTAATCCCACCAGACCTGATGAAGTACCTTTCCCATTAAAATTCCTACCAAGTATTCAAACGTAGTGGCCAAAGCGGCTCCGAAAAAATAAAGCCCCAGCAAATGACCTCCCAAAGGATGCATGATAATATACCCTAAAACGCCTCCAAACCCATAGATAGGACAGAAGGGGCCAAAAGCAAATCCCCTGTTAGTCCATTTCCTGTTACAGAAGGACATATATAAAGATTCCACTACCCATCCGATAAAACTATATAAAATAAAGCATTCCACAAGATATATCAATTCTGTTCCCAGAATCTGCCGTGTCCACATAATATACCTCCGTCATGTATATCTTCACAATCTTCTCATTAAAGAATATGATTGCTCCTTATCACATTATCCGTAAAAAAGGAAACTCTCCGGCTAAAAGCCGGAGAATTTAATTAATTGTATTTGCGTTTTCGTGCTGCTTCAGATTTTTTCTTACGTTTTACGCTGGGTTTTTCGTAATGTTCTCTTTTACGAATTTCCTGCTGAATACCGGCTTTCGCACAGCTTCTTTTAAAACGGCGTAAAGCGCTATCTAAAGTCTCGTTCTCTTTTACGATTACGTTTGACATAAATCACACCTGACCTCCCTTCAGTCCCTTCACGTTAAACGACTGCTGGGTAAATTATTATGCAAATCATATATGCACATTTAAAATTATAGCACAAAATATGCATCCGTCAACTGTTTTTTCTGTTTACGCGATGGATTTATGCAATCTGTCCATCCAGAACATTCTTAGCTTCCGCAATGGCAGCCTCGATTCCGCCGGGATTTTTGCCTCCCGCCTGTGCCATGTTGGGACGGCCGCCGCCGCCACCGCCTACCAGCGCGGCAATGCCTTTAATGAGGTTGCCTGCATGGGCGCCCTTTGCCATAGCATCTTCTGTAGCCATAGCCACCAGATTTACCTTGCCGTCTAAATCGGAAGCCAGTAAAATCACGCCTTCTCCCAGCTTTTCCTTTAACTGGTCTCCCAAATCACGCAGACCGTTCATATCCACGCCGGATACCTTTGCAGCCAGAAGCTTCACGCCTTTTACTTCCGTTACCTGGTTCATAACATCACCCAACGCATCCTTTGCTGCTTTGGATTTCATGGACTCTAATTCACTATGCAGCGCTTTATTCTCAGCTAAGAGATGCTCAGCCTTTTCCGCAACATTTGCAGGCGCTGCTTTTAATACTTTGGCAACCTGATGCAATTTATCTTCCATCTCTTTGTAATACTTCATAACGCCGTTTCCGGTCAGGGCTTCAATACGTCTTACTCCTGCCGCAACACCGGACTCGGATAGAATTTTAAAGGCTCCGATAGCTCCCGTATTCTTTACATGAGTACCGCCGCAGAATTCCTTGGAAAAATCTCCCATCATTACAACTCTTACGGTATCGCCGTATTTTTCGCCAAACAGCGCCATGGCGCCGGTTTTCTTCGCTTCCTCCATGGTCATGACCTGTGTGTCAACCATAATATTTTCTGCGATTTTTTCGTTCACGATAGCCTCTACCTTTTCCAGTTCTTCCGGCGTCATAGCGGAAAAATGGGAAAAGTCAAAGCGAAGCCTCTCTCCATCCACATAGGAACCTGCCTGCTCTACATGACTGCCTAAAACAGTTCTAAGTGCCTTCTGAAGCAAATGGGTTGCACTGTGGTTTTTACATGTATCGCCTCTCTTTAAAGCATCTACGGATAATGTGGCAATATCGCCTACCTTCAGCATTCCTTTGGTTACGGTACCGATATGTCCTACTTTTCCGCCTAAGAGCTTCACGGTATCTTTAACCGCAAACTCTCCGTCTTTCACGGTAATCACACCGTTATCGCCGTTCTGTCCGCCCATGGTGGCGTAAAAAGGTGTTTCCTCTACAATGATGGTTCCCGTCTGTCCGTCTGTCAAAGCCTCTACCAGCTCTGTTTCTGTTGTAAGAACGGTAATCTTTGATTCATGGGTCAATTTATCATAACCTACAAACTCTGTTGTAATGCTTGGATCAATGGATTCATAAACAGTTACGTCAGCGCCCATATAGTTGGTAGTTTTACGGGCTTTTCTGGCTTTGTCCTTCTGTTCTGCCATGGCAGCCTCAAAGCCTGCATTGTCCACGCTGAAGCCTTTTTCTTCCAGAATTTCCGTGGTAAGGTCTAAGGGAAATCCGTAAGTATCATATAATTTGAAAGCGTCTGCACCGGAAAGCTCTTTTTTGCCTTCCTTCTCCATGGCTTCTTCCATTTCATTTAAAATGGAAAGTCCCTGGTCGATAGTCTTGGCAAACTTGCTCTCCTCCTGGGTCAGTACGTTGAAAATAAAGTCCTTCTTCTCTTCCAGTTCGGGATAACCGTCCTTGCTGCCCTCAATAACCGTCTCGCTTAAGCGTGAAAGGAAGGCTCCTTCAATGCCTAAAAGCTTTCCGTGTCTTGCAGCACGACGGATAATACGGCGCAATACATAGCCCCTGCCCTCATTGGTGGGCATAATGCCATCGGAAATCATAAAAGTAGCGGAACGGATATGGTCCGTTACAATACGGATGGAAACATCCCATTTATATTCTTTTTTATATTCTTTTCCTGCAAGCTCACAAACCTTGCTGCGAAGGGCCAGAATGGTATCCACATCAAAAATGGAATCCACATCCTGCACAACGGCAGCCAGCCTTTCAAGGCCCATGCCGGTATCGATATTCTTCTGCACAAGCTCGTTATAATTGCCTTTTCCGTCGTTGTCAAACTGGGTAAATACGTTGTTCCATACTTCGATATAACGGTAGCAGTCTCAGCCTACTGTACAGCCGGGCTTTCCACAGCCGTATTTCTCGCCTCTGTCATAATAAACCTCGGAACAGGGGCCGCAGGGGCCGGAACCATGCTCCCAGAAGTTGTCCTCCTTACCGAAACGGAAAATTCTTTCCTTGGAAATCCCGATTTCCTTCTCCCAGATTTCAAAGGCTTCATCATCATTTTCATATACGGAAGGGTACAGTCTGTCCTTATCAAGACCTACTGTTTCCGTTAAAAACTCCCATGTCCATGCAATGGCTTCATGTTTAAAATAATCTCCAAAGGAGAAATTGCCCAGCATTTCAAAAAATGTACCGTGACGGGCTGTTTTTCCGATGTTTTCAATATCGCCGGTACGAATACATTTCTGGCATGTGGTCACTCTTTTACGGGGCGGAATTTCCTGTCCCGTAAAGTAAGGCTTTAAAGGCGCCATACCGGAATTGATCAATAACAAAGAATTATCGTTATGCGGTACCAGAGAAAAACTCTTCATGGCAAGATGTCCTTTGCTCTCAAAGAACTCCAAAAACATTTTTCTCAGTTCGTTTACTCCATAAGCTTTCACGTTTGTTTCCTCCAAAATATCATTCCTATTCCGCTTTAAAATGTAAATTTCTCCGCAAAATACGCATCCAGGTCTTTAATGGCAATTCGCTCCTGCTCCATAGTATCCCTGTCTCGGACTGTTACGCATCCGTCGGTCTCGGAATCAAAATCATAGGTAATACAGAAAGGTGTTCCGATTTCATCCTGACGGCGGTATCTCTTGCCGATATTGCCCCTGTCGTCAAATTCGCAGTTATATTTCTTGGAAAGCTGCGCAAAAACTTTTTCCGCACCCTCGTTTAACTTCTTGGATAAGGGCAGCACGCCGATTTTAACCGGAGCCAGTACCGGGTGGAAATGAAGAACGGTACGCACATCGCCTTCGCCAATTTCTTCCTCGTCGTATGCCGCGCAAAGGAAGGCTAAAACCACACGGTCAGCGCCTAAAGAGGGTTCAATAACATATGGAATGTATTTCTCGCCCTTTGTATCGTCAAAATAGCTCATATCCTGGCCGGATGTGTTCTGGTGCTGGGTCAGGTCATAATCTGTTCTGTCCGCAATGCCCCAAAGCTCGCCCCAGCCGAAGGGGAATAAGAATTCAATATCTGTGGTGCCCTTGGAATAGAAGCATAATTCCTCCGGCGCATGGTCTCTTGCACGCATTTCTTCATCCTTCATGCCAAGGGATTTCAGCCAGTCAATACAAAATTGTCTCCAGTATTTGAACCATTCTAAATCCGTACCCGGCTCGCAGAAAAATTCTAACTCCATCTGCTCAAATTCCCTTGTACGGAAGGTAAAGTTGCCCGGTGTAATCTCATTACGGAAGGACTTACCGATCTGTCCGATACCGAAAGGAATTTTCTTACGGGAGGTTCTTTGTACGTTTTTGAAATTCACAAAGATACCCTGAGCCGTTTCCGGTCTTAAATAAACTGTATTTTTGGCATCCTCTGTTACACCCTGGAAGGTCTTAAACATCAGGTTGAATTCACGAAGCTCTGTAAAATTGTGCTTACCGCAGGTAGGACAGGGAATCTGTTTTTCCTGAACAAAATCCTGCATCTCTTCCTTGCTGAAGGCATCAATGGGCTTTTCTAAGGTAATACCCTTTTCCGCACAGTAATCTTCGATGATTTTATCCGCACGGAAACGCTCATGACATTCCTTACAATCCATCAAAGGATCTGAAAAGCCTGCTAAATGTCCGCTGGCTACCCATGTCTGGGGATTCATAAGAATGGCACAGTCAACGCCTACATTGTAGGGATTCTCCATAACAAACTTCTGCCACCATGCCTTTTTTACGTTATTCTTCAGTTCAACGCCCAGATTGCCGTAATCCCATGTGTTGGCAAGGCCGCCGTAAATCTCGCTGCCGGGATATACAAAGCCTCTGGACTTGGCCAAAGCCACAATTTTTTCTAATGATTTTTCCATATCTCTCTCCTCTTTCCGCTTTCGTTTTACCTATTCATAAATAATGTAAGACAGCTTTTCCCCGTCGTCAGGCAATACGGCCGTCTTTTTATCCGTCAGGGTAACTCCCTCGCTTACATGGGAAATCTTCCCGGAAACATTGATATTTACAGCTTCCTCGGAAATTACGATTTTTTTGCTTCCCAGCTCTAAAATCTCTCCTTCGGAAACCGTCGCTCCCGATTCCTGATCAATCATGGGCACAAAAGTATATCCCGCATTGTAAGCATCGGAAACTGTTCCGATGAAAAACACCTGATTGTGAATCCTGGAATAGTCCTCGCCACCGGAATAAATAATTTTTGCCTTTACCCTGTTTTCCCCTTCTTTTTCCTCTACACTGTCCAGTTTTACCGTATCCGTCCCGGCCGTCCGGTTATATGTCTGAATCTGTTCACTCAGCATCTGTTCCAGACCGTCAACGGAATAATAGTCTTTATCAAAATCCGTTATAATGTTTTCCTCCACTGTACCGTCTTTTTTTATCATGACAGTAGTGGTGTCCACGTCATTGACCGCACCGCAGCCGCTAAGCAATAAGCTTAAGACTGCCGCCGCCAAAAGCATTCTCCTTGTTTTCATAATTTACCTCCTGCATACTGCCTAATATTATAGCCGACACTTCCTATATTTTCAAGCCACAATTCACTACAAACACCGTCGCCCGTTATTGTCCAAAAATATCCTTAAGCACCTCTCTCAACCTTTCCGGTTCAATAGGCTTTAAAAGATAAGCCGTAGGATTCAGTTCCAAAACCTCATGTATCTTTCTTTTCTCCTTTACCCCTGTCAAAAATACAACAGGTATATGGGCAAATTCCTTTTCTTCCTTGATGCGTTTAAAGCTTTCCCTGCCGTCAACCCCCGGCATATCATAATCCAGGAAAATAACATCGGGAACATTTTTTCGCAGCATTCTCATGGCATCCTCAAAAGATTCCGCCACTTCCACATCATATTGCTTCTTCAGCATGCTTTTCAACATATTAAGCTGGATTTTACTGTCATCAACCAGCAGAAGCTTTCCGCGTTCCGTTTCAGCCTTTACCGTTTTTTCCGCTTCTGCGCCTATTCCCAGACATCTATTTATTCTTTCAATAATGGTTTTCATCTGGACCGGCCTCTGGATTTTATGAAACGGACTTCTGCCCAAAAAGTCCTCAAATATTTCAAATTCTTTATTCGTTCCCACACAGACCACAGGAATACTCAGGCAATGTCCCTGTATATATTCAAAGATTTTTCTATGAGGTTCTTCCATTGCAGTAGTAGAGATCAGTATTAAATCAGGCACTTCCATTTTCAGGATTCCGATTACCATTTCAGGCATCTCTGAACCCAGCTGCACCTGAAAGTATTTTCCCAATATCCGGTTCATATTTTCGGTTGTCGAATTAAATTCCCCGATTAAAAGTATCTTTTTCATATCCAAAGTTCCCCTTCTTCATCTTCCATATCGTTTATTTCCATAAATTCTGATTCATTCTCTTCTCGTAAGTCTTCCCTTATATTTTCCTCTTCCTTATTTTTTGTTTCAAGAATCTTCATATGTTCCTTATGCCTTGCTAACTCCTGAATCAAAACGGGATGCAGCCGTCTAATGCGCTCTATATCTTTTTCCATTGCCGCCACTTCCAAAAGTCTGGCAAGCTTAGCCAATATCAACGCTCCAATCATAGCCGTATTGCTTTTCAGCGCATGCACCTGGGTCTGATACTCTTTTAATGCCCGGGCCTGACACGCTTCATCGTCTTCCCCCATTAAAACCGCCTTTCCAAGCTTATCTATTTCAACTGCCGTGCTGTCAAGGGAATGGTATACGTCAAGCATTGTCATTTCAAGAAGTTCTTCCTCTTCAAAATACTGCTTTGCATAAGCAATGTCAATTTCTTCCATATCCCACAGAGAATTTCTCTCGATTTCTTCATCTACAGGCTGCATTTTAGTGATTCCCGGCACATACTGCATAATGACGGCTTCCAGCTTATCCCCCTGTACCGGTTTGGACAGATACGCCGAAAATCCTGCCTGCAAATATTTTTCCTTTGCACCCGTTACCGCATTTGCTGTCAAAATCACAACCGGCACACCCTTGCAGAGGCTTTCCTCCATTTGTCCCATCCTCTGAAAAGTTTCTATTCCGTCCATTTGGGGCATCATGTGGTCCATAAAAATAATGTCATATCTCTCCTTTTTAATTCGTTCCAGACATTCATAACCGGAGGCCGCCTCCGTAATCATGACTCTTGTCCGCTTTAGCAGATTCTTAAAAACTCTGCGGTTAATTTCGTTGTCATCCACAAGAAGCACCTTCACATCCGGCGCCACAAATCCCACCTGATATTCCGTTTCCTGATACAGGTATTTGCTGCGTTCATCAAAATTGCCGATAGGAGTTTCTGCAACCACCGGCTGAACCAAATCAAAATAAAATACTGTTCCGCTGCCATATACGCTTTCTACCTTCAGCTCCGTCCCCATGAGCTCCAAAAGTTCTACCACGATATTCATGCCCAATCCGGTTCCTTCTATATTTCTGTTCCGCGTCTCTTCAATCCGCTCAAATGCGGCATAGAGCTTGGGCATATCCTCTTCTTTAATCCCGATTCCCGTATCTTTTATTTCGAAATGAAGCTGTTCTCCCGATTCTGTCTCTGTTCCCGATACCACAAGGCTGACGCTGCCTTTTTCCGTATATTTTACGGCATTGTTCAACAGGTTGACCAGAATCTGGCGAATTCTTACGTCATCTCCAAAAAGCACATTCGGTATGCTTTCTTCTACCTGTACCAAGAATTCCAGCTTTTTATCCTTTGCCTTAATCATAACCATATTTACAACATCATTCAGCAGGCTGTCAACTTCATACTCCACAGGACAGATTTCCAGCTTGCCGGATTCAATCTTGGAAGTGTCCAGAATATCATTGATCAGTCCTAACAGCGCATTTGCGGATGTCTTTATATCCATAGAATATTTCTTTATGTCCGGCTCTTTGCTTTCCCGCAGTATCATTTCATTCATGCCCAGCACAGCGTTAATAGGAGTGCGGATTTCATGGGACATTTTTGCCAGGAAATCCGTCTTTGCATTATTCGCCATGGTGGCAATGACGGTCTGTTTCTCAAGCTCCGCCATATAATTCCAGCTTTCGGTAACATCGCTTATAATAAGCATTTTTCCGTAAATTACCTCATCCTGCACAATTTCTTTTTTGTGAATTTTGTAAATTTTATCTTCCTTAGAAAGTTTTTCCTCCCTTTCCTGCAATTCCTCAAGGAAATCTATGACCTGCTGATAATTTTCTCCTGCTGTCTCCGGATAAATATTGACAGCCTGCTGGTTTACATAAATAAGCCTGTGATTTTCATCCAGAACCAGAATACCATCCGCAAATTCATCAACTACCGTTTCCTTTGCCAGTTCCACCGTATCTAACAGATTATACCGCACCATGGCAATCAGCAGCAAAACCGTACAGATCAAATATCCCGGCAGCGTGCAGTCATAACCCTTCATAATTCCGCTGAAATAAACTGCAAATCCGGTTCCCGCCACCATGGCTATTACCGTCAGATATAAAATCTGCTTTTTTTCTCTCCGGGCCCGCACCTGACGATATTTCCAGAATCCCGTTCCCACTATGATCAGCAGATAAACAAGAATCAGAAAACTATAGGCCATATAAATAAAGCTGTGTCCCAGGACAAGATGGGGAAAATATCCCTCATCCACATAATCGATGCTGCTGTAAAACAGATGATGATGTTCACAGGTAAACACCATAAGGCTGATCGAAATATGAATACCGCATAATATGTATTTTACTACAGAGGGTATCTTGATTTTGTAATACTGCATGGCAAACAAAAATGTAACCAGTATAATATAGGGCTTTCCCAGATACAGGAATTTGACCGCCAGCAGCGCAGTCTCTTTGGTAACCGACTGGATTTCAAACAAATACCCCACAAAATTTACCAGTGTTGCCAGAATTACAATCAACAGGCTTATCTGAAGCTTAGATGTCCTTTGTTTTATAATATAAAAAGTTTCCAGCACTAATGTTAGAATACCGATATATTGAATCCAGATAAATATTTGAAACATTTTTTCCCCTTTTCGTTTTTTTGCTTTATTTCCGCTTTTTTGCTTTTTTCGCTTTTTTTGCTTTTTTTCGCTTTTTTGCTGCTTTTGTTTCTTTATTCTGCGCTACTTCTTCAGCATTTCCTCTAAAATTTCCAGGCTTTTAAATTTTTTTCCGAGAAATCTCTTTCTGTATTCTCCGGCACAGTGTGACAGTTCCTTTAACACCTCATCAGAAACCACAAAGGTATAAAGCTTATCAAGCCCTGCCGCTGCCACATATTCTATAGTATATCCCGTATCCGGAAGAAGCTGTATGTCCCCCGGTACACCGGGAAACTCCCCGTTTACCACCAAAGCTTTCATCTCAAATATGTATCTGACCAGTTCATTGGGAATGGCAGGCAGCAAAAGCGCCCGCAGGGACTGATAAAGAAGGCTCAGCATATCCTTTTCATCATTATTTTCCCTTGTATAATAATCCGCTACATCCAGAAAGTACATTCCGTAAACGGCGCCCTCCAAATCCTCCCTGAATCCGTCAAAATAATTGGAAATTTCTCCGTCCACAAGACTGTAGGAATTTCTCCCTTCATACAGCTTGAAGGTACCGAAGCAGAATGGATTGGTTCTGGCCATGAGCTTGCTGTTCTGCCTTCTGGCTCCTTTTGCAAAAGCGGATATCTTCCCGCGCTCCTTTGTTAGAACCAGTACCCTCCTGTCATATTCCCCCATAGGAAGCGCCTGTAAAATCATTCCCGTCACTATTACAAAATCCTGCATGTTCTACAGTTTCCGCCCCTTTCTCTCCGGTATCCGCGCAGTTCGCCACCGCTTCCCGGTATGTTAAATAATCTTCAATCTTTCCTGTTTTGTAAAACCTTTGCCACTCATTCGTTTCCATGTATACACCCTCCCGGCCCACAGAGCAGAAGTTCTCACGAAAGGGTTCTTCTGTCTGCTGCTTTCATCGTTATGTTTTTCTAAAAAGTAGGGTCTTCCATTTCCACTTTTCTATGCGGTTGTTTCTTCAGAATAAATTGGTAGTTTTTACAACTCCGAATCCTTGGGATTATAACCAAAATTTTTTAACAGAAAATCGCTGTCCCGCCAATCCTTTTTAACCTTTACCCAGAGCTTTAAATTGACCTGACACTCCAAAAGGTCTTCCATTCCCTTTCTGGCATTTGTCCCGATTCTTTTCAGCATACTGCCGCCTTTACCGATAATGATACCCTTATGGGAATCCCTTTCGCATATAATGGTGGCATCCACATCCATAATCTTTTTTCTCTTTTTCATGGAATCCACAGAAACTGCAATACCGTGAGGAATCTCATCCTCTAAAAGCCGTAATGCCTGCTCCCTGATCAGCTCCGCCACAATCTGCCGCTCCGGCTGGTCCGTAACGGTATCCTCATCATAAAACATAGGGCCGTAAGGAAGATAATCAAAAATGGTTTTCAGCAAATCATCCGTGCCTTCTCCGCTTTTTGCCGATACGGGAATAATCTGGTCAAAGTCCATTTCCTTGCGGTATGCGTCTATGTATAAGAGCAGTTCTTCCTTTTTCTGCACCTTGTCTATTTTATTAATCAATAAAATAACTGGCGTTTTTGTTTTTTTAAGCTGTTCTATGATATGCTTTTCCCCTGCTCCTATATAATCCGTAGGCTCTACCAGAAATAAAATAACATCCACTTCTTTTAAGGTATGCTCCGCCACATTTACCATATA
>CAZDRM010000037.1:0-16177 GCA_964507745.1 uncultured Lachnospiraceae bacterium
CATAGAAAAAATTAAGCACAGCTACCGATTTGTGGATTTGATTTTTGGAACCCATAATATTTTCAAATTCGCACAGCTTTTAGTGGAAATGTATGAAGCGGACGGCATGTTGATCGATATCTGGAAGGATACGGACCAAATCGTGGAAAAGCTTCCCGTACAGCGCAAATATCCATTTAAATCGGGTATCAACATTATGTTTGGCTGCAATAATTTCTGCAGCTACTGTATTGTGCCTTACGTCAGGGGCAGGGAGCGGAGCAGGGAACCGGAAGAAATCCTTGCCGAAATCAGATCCCTTGCAGCGGAAGGCGTGGTGGAAGTCATGCTTTTGGGGCAGAATGTGAATTCCTACGGCAAAAATCTCCAAAATCCCATTTCCTTTGCGGAACTGCTAAGGCGTGTGGAAGAGATAGAGGGCATAGAGAGGATCCGGTTTATGACCTCCCATCCCAAGGATCTATCCGATGAACTGATTTCTGTCATGAAAGCTTCCGGGAAGATATGCAGACATCTTCATTTGCCTCTCCAGTCAGGTTCCACCAGGATATTAAAGGAAATGAACCGCCGCTATACAAAGGAGCAGTATCTTCTTTTGGCGGAGAAAATCAGAAAAGAAATCCCTGATATTTCCATTACCACGGATATTATTGTGGGCTTTCCGGGAGAGACCTATGAGGATGTTTTGGAAACCATAGATGTGATTAAGAAGGTTCAGTATGACAATGCCTTTACCTTCCAATATTCCAAAAGGACAGGGACCCCTGCGGCAGCCATGGAAAACCAGGTGGATAAGGAAACAGTCACAAAGCATTTTGACGAAGTGCTTTCCGTCGTGCAGAATACGGCAAAAGAGCGTGCAAAGCTTCTTGAGGGGCTGACCATGGACGCTCTTGTGGAGGAAATGAACGAGCATGATGAAAGTCTGGTTACAGGAAGGCTTTCCAACAATATGATCGTCCATTTTAAAGGGACAGAGGAACTGATCGGAAAAATCGTTCCCGTGGTCTTAAAGGAATGTAAAGGCTTTTATTACTTGGGAGAAATGATTTAAAAGAAGCTTTGCAAAAATTTGGCAAAAAATGTTATGATGATAAAAAATAAAGTTAGTTATATGAAACTGCGAAAAGAAAGCAGGGAGAAACAATGGCAGAATTAACACCGATGATGCAGCAATATATGGAGACCAAAAAGCAATACCCGGATTGTATTCTTTTTTACCGTCTGGGTGACTTTTATGAAATGTTTTTTGACGATGCCATTGCCGCATCTAAGGCACTGGAAATCACATTGACGGGAAAAAGCTGCGGTCTGGAGGAGCGGGCGCCTATGTGCGGCGTTCCCTATCACGCCGTAGACGGCTATCTGACAAAGCTGGTTTCCAAGGGCTATAAGGTTGCCATCTGCGAACAGATGGAGGACCCTAAGCTTACCAAGGGGCTTGTAAAGAGAGAGGTTGTCAGAATCGTAACGCCGGGTACCAATTTAAACATGCAGTCATTGGAAGAAACCCGGAACAATTTTTTAATGTGCGTTGTCTATCTGGATAAAATCGGAATTTCCGTTATAGATGTTACCACCGGGGACTATTTTGTGACCCAGGTGGATGATAAGAAAAAGCTCTTTGATGAAATCATTAAGTTTTCCCCTGCGGAAATTGTCTGCAATGACGGCTTTTTAGTAAGCGGATTTGATTTGGATGACCTGCGTTCCCGGCTGGGAATTACCATATATAATCTGGATGCATGGTATTTTGATGATGAAACCTGCCAGAACCGTTTAAAGAAGCATTTCGGGGTACATACGCTGACGGCTTTGGGGCTGGATGATTTTCCGG
Organism: uncultured Lachnospiraceae bacterium; assembly: GCA_964507745.1. Taxonomy (GTDB): domain Bacteria; phylum Bacillota; class Clostridia; order Lachnospirales; family Lachnospiraceae; genus UBA2882. Next base: position 1,838 of record CAZDRM010000037.1, read on the forward strand.
CGGGCATTGTCAGTGCGGGAGCGGTATTGTCCTATCTTTATGAGACACAGAAAACCTCTCTTTCCCATGTTACCCATATCAATCCTTATGTGGTAAGCAAATATATGCTTTTGGACAGCTCTACCAGACGGAATTTAGAGCTTGTGGAAACCTTGCGGGAAAAGCAGAAAAGAGGTTCCCTGTTATGGGTTCTGGACAAAACAAAAACCGCTATGGGGGCCAGGACCTTAAGAAGCTATCTGGAACAGCCTCTGATTGAAAAGGAGGAAATTCAGAAAAGGCTGGATGCGGTGGAGGCCTTAAGCAGCCGCGGCGTCAGCAGGGATGAGATCCGGGAATATCTGAATCCGGTTTATGATCTGGAAAGGCTTTTAGGGAAAATCAGCTATAAATCCGTGAATCCAAGGGATTTAATCGCTTTTTGCAAATCCTTATCCATGCTGCCGGCCATTAAGACGGTCTTAGAGGAATTTGAATGTGAATTATTAAAAAATATTTATGAGGATATTGACCCTTTATCGGATATCTGTGATTTGATTGAACAGGGAATCGAAGAGGAGCCGCCCATTTCCATAAGAGAAGGCGGTATTATTAAAACGGGATTTTTTGAAGATATTGACCATTTGAGAAATGCCAAAACAGAAGGAAAATCCTGGCTTGCCCAGTTAGAGCAGACGGAAAAGGACAGAACCGGCATTAAAAACTTAAAAGTGGGCTATAATAAGGTGTTCGGTTATTACTTTGAGGTAACCAATTCCTTTAAGGATAAGGTGCCCGAAGAATGGGTCAGAAAGCAGACCCTGACCGGCGGCGAGCGTTACATGACTCCCAGATTAAAGGAACTGGAGGACACCATATTAAATGCCGAGGACAAGCTCAATGCCCTGGAATATGATGTATTCTGCCAGATCAGGGAAACCATCGGGGACAATATTGCCAGAATCCAGAAAACGGCAAAGGCGGTTGCGGCTCTGGACGTTTTTACCTCCCTGTCCTTTGTGGCGGAAAGAAACGGCTATGTAAGGCCGAATTTGAATGAAAAGGGAATTATTAAAATAAAAAGCGGCAGGCATCCCGTAGTGGAAAAAATGATAGACCACGATATGTTTGTGGCAAACGATACCTTTTTAGACGGCGGAAAAAACCTGATATCTATTATTACCGGCCCTAATATGGCGGGAAAATCCACCTATATGCGTCAAAGCGCCCTGATTGTGCTGATGGCGCAGATTGGCAGCTTTGTGCCGGCAGTAAGCGCTGACATCGGCATTGTGGACAGGATTTTTACCCGTGTGGGAGCTTCCGATGATTTGGCCAGCGGCCAGAGTACCTTTATGGTGGAAATGAATGAGGTTGCCAATATTTTAAGGAACGCCACCGCAAACAGCCTGTTGATTTTAGATGAGATCGGCAGGGGAACCTCCACCTTTGACGGTTTGTCCATTGCATGGGCGGTCATTGAGCATATCAGCAACAAAAAGCTTTTGGGCGCCAAAACCTTATTTGCCACCCATTATCATGAGTTGACAGAGCTGGAAGGAAAAATGAGCAATGTGAACAATTACTGCATCGCTGTCAAGGAACAGGGAGATAATATTGTATTCTTACGCAAGATCATTAAAGGGGGCGCTGATAAAAGCTACGGTATTCAAGTGGCGAAGCTGGCGGGAGTGCCCGATATGGTAATTGACAGGGCAAAGGTCATTGTCAGCCAGTTAACGGATAACGATATTATTGAAAAAGTACAGAGCATTGCCGTAGAAAATAAAACAGAGCATAAAAAGGTTAAAAGATACGACGAGGTGGATCTGGAGCAGATTTCCCTTTTTGATACGGTAAAGGACGAGGACATTTTAAAAGAGTTGGATGAAATCGATATTTCCAATCTGACACCTCTTGACGCATTAAACACATTATATCGTCTACAGAATATGCGAAAGAACAGGTGGCAGGGATAAGGAGGCAGCATGGCGGAAAATATACATGTTTTAGATTCGGAAACCATAGATAAAATCGCTGCGGGAGAAGTGGTGGAAAAGCCGGCGAGCGTGGTAAAAGAGTTAATTGAAAATTCCATAGACGCAGGCGCGGATAAAATTACCGTGGAAATAAAGGACGGCGGCATTTCTTTTATCCGGGTCACAGATAACGGCTGCGGCATCGAAAGAGCGGACTTGTACAATGCGTTTTTACGCCATGCCACCAGCAAAATCCAGAAGGTAGAGGATTTAAACAGCATTCACAGCTTAGGATTCCGGGGGGAGGCTTTATCCAGCATCAGCGCCGTTGCCCAGGTGGAAATGATTACCAAGACAAAGGACAGTCTCATGGGCATCAAAATCTGCTGTAACGGCGGTTCCTTAGAGCAGCCGGAGGAAGTGGGAGCTCCTGACGGCACCACTGTTTTGGTAAGGAATCTGTTTTATAATACTCCCGTGCGTAAAAAGTTTTTACATACTTCCATGACGGAAGGCTCCTATGTAGGGGAGCTTATGCAGCATATTGCCATGTCGCACCCCTATGTTTCCATATCCTATATCCAGAACGGACAGAACAAGTTTTTTACTTCGGGAAACGGAGAGCTTTCGGAAATCATCTACCGTATTTACGGCAGGGATGTTTCCGAACACATGATTCCCATTGACAGACAGGAAAACGGAATCAGGGTCTGGGGCTTTATAGGAAAGCCCGTTTTAGCAAGGGCTAACAGAAATTACGAGAATTTTTTCGTAAACGGAAGGTATATTAAGAGTAAAATGATTTCCTCATCGGTGGAGGAAGGATATAAAACCTTTTTAATGCAGCACAAATATCCCTTTGCGGTTATACATTTCCAGATTTCGGGAGAAGATATTGATGTAAATGTGCATCCCACCAAAATGGAAATCCGAATCATGGACCCCCAGCCTTTTTGCGAGTTTGTAAAAAAGGCGGTAAGAGACTGTTTATCCTCACAGGTTTTAATACCTGAATTTTCCGACGGAGAGAAAAAAGAAGATAAACCCGCTGAAACAAAAAAAGCGCCTGAGCCTTTTGAAATTAACAGGCAGAAACAGATGGAGGAGTCCGTTAAAGCAGGCGAACAGCCCCAGAGGACAGAAATTTCTTACAACAATATTGAAAGGCCTGCAGAGGGAAATGTCCGGGAAGAGATTTCGGGATTGTTCAAAATCCTCGGAAATCCGCCACCCAGAAGGTCTTACGTCAACAAAAGAAGCGAGAACATCATCAAACCGGAAGAGATTGTTGTGGAAAAAGAAGTGCAGATGGAACTGTTTCCTGTGGATGGGGAGCAGCCTGATGAAAACCGGCTTTCGGGACTGGAGATTATCGGACAGGTTTTTAAGACCTATTGGATTGTGGAGTTTGAGGGTAAAATCTACTTTGTGGACCAGCATGCCGCCCATGAAAAGGTCAATTATGAAAACTGGATGAAGAAGCTGAAAAATAAAGAGAATACTACCCAGATGCTGATGCCGTCCCTGATTATTTCCTTAAGTCCAAGGGAAATGAGCGTTATGACTAAATTTGCGAATGTTTTTACCAGTCTGGGCTTTATTATAGAGGCCTTTGGCGGCGAGGAAATCGCATTGCGGGGAATCCCTCAGGATTTATACGGAAGTGATGAAAAACAGCTGTTTTTAGATATTCTGGACGAGTTGGCGGAAACGCCCATGAAGGGTACGTCCGATGTGATTACGGCAAAGATTGCTTCCATGTCCTGTAAGGCGGCGGTAAAAGGAAACCAGAGCCTTTCCGTAACAGAAGCGAAGGAATTGTTAAAGCAGCTCTTTGCACTTGATAATCCTTTTCATTGTCCCCACGGAAGGCCTACCATGTTTTCCATGAGCAAATATGAACTGGAAAAAAAATTCAAAAGGATTTTATAACAAAAAGAAGCCATGAATAAAAGAAAATTAATTGTTTTGACGGGACCCACTGCAGTGGGCAAAACCCGATTATCCATCAGACTGGCAAAGGAAATCGGAGGAGAGATCATAAGCGCCGATTCCATGCAGGTATATCGTCATATGGATATCGGTTCGGCAAAAATAACCGTAGACGAAATGGACGGAGTTCCCCATTATCTGGTGGATATTCTGGACCCAAAAGATAATTTTAATGTTTTCTGTTTTCAAAAGCTTGCAAAAGAAGCCATGGAACAGATTTATGAAAACGGGCATATTCCCATTCTTGTAGGAGGAACGGGCTTTTATATTCAGTCGGTGATTTATGATATCGATTTTGAGGACAATGAAAGCGACTCCGGCTATCGGAAGGAGCTGGAAGTTCTTGGGAAGGAAAAAGGCGCCGCCTATCTTCATGAAATGTTAAGAAAAGTGGACGCGCGGTCGGCGGAACTGATTCATGCCAATAATATGAAGCGGGTCATCAGGGCCTTGGAATATTATGAGCAGACCGGTATGCCCATATCGGAGCATAACGATACGGAACGTACGAAAGAATCTCCCTATGATTTCTGCTATTTTGTCTTAAATGACCGCAGGGAGCTTCTTTATGAGCGCATTGAAAAAAGAGTGGATCAGATGCTTTCCGACGGGCTTGTGGAGGAAGTGAAGAAATTAAAGGAAATGGGCTGCTCCATGGAGCATAATTCCATGCAGGGTCTGGGATATAAGGAAATTCTCGGATATTTAGAGGGCGATTACGATCTGGAACAGGCGGTTTATCTCATAAAAAGAGATACCAGGCATTTTGCAAAAAGGCAGTTGACCTGGTTCCGCAGGGAGCGGGATGTGATTTTTATTGATAAAGAAGCCTTTAATTATGAGGATGAAAAGATGATTGCTTACATGAAAGAATGTATGAAAAGCAGAAATCTATAAAATAGGAGAGATAATCAGGATACAGACCGGTAAATTTTCGGAAAAGATAAAACGACAAAAGAGAGAAAAGAAAAACTGCAGAAGGTAAGCAGAAAACAGAGAAAAAACAGAGAAAAAACAGAAAAAATCAGAAAAACAGAGAAAAAGAAAAAACAAAATAATCAGAGAATAATCAGAGAAAAATCAGAAAAGAATCAGAAAAGAATCAGAGAAAAAAACAGAGAGAATACAAAAAGGAATTTACAAAAATGAATCATTTAACAGAAGCTTTATATGAACAGCTTGGAATTGACAAGGATGTATATGAGCTGGGGGAAATGTGGTGTGAAAAGTTAAAAGAGCGTTTTGAAGCCATAGATAAAATTGCAGAATACAACCAGCTGAAGGTCATTAGGGGAATGCAGAAGGCAAAGGTTTCGGAAGGCTGCCTTACGGGCACTACGGGATACGGCTATAACGATTTGGGCAGAGAGACCTTGGAGACGGTTTACGCTGAGATTTTCCACACAGAGGATGCACTGGTAAGACCGCAGATAACCTGCGGAACCCATGCACTTGCCCTGGCGCTTATGTCAAATTTAAGGCCCGGAGATGAGATATTATCCCCTGTGGGAAAGCCTTACGATACTTTGGAAGAGGTAATCGGAATCAGGGAATCCAAAGGAAGCTTAAAGGAGTACGGCATCAGCTATGCCCAGGTTGACCTGCTTCCGGACGGAGAATTTGATTATGAGGGAATCAGAAAAGCAATCGGCCCCAATACAAGGCTTGCAACCATCCAGCGTTCCAAAGGCTATGAGACGCGAAAGACATTGTCGGTTGACCGTATTGGTCAACTAATAAACTATATGAAAAGTATTAAACCCGACATTATCTGCATGGTGGATAACTGTTACGGAGAATTTGTGGAAACAAAGGAACCTTCGGATGTAGGAGCGGATATGGTGGTAGGATCCCTGATCAAAAATCCCGGAGGCGGACTTGCTCCCATAGGGGGCTATATTGCCGGCAAAAAGGAATATATTGAAAACGCGGCTTACCGGCTGACATCGCCGGGGCTCGGAAAGGAAGTAGGGGCTTCCTTAGGAGTTCTGCCCGCATTTTATCAGGGATTGTTTTTATCGCCGGTTGTGGTGGCTGCGGCATTGAAAGGCGCGGTATTTGCAGCAAACATTTTGGAATCCTTCGGCTTTCCGGTGGTGCCCTCCGGCAGCGAAAGCAGACATGATATTATTCAGGCGGTTACCCTTGGCAGCGAAGAAGGCGTTGTGGCTTTCTGCAAAGGAATCCAGGCGGCAGCCCCTGTAGACAGCTTTGTGACGCCGGAACCTTGGGACATGCCGGGCTATGACAGCAAGGTTATTATGGCGGCAGGCGCTTTTGTTTCCGGAAGCTCCATAGAGCTTTCGGCGGACGGTCCCATAAAGCCCCCTTATGCTGTTTATTTTCAGGGCGGACTGACCTTCCCCCATGCAAAATTCGGCATACTGAAAGCGGTTCAGGAATTGAAGAATTCTGGCGTAATCAGACTGGATTCATAGGGGTTTTGGTCGAAAAAAAATCCACGAAATCAGTATACATATATCGCCCCATGTGATAATATACTAGTAGTTAAAAATTCTTTTTTATGTTTACATAACTACAAAAGAAGACGGAGGTTTTCATGAAAGGAAAGAATAACTGGGCCTGTTTTTTGATGATTTTAGCAGGAATTGTAATCGGCGGCTTTATCGGAAGTCTGTTTCCTAACACATTCCTGAATTTCGGACAGACCTTTGGTATGGATTCTCCGCTTATTCTGAATCTGGGGATACTGGTAATAACCTTCGGGTTATCCATTAAAATTACAATCGGTAGTATTTGAGGCATTATCATTGCCATTGTGATTTTCAGGTTTTTATAGTGTGTTTTTTCCTTCTGAGAGAGAGACGGGAGGAATATGACAGAACAATTCATAAATGCGGAAAAGCCCTATGACAGATTTTTAAAAGCAGGTCCAAAAGCCTTGACGGATGCGGAGCTGCTTGCCATTATTATCCGCACGGGACATAAAGGGGCGGATGCCATGGCTCTTGCAAGGGAAATTCTCAAAAAGGCAGGAGATTATGGCATAGCGGGGCTTTACCATATGTCTGTGGAAGATCTGATGCAGGTAAAGGGAATCGGCGAAGTAAAAGCGGTTAAAATCAAATGCATTGCCGAATTATCCAATCGCATTGCCAAATCCAAAAGAGGGCAGAAAATCATTTTTCAATCCCCGGGGGAGGTTGCAGCATACTATATGGAACAGCTGCGGCATCTGGAAAAGGAACAGTGTCTTTGCATTTTTTTAGACGGTTCCATGGGCCTGCTCAAAGAACAGGTTATGAGCGAGGGAACCGTAAACGCTTCCCTGATTTCCAGCAGGGAGATTTTTATGGAGGCGCTTTTGGCAAAAGCGGTAAACTTTATGGTCCTGCACAATCATCCAAGCGGCAGTGCAGCGCCCAGTACGGCGGATGCGGAAATGACAAAAAAGCTGTGGAAGGCGTCGGAATTAATGGATATACCGTTGATTGACCATCTGATTATAGGAGATAACAGCTATTACAGCTTCAGAGAACACGGAATGATACAGTAATTTACAAAAAGAAAGGGGTACGGAATATGGCTTCCAGTGCTTACGGTATTGACTTAGGTACCAGCAACATCAAAATTTACGCAAAGGGTGAGGATCATATCTTTTCAGCAAAAAATATGATTGCCATTCAAAATAAAAATATTTTATTTGCTTACGGGGATTCCGCATTTGAAATGTACGAGAAGGCGCCGGACAACATTCACATTTCCTATCCTTTATGCAACGGTGTCATTGCGGATATTAAAAATATGCAAAACCTTGTAAAATGCTTTATTAACGACTTGTGCAAGGGAAATATCAAGCCTGCGGATTATTATATTGCGGTGCCCCATGATGTAACGGAGGTAGAGCAGAGAGCCTTTTTCGACCTGGTTAAAAATGCCGATGTGAAGGCAAAAAAGGTTATGGTTGTAGAAAAAGCCATTGCGGACGGACTTGGCATGGATATCGATGTCAAAAATTCCCAGGGCGTTTTGGTTGTAGATATCGGATATGATACCACAGAGGTTTCCATTCTGTCTCTGGGCGGCATTGTTTTAAGCCGTCTGATTAAAGTGGGAGGTCAGAAATTTGATGACGCTATCCGCAATGCAGTCAGAAAGGAATTCAATCTTATTATCGGCGGTAAAACTGCGGAAAAAGTAAAAATTGCAATGCGGGAGCTGGAAGCCACAGGGAATCCGGCTGTTGTATACGGAAGAGATATTGTGACGGGACTTCCCGTGGAGCGGGAAATTCCCACGGAACTGGTTAAAAATGCCCTGAAAGAACATTTTGATACGGTTATTGACCATATTAAGGTCATTCTGGAGCGTACGCCCCCGGAACTGGCGGCGGACATTTACCGCCACGGCATCTATCTGACCGGCGGCGCCAGCCAGGTGGCACATTTAGACGAATTAATCCGTGAGGGTACCGGATTAAAGGTCAATATGGCGGAAAATCCCATAGCAAGCGTTGCTTTAGGATTATCAAAAGTTATTACGGATGACAATTTCCATTCTGTGGCATATGTGTTTTCCGGTAATGGAGGAAAAGGATGAAGCGGAAGCGGACGAAGTTTACTTTACAAAGTAAATATCTGCTGTTGATTTTAACGGGGCTTTGTATTGTTTTAATGGCCGTTACCTTTACCACCGATTTATTCACGGGGATGGTTGCCCGGATTTCCGGTTATGTTACCATTCCTTTTCAGACCGGTATCAGCGAGATAGGCGGTTATTTATCGGACCGTTCCAAGGACCTGGCCCAGATCAGGGATTTGCAGCGGCAGAATCAGGAGCTTCAGGAACAGATTGACCAGCTGACCATTGAAAACAATACCCTGACTCAGGAAAAATATGAGCTGAACAACCTGCGCAGCCTTTATCAGATGGATCAGGAATATTCGGAATATGAAAAAATCGGTGCCAGAGTCATCGGCATGGATGGCGGCAACTGGTTCAATACCTTTATCATTGATAAGGGAACCGACGACGGAATTGCAATTGATATGAATGTTATGTCGGGAAGCGGCCTGGTGGGAATTGTGACAGATGTGGGTGCCAACTGGGCAAAGGTAACAGCTATTATTGATGATACCATCAATGTGCCCGGCATGGTTTTGGCAACGGAAGACCGGCTGATCGTATCGGGAGATCTTGAACTGATGAGCGAAAATACTATTCGCTTCAGCAAATTAATTGATTCGGAAGGAAAGGTAAAGGAAGGGGATAAGGTGGTTACTTCCAATATCAGTACCAAATATCTTCCGGGGCTTTTAATCGGCTATATTACCTCCATGGATGCCGATGCCAATAACCTGACCCATTCCGGAACCATAACCCCGGCAGTTGATTTTGAACATATGGATCAGGTACTTGTCATCCTTGATTTAAAGCAGCAGATTGATGAGAATGAATAAAGATGAAAAATAAAATTCTTGCCATATTCGTAGTTATTTTCAGTTTTATATTGCAAAGCACGGTGTGCCGTTATATTGCTTTTGGTAATGTTGGCCCCAATCTGTTGATTATTACAACAGCTTCCTTTGGTTTTATGATGGGACAAAAGGCCGGAATTACCGTGGGCTTTTTTACGGGACTGTTAGTAGATATATTCAGCGGAGGCATTCTGGGCTTTCATGCGCTTCTTTACATGTACATAGGATACTTCAACGGCTTTTTCAAACGACTGTTCTTTAAGGATGATCTGATGCTGCAGATTTTACTGGTAGGCTGCAGCGACTTTGTTTACAGCATAACCTATTATTTATTGATGTTTTTACTGCGGGGCAGGTTTCATATCGGATATTATCTGATGAATATTATCATTCCCGAGGTTGTATATACGATTTTATTAACCATTGTACTTTTTTCGGCCATGACTTTGTTTAACAGGCTTGCGGAGAAAAGGGCAAACAGGAGCAGCGAGGAAATTGTTTAAAAATATAAGAGATTCCATTATTAATTTCATAACATCCAGATTTTTTATTCTGATTCTGGCATTTATGCTTATGTGCGGCATTTTGATCCGCCAGCTGTTTGTGCTTCAGATTGTAAACGGAGAAGCATACCTCAATGAATTTACCTTAAAAATCCGCAAGGAAAGAACCATTCCCAGCACCAGAGGACAGATTTTTGACAGGAACGGCGAACTGTTGGCTTATAATGAACTGGCTTATTCCGTAACCATCGAAGACGTTTATGAGTCGGGACGAGGTAAAAATAAAGCGATTAATACCACACTGGCTTCCCTGATTGAAATAATTGAAAGCAACGGGGATTCGGTTGTCAGCGACTTTAACATTATTATCGGAGATAACGGCGAATTTGAATTTGCCGTATCGGGAACCTCCCTGCAGCGTTTTCTGGCGGATGTGTACGGTAAGACTTATATCGATGATTTGTCTTATGCGCAAAAGACCGCCACAGCGGAAGAGGTTATAAACTATCTGGGGGGCGCCAAAAAATTTGAAGTGGGAGAGTATGAGGTTCCCGGCGACAGAAGCACGGATTTTATCGTGGGAAAGGGCTATTCCAAGGATGTACTCTTAAAAATTATTACCATCCGTTATGAAATGAGCTTAAAAAGCTTCCAGAAATATATTCCCACCGTTGTTGCCACAGACGTATCGGATGAAACGGTGGCGGTGGTAATGGAAAATTCAGCTTCCTTAGACGGTGTTTCCATCGCCGAGGATACGATCCGCAAATATGTGGACAGCGTATATTTTTCCCATATTATCGGCTATACCGGAAAAATTTCCCAGAAAGAACTGGAAACCCTTTCGGAAACGGATCCTTCCTACACCATGACGGACATTATCGGCAAATCCGGCATCGAAAGCTACATGGAGTCTTACCTACAGGGAACAAAGGGCTCTGAAATTGTATATGTAAACAGTCTGGGAAAGGTTATTGAAACAAGCGACAGGGTGGAACCCAGTGCGGGAAATGATTTATATCTGACCATTGACAAGGATTTACAGAAGGCCGTTTACAATTTGCTGGAGCAGAAAATAGCGGGTATTCTGGTAGACAAAATAGAACCGGTCAAGGAATATATTCCGGAAGAAAACGCATCAGCAGGCTCCATCATTATTCCTATTGATGATGTGTACTTTGCTCTGATCAATAACAGCATTATCGATATCAATCACTTTTCCGCTGCAAATGCCACAGATCTGGAAAAAGAAGTATACAGCTCCTTCCTTGCAAAGGAAGATGCAGTACTGAGCGAGCTGAGAAGCCAGTTAAACGAAAATCCCCGGATTTACAAAGAACTGCCTGTGGAATATCAGGTATATAATTCCTATATTACCACCGTATTGAATACCAAGGGAATTATTCTGACAAGTGAAATCGACAATGACGATGCCACTTATTTGGCCTGGAGAAATGAGGAGTCCATCAGCTTAAAAGAATATCTGCTTCATGTAATTGCCATGAACTGGATTGATATTTCCAAGCTTGACTTAGAAGGTCAATATTCTGATTCGGAGGAAATCTATCAGGCCATGCTTGCCTATGTTTTTGATGAATTGAAAACGGATACGGATTTTCACAAAAAAATGTATAAATATATGATACGGGATAATATTCTGGGCGGACAGCAGATATGCCTTTTGTTATATGACCAGGGAATTATTAAAGGTACCATGGCAGAGCGGGCAACCCTGGAAAACGGTACGATTTCCCCGTATAATTTTATGATAAGCAAAATTTCCAATCTGGAAATCACGCCGGCGCAGCTGGCTTTGGACCCCTGTTCCGGTTCCGTGGTTGTAACGGACGTCAACACGGGAGAGGTGTTAGCCCTTGTATCCTATCCGGGCTATGATAACAACAGGATGTCCAATTCGGAATATTACGCCAGACTGAATTCGGATTTATCCAAGCCCCTCTGGGATTATGCCACACAGCAGACCTCGGCTCCCGGCTCCACATTTAAGATGGTTACGGCAACTGCCGCTTTGGAAGAAGGCGTTGTAAGCCCGGGAGAAACCATTACCTGCCACGGAATTTATGATACGATTCAACCGTCTCCGCCTAAATGCTGGATTTATCCGTCATCTGTTCACGGTCCCCTTAACATTACAGGAGGAATCGAACATTCCTGTAACTATTTCTTTTATGAAGTGGGTTACCGCTTAGGCAGGAGCACCGGAGTCTATGATTCGGATGAAGGCCTTGAAAAGCTGGCTTATTACGCTGATTTATACGGCTTGACCGAAAAATCCGGTGTGGAAATTGCAGAAGAGGAGCCAAAAGTATCCGATACGGACTCTGTTCGTTCCGCAATCGGACAGGGAACCAACAACTATACGACTGTGGGCCTTTCAAGATATATTACAACTGTGGCCAACAGCGGCACCTGTTATAATTTAAGCCTTTTGGATAAGGTTACGGATTCCGAAGGCAACTTAATTGAGGATTTTACGCCCACTGTGCGCAATACCTTAAACGTTTCCGACAGCACATGGAATGCGATTCATTTAGGGATGCGTAAAGTGGTTGAAGATAAAAGCTACTATCAGGGAATGGGGGTAAATGTAGCGGGCAAAACGGGAACGGCCCAGGAAAACAGAAACCGTCCCAACCATGCTTTGTTTGTCAGCTATGCGCCCTATGAAAACCCTGAAATCAGCGTGACCACCCGTATTGCTTTCGGTTATGCGTCTGATTTTGCGGCACAGCTTACACAGGATGTCTATAAGTACTACTATAAACTGGAGGATGAGGAAGTTCTGATTGACGGTACTGCCGCCCAGGACAACACAATTATTTCAAACGAGGAATAGGAGGTGGATGCTTTGACGGAAAATGTGACAATCAAAAGCTTTTCCGGAGGAATCCGTGTGAATCTGAAAGAAGAACCTGATTTCGATCTGATTCTTCGGGAAACAAAAGAAAGCTTCGCCGATGCGGCTTCCTTCTTTAAGAATGCATCCGTTGCACTTCAGTTTCAGGGCCGGAGACTAAATGAGGAAGAAAGCGACATGCTGCTTCAGGCCATTCAAAGCGTCTGCAGCTTACATATTATTTGTCTGGTATGTACAGATGAAGAAGCCGGCGATTACTATACAAAACTGGTAGAAGCGGCAAATGATGAGGCACATACAAAAAAGGAACAGAACTGCCAGTTTTATAAAGGAACCCTGCGGGACGGCGAGGCATTTGAATCCGCCTCAAGCGTGATCGTGTTAGGGGATGTACAAAAGGGGGCTTTTATAGCCGCCAAAGGAAACATTATTGTATTGGGCAGGCTTTCGGGCAGCGCCTATGCAGGCGGCGATGGCAGGAGAGACCGCTTTATTGCGGCTCTGCAGCTGGATACAGAGGCTCTCAGGATTGCGGATCTGAAATACAAAAAGGATATGAAAAGCATAATTGCCATAAAGAAAAAACAGATTCCCAGGCTTGCGGCTATCAGGCAGGACAAAATCATGATCAGGGAATTGGACTTTACCAAAGAATTACCGGAAAATAATCTGCGTTAGGGTTTTCCGGGGGACGATAATGAAAGGCGGAGGTTTTTATGAGTGAAGTAATTGTCGTCACATCAGGTAAAGGTGGTGTAGGTAAAACTACCACAAGTGCAAATATCGGAACAGGACTTGCCGTTTTAGGCAAGACAGTTGTACTAATTGATACGGACATCGGATTGAGAAATCTGGATGTGGTAATGGGACTGGAAAACAGGATTGTATACAATTTGGTGGATGTGGTGGAAGGAAACTGCCGTATCAAACAGGCATTGATCAAGGACAAGCGTTTTCCGGGCCTCCATCTGATTCCAAGCGCCCAGACAAGGGATAAAACAGCGGTAAATCCGGAACAGATGAAAAAGCTGACGGAGCAGTTAAAGGAACAGTTTGATTACATTATTTTAGATTGTCCCGCAGGCATTGAGCAGGGCTTCAAAAACGCCATTGCAGGCGCCGACAGGGCAATTGTAGTCACAACCCCTGAGGTATCCGCCATCAGGGATGCGGACCGGATTATCGGATTGCTGAACGCATATGAAATGGGACAGATAGATCTGGTGGTTAACAGGCTCCGTCCCGATATGATCAAACGGGGCGATATGATGAGCGTTGATGATGTGGTGGATATTTTATCCGTTCATCTCATAGGAGCCATCTATGATGATGAAAACATCGTCATTTCCACAAACCACGGAGAGCCCTTGGTCTGCTCAGATACACCGGCGGGAAAGGCTTTTATGAATATCTGTAACCGGATTTTAGGACAGGATGTACCCCTATATTCCCCTGAACGGGAAAAATCTATATGGTTTCGTATTAACGGCATTTTTCAGAAATTATGATGGGGGTATAGGAAATGGGTAAATTATGGCTTTTTAGAAAGAAAAAATCTAGCGAGATTGCCA
>CAZDRM010000038.1:0-15853 GCA_964507745.1 uncultured Lachnospiraceae bacterium
AAAAGTGAAGCTTATTCCTTCTGCCGTAATATTCCGTAAAAGCATTAAACTTTGTAACGGTATTGGCTCCCCAATTATGCCAGACATGGGCGTCTCTTAAAGCAGTCAGGGAATAACCCGCATCCGTACATCTGCGGGACCACTCAATATCGTCCCAGTAAACAAAATAGTCACGGCGCATAATCCCGATTTTCTCAACCACTTCTCTCTTAACCAGCAACGCACAGGATGCCAGATAATCGCAGTCTATTTCTTCGGAAATCTCATTTGTCAGCTTATCATTTCTGTAATTGGGGCTTAACTCATGACGCTTATAATCAATCATTCCGCCTATTTCTTGAATATATTCGGGATTTTCCATCTGTAAAATGCAAGCCCCGCACATACCCACATCCTCATGTTCCTCCAGATACCGTTTCATAATATCCACTGCATCCGGTGCAAAACGGGTATCGTTATCTACCAGTAAGATATATTGATATCCTTCCGCCATGCAGTGTTCCATTCCTCTGTTCATGGCCCTTGAAAAGCCTTCATTTTCCTCATTTTGGAAAATTGTAATCCGGTTCCCGTATTTCTCCAAAAGAGCAGCAACAGAATCATCTTCCGAAGCATTATCCACTACATAAATATCCCGGTCGGACAGAGTCTGGGCAAGTAACGATTCCACACAATCCATTACATATTTTCTTTTGTTATAATTGCATACTACGACTCCAATCTTATCCACTATAGTTCTCCTGTCCGTCATACTCTGATGCTTTTTTCAGCATAATCCAATTTTCTTTTAACAGCCGTCCTCTCTATGTCTGGCTTTCCATATTTTATATGCAATCCATTGGAGCAATTCCCTGTTTGCAGCAACATCGGCAATCCCCTTTGTCTGAAGCCATTCCTGAATTCCTTTGGATATGTTGCCGTCCTCTAATGTAACGATCACACAGGCATCCTTCCTTGTAGCAAGCACCTCTTCCGTGGGCACAAGGGCAGGGATTCCTTCGATATTTTTGATTTCTTCCGCCCTTTTGTCCCATATTTCCACCGGAGCCGGAAATCCCAGCATTTCAAAAAAGCCAAGCAGTACGCCACACATATAGCCTCCGCCATAAAATACCACTTCTTTTGTCTGCAGCAGTTTTTCCCATCTGCTTTCCTTTACCAAAAACACATCTTCCACATTATAGGGAAGGTCAATCTGTTCCAGTTCCTGATAAGCCTTTTCCAGAAGGACAACGGTTTTTCTGCCTTCCTCCGCCATTTCCACGCTCTTGTTTTTGACAGGGAACTGTTCTCCTCCCACATCCGTGTTCAAAATTATTGTCTGCTTCAAATTTTTTACTTTAAGCTCTGGTCTGTCATCAAAAAGCTTCATAACATAGATAGTAAACAAACGCTCTGCCATAAAAGCCAGTGCACGGGTCTCCTGTTCATTGTATCCTGTAAAATCAACTTTCTTTTCAGCGCTTTCCAAAACGGAAAACAACCATTTACTATAATCCATGAACAGTTCTTTTTTCATAATAAACATATTATACCAGTATGCCATGTGCCCTGTACGGAATTTCAATACATAAGGCTCATATTCGGGATACAGTGCTATTACGGTCTGACAAACAATATGAAAATTCTCAATATGCTGATGCTCCAAATAGCCATATTGTATCTCATTGGATACCACACCCCGGCACGACACATCCGTGGGAAATGGCAAAATGATATCATAGCCATTTAAACAGCTTCGTATATCTTCATCATATAATCCGATTTCTTTCCTATAGGATTCATCAATCCTGTCATATTCTGCTAATTTGTAGCCCTCCGACTCATAGGTAACATCTTTGAAAACAAATTGTCTGCGGTAATGCATAAATCCGTAGTAATCTGCATCTACGTTTTTCCATGCCCAATATTGCGCCGTTAATTCACAATATCTGTCATTTTTTTCAGAAATGTTATCTCCCTCATCATCTCTCTTCATATCCAGATAAAGCCTGCTTTTTTTTGCCCCCACATGAATGGGCGTCATAATTTCGCTTTCCAGCCTTTTACTATCTTTATGATAGGATATAAAGATTTTAATATTGTCCTGCATTCCCTGTACTCCTCCGACAGCTTCAATTTTATCGTATCTTCAATTTGCCCCATCTGATATCATCATAGCTTGAATTGGGGTCCTGACGAAAGTGAAGTGTTATATATACCTTTTTCCCGTTCCGTATCCTGTCACATCGTCCTGCTTCTATATCGGCTCTAAGTTCTTCCAGCCTCTTCAGTTCCTGTTGCAATTCCTCATGTCTTGGATGATCGCTCCAGAAAGGATTTACCTCATCATATTCTTCCTCGGGCATTTCACGCCAGTTTATCATTTTGGAATAGGTTATGGCATCCGCATCATATTCTATTGCCATCTGTGCAATATCATATAGCTGATTTATGTTTTCTGTTGATATTACCACATGAAATTCAAACAGATCTATCTCTCCGGCATTGCGTAGGGATTGAACGAACTTTAAGCTTTTCAGGACCATTTCCCACTTTGCCGGATATCTTAATTTTTCAAAGCTTTCCTTTGTAGCGGCATCAATGGATGCTGTAATATGTCGTATCAGATGCCTGCCTTCTCCTAAGGCCTCCCATGTCCGGGAATTTAATACCGTCGCATTGGTTCGCAGTTCTATTACCAGTTCCGGATTCTCTTCTCTGGAAAAAGACTGTAACACAGCTTTACTATGCGGCGACAGAATTGCTTCCCCGCAGCCCGAAAGCGTCAGATGCTTAGCCTTCTTCATATAGGGCGCCAGATTTTTTTTGTATAATTCATTTAATTTTTCAATTTGTTCACAAGTATTTGTCCGAATGTCCAGCCTGCAGGACGGACATTTCAGATTACAGTGACCGTCATAGGAAAAATGCAGTTCTTCCAGCGGCGGAATTACATCTAAATCCCCTTCCAGAATTTGCTGCAGCCACCCTCCCGTGCAGTCGCTTTTCTTAGGAAGCCATCCCCCTACTATATTAGGGCATTGGTTCTTCTGGCAGTACCGGAATGTACCATCAGTAACGCTTTTCCTGAATTCCTTCCAATCTTCCCCGCTCCAGAACTCTCCCTCAGGCCTTGCCGCACACTGCAACGGCCGGAAACAGGGCCCGAACTCAGCCTGCCCATTTTTGGAATTAAAACCACCGCACCATGCAAAGTTTATTCCGCACCAGCAGAATCGTTCCGACAGATTATATTCAGGCGTCGGCTCATCAACCGGAATTCCCCGGGCCTTGCAGCCCAATATAGCCTGATACAACACTTCATTGATCAACAAGTCATTGGAGTCCCTTTTTACCATCCGCCTTGCTGCTTCCAATGCCTCCTGCCATTTTCCGGCACGCATCTGAAAATAACATTCCGACGCTTGAAAAGGAACGGTTGTTTTCACAGTTTCCAAAATTCCATGCAGCTTCTTCAGAATATACTCATTATCATAACCGTTCCATAGCAGCTCCCACACCGCATTCAATACAGTATATGCCGCAAATTCATCATAAGGATTGTCACGCTCCATACGGAGAGGTCTTTCCTTGGTCTTAATCCCCAGAGACAATAAAGAACGCAAAAATAATTCCAGATTATATGCCAAAGAATACATCGTATTCCAATCCGCATTTTCAAACGCAGTAATAGAGGCAATCCACTGATTCTTCTCAACCTTAGAAACGGTAAGCTCCTCTTCCAGACGCATACGCAGCTTACTTTTTCCTTCGGCAACATCCTTTTGCTCTAAAACATCATTTTTCAGGGAAACCGGCAAAACAGAAAAAGTAACAGGCAGCTCCATTCCTTCAATTACCTCATAAGCTTCACACAATTCCTCAATACACTCTTTTGCCCCGGACATCACATTAAGTCTTCCCGCCTCCATACGCTCCATCCATTCCAAAACAGAAGAATATTCCCTGAAATAAAATATGTTTTCATAGCCTTTTTTCTTTAACGAATTAATAATCTCATAACGGATCACTCTGTCATCAATAAATACAATAATCAAAGCATCCTTATCTTCAGCCTCTTTTATACCGTTATATATAGGAATTCCGCTTATATGCCCCATTTGGGAATATGCATCCCATATTTCGGTAATCTCTATTTTTGAGGCAAGCTTCGGGATATGCTGCCGGCCCGCTTGTCCTGCACCATAGGCAATGACTGCTCTTTTCCTTAAATCATACGATGCATCAAAACAAGAATATGCAGACAATGCCAGCGCACCTAAAGGAATCTGCAAAATACATTCCAAATCTCCCTGCACCTTTTGCAGAATTTTATTTCGCCATTTTGTTTTTTCGTTTTTTCCCAATGCCTCTGATACGGAATATAATTTTTCAATCGTCATTTCTGTTCTACCCCGTTATATTTTCTCTTTATTAGATTCTATACTCGTCCCATATGATTTTTCTTTCAGAAATTCCTCGATCCACCAGCATCTTCTTTACATCTTCCGCAATCTTGGCATTTTCCATGCTGATTAATACATAATCAAAATCGGCATGGAAAAGTTCTTCCACCCTGCTGACTCCCAAAGAAGTATCCTGTTTTTCCCAATCTCTGTCTACCCATAAGACAACTTGTGCATATTTTGATGCTTTAAGCTGATAATAAAATGCCTTTCCCACCCTACCTGCGGCATAAATCGCCACCTTACTCTCATAAGGAATCTGACCGTAAGGAAATCGAAAAATCTCAAAACACTTTAAGCTTTCTTCTGTATTACGCACATCTATCATAAGCTGCGTAACCAGCTTTTCCATTACGCCTGCTTCCTTCACGCATTTCCAAAAATTGTCTGCCTGTGGCAAATCCGGATTCTTCCACGGCTTTCTGTCCCCTGAATAATGTAAAACAGCGGCACCATACTGGTCATGAATGTATTTTTCCCGCATATCATCCATCAAATCTTCCGTACGTGGCAAGTACTGCGGCTGGTAATTCCATTTTCCGTCCAATACGTAAAAATTTTCATATAATACAATATTCAAAGCATCCTGATCCGCAAAAATAAGAATCCTTTTTTCCCTGCGGTAATCCTCCTGCAGCAGTGCAAGACACTTTTCGCGAATTTTCTGTTTTTCAAATTGGGCTGTATTAATGAGAAGCACTCCCGCATTAAAAGTTTTTCTTACATCAGAACATCCCAGCGTTTCAGTATGCGCCTGCAAAGTATAACATACTACATCCGGAACAGCTCCTACCGAATAATTCCCGATGTTAACTTCATACAACTTGGCAACGTCCTCCAATATGCACATATCAGCGTCCAGATACATAATCTTCTCATACTGTGGAAAAATAAGCGGAATAAACAACCTGTAATAGGTTTCTTGAGACAGATGCAGCGAAGACTTCAATTCCACGTTTCCGGTTAAATTTGAGATATCTACACAGGAAACAGAAACATTCTCTTTGCCTAACCCTGTGAGCAACCTCTGGTTCTCCTCGCTGAGTTCAGTTTCCAAAATGTAAATTTCATATCGATTGGACTCAGATGTATGTCTGATTAATGAATCAATGGCAATATAGCAGAATAATGTAAAATTATCATTTGTTGCAAAAACAATAGGTATAACCGGAGCATTCATTTCTTCTTTTCCTCTCAATAAATTTATACTTTTTCTGTCAGTTTCATATTACTTTACCTAATCCACATATCACTAGGACTGATAATTATTATAATAAAATACCCTGTATTTCTTTCTATACAGGGTACTTATCAATTCCACTTTTCTGTTTCCTGTGAATCCATTCACCCTCAATGTGCAATTCCTTTTGCTGTCATTATACAGACATGAGCGTCTGTTTATTATTTCGGCTTATTCCATCAAAATGTTAACTGCGGAATTGCGAAATGCATCTGCTGCCCGCCCTTTTATAAGTAATCAGCATATTTTTCCTGGTTCTCTCCAGACAATTTTCTCTTCCGGAATTCCCTTTTCAACCAATTCCCGCCGGATTTCTTCTGAAATCCGTTCATTCTCCACTGCAATCAGTAAAACATCATAATCCATGGCAGGCACCGCATCCGGGAAAACAATCTCCATATATTCACAGGTAATTTCCCCCGCTCTTTTATCCGCCCATGCCACAACTTCAATCTGGGAATATACACAAAGCTGGCTGTAATAACATTCTCCGCACACCCCTGCACCATAAAGCACAACTTTTTTTCCCTTAAACCATTCTATTTCCGGCAGACGAAAATACCTGATCCGCTCTCCAAAATCCGCTTTCCAATGATAACACAGGGATTTCCAAAAAACCCTGTCCAACAAGTCACTTACTTCTGAAAAATAGCTGTTGCCTATCCAGCATTTCATTCGTAACAGGGCAATCAGATTGCTCATCTTATTAATCATCTCTCCTTCACCATTGTGCGAAAGAGAGCCTTCACGGACTCGGTAGTGATAAAGCTTTCTGTCTATGGAAACAAAAGAACGGCAATGCAGCATAACCTCGCACATACACAGAAAATCTTCCCCGTGCTGCTGATAATCTGGTGTCAGCTCATACCATTTTTTGATAAATTCTCCCAAAAAGAGTTTATTCCAAATATGTTCATCTATAAAACCCTCGCGAGTCACAAAATTTCTAAAAAATGGGACAACAACTTCTTTTCTGTCGGAAACAACATATTTATCCGTTTTCCAGCAACACAGATATTCCGGTTCCCCGTTCTCTTTTTCTCCAACCCCGGCACATTGTACAAAATCCGTATTATTTTCCTCAATTTTCCCATAGAGCGTTTCATAGAAATCCGGTTCAACATAATCGTCCCCATCCACAAATCCGATATACCTGCCCGTTGCAACAGCCAGCCCGGCTTTTCTTGCTGTTACCAATCCGCCATTCTCTTTATGTATAACAAGAATTCTGTCATCCTTTGCGGCATATTCATCACAGATCATTCCACACGAATCTGTAGAACCATCATCCACCAAAATAATTTCTAAAGAAGTGTAAGTCTGACTAAGAATGCTTTCAATACACTCCCGTAAATAAAGCTCAACATTATAGATTGGTACAATTACACTAATCATATATTTTTTCACAGCTTACCTCCCTAAATCAAATACTCCACATCTCCAAGTTTTTCAAGCAGGGCCTCTATTAACCTTCTTTTTTCTTTAAACTTCCATTCATGTCCGAAAATAACCAGCCTTCTATTTTGTAAATAAGCATCTATCCCGTCAACGGATTCCATATGGTCAAACCGGATATCCGATATCCAATACTCCCTCTCCCCTTTTCTTAATGTTCCAGCTTCCTTAAGTCTCTCCCATTCCTCTTGTGTAAGGTCATAAGGGATACGATCATAATCCGGGCAGAGAAATATCCCCTCCCTGTACTTATCCTCTAAAACACCATCCGGCACTTTCCAGTAATGAAATCTGACAATAGGAGAAGCCGTCGCTTTTCCCATGACTTCCTCAAAACGCCCATATTCATCTAAAAATAATCTCTTCTCTGCATCCTTATCCACGCAGCCATGATATACCAGACACAGCCAATCACGCTCGTTTTGCAGTTCCTCCAGATATTTTACCGGAAGATCTTCCATGCAAAAATCATTTCCATTGCTAAAGAAACAATATAAGGTTACCTTTAAACCATACGCCTCATGCCATTTCTTTAAGCTGCCAAAAAAATCCATGTCAAAAATACTTTTCGGACAATTTAATGCACACCATCGCAATGTGTTTAAGACATCATCAATACTGAAATGAACTTCCATAACTCCTCTTTCAATCATCATTTTCATATAATTTCTGAGTAAATACTTCCTTCATGGTATCGGACACCCAGTGCCCGCCGTCTGTGGTAACTCTATCCCTTATATCATAGTAACTTGGTGCTTCAACCTCTTTTATACATCCCAATGTCAAATAAGCATGTCCGTTAAAACAATATGGCAGGCAGCACTTTGTGCCGACTTCTTCCCAAACAATTTCCTTGGAAATATCCTCATACAAATTCCCCAGATAGGGATTCCCAGTACATTTATTCATATCTCCCGTTTCCAGATTCAGACTGAAAGAGCATTTCCCCGCCAGACATCTTTCATTCCTTTTTTCATATAAAACCGACATCTTAAAATCGAACATCGAAGAATCAAAGCTCCAGTTCTTTTTAAATTCCTCCAAGGACTGGTTAGTCAGAACTTTTAATTCTACCATCCTTTCATCTCTCGGAATCGTCGTATGAGGTAATGCACCGAATTGTTTCATGGAAAATGTTTTAATTTCCTGGATATACGGAACTAAAATATCATCGGGAACCACTTCTACCGTGATGGAGCAGCCGGCAGCCCTGACTCTTTTTACGTTATCAGCAAAAACATCCAAAAGCCCCAGACGTTTCAATTCCAGGTAGGAAAAAGAAAATTTAACAAAAATATGACTTAAATCCATATCCTGTGAAAGCAGCTGTTCAAAGGCCTTTGTTGCCGTCCCGTTTGAAATAATAGAAATATAATGCCCTGCACACACCAGTTCTCTTATAATAGGAATAAGCCCGGGGGTCAGCATTGTTTCTCCTCTGGCACACAGGTTAATAAATGCCATTCCGCCCAGTCTCTCAAAGGACAGCGCTTTACTAATAAATTCCGGCGAATGCCACAAAATCTTTCTCTCTACAAATTCCTCTCTCTGGCGTACATAGCAATAATTGCATTTCAAATTGCAGTTATGATAAGGTACATAGCAATCTATAAATTTTATCAGCCGGTTATCTTTCTCTCTGCTCTTCTTCCCGTAAGTTTCTGCATATTTTGCCAGTTCCCTTTTATCCCATTCCGGCAAATAATATTCCACTGCCTCCGTAATATGGCAATAATCCAATTGCCTATTTTCCAGTTCTTCTGCAATTTCTGACACAATATTCCTGTTTTCAACAGCAATCAAAACCGCATCTTTATCCGTGAGTTCCTCTGTGGGAATACAACCGATGCCGTCTTCCGATTCAGCTCTCCACTTATTTTTGTCCCGGTCACAAAATGCCCGGATTTGCAAAAAAGGGGACAAATACTTGAACATCTTCTTCCCCAGATTTCCAGCTCCCCATATTACGATACTTCTATCCTTTATTTCCTGCCAATCCTTTTTCATACTTTCCTTTCTGTCAGCGTCCGATATATCGACTGACCGATCTGTCCTGCTTTTATTCCCTTTTCTTTATCTTTCAGGTCGCTCTCCATTCGAGACCATCTGATCATTCCTTTTTCCAGAATATCATTTATTACGTCCTCTTCTTTTATGATTTCCTCTACATCGGGCTTAATCAAAGTATATTCCTTCACAATTCTGCCTTCCTTTTCCAGCAGAATCTTATTCCCCGCATAAGAAGTAATAAGAGCCCCCTCCTTATAAGCCACTGCCTCGTAAGCACTAAATCCTTTATATTCCAAAATTGTCTGATAATCCTTTATATCTAAGGGAACTGCTTTTACTTCATCAGATAATATATCTGCAATTAAAACAGCATTTGCCGAAACCGGCAGAAAATAAATTTTCCCATCGATTACTTCCCCATGCCAATACGCATTTTCATCCTTATCTGACCAGATACTGTCCGGCAGGTCAATATTATGAATTTCCGCCTTCTCTTCACCCGCCTGAGGCATAGCAAAATATTGCAGGCAATCAAAATTTTTAACCGGCGACAAATATACCCTGTTGCCCGCTACAACTCCATAAGGATAATGACCTTCGCTTTTTTGCGTCTCTATTTTACAGGTTTCCGTATGTATGATTAAATTACTTCTGCAGCCATCCGCAAATGCATAAATGGTATCCCCTTCCCCATACATACACTTAAAGTCTACCGGAGATACTTCTGCATCAAAAATAACCTCTTGAGACCATTTTCTATAAATCTTGCAGGAAACTTCCGCCATATCTATTCTTAATACCAGCTTATCAAAATACGAAATAAGCCATAACACATGATCCTGCTGTACCGGTTTCCTAAATGCTGCAAATGAACTTTTCCTATCAAAAGGAAGGGACAACCGCAACCATTCCACCCTGTTTTGTTCCACATCATAAATCATAATATTGCTTTCACACCAGGGAATCATCCATATTTTCCCTTCATGGTAAACCATAGCCGAAAACTTATGTATATTGACGGTATGACAAGGTAATTCAATTATGGGGGTAATCGTGCCATCTTCAATATGGAACGTATACAGCCATCGCGAATTACAAGCCGAAAAGTACAGCTTATCTCCCACCAGTACAGAAGCATTAAAATATAAAGGTGCAGTATCCTCTCTTTTCATTGTCATGCTAAAGCCTCCCTTATCCATTCTGCCATTTTATCAAATTCCGCCCTCACAGCGGCAGGATCATAACGATAGTTCTTTAAAGTAATGAAACTATTCAGGCAGTTCTCAAATTCCTCTGCCGTTTCAATGTATTCAACGTAAGGCAGTTCCTTTATCCATTGATATACGCTTTCAATCTTTCCTGTAGAATTGTTAAAAGCAATACAGGGAACTCCCATAATTGCCGCAAAGATCATGCCATGCAGGCGGTCCGTAACTACAAATGCCGCCTCTGAAAATTCCATGAACTTTTCTTCCAACAGTTCTTCTCTCTGCATTTCAAGAACATCTCTCAGTAATGCAGTATTTGTTTCCCTGAAACCGATTCCCCGTCTGTTCAAGACTTCTTTTATATTTTCTATATTTCCTTCATCTAGGATTTTTTCTTCATCCGTTCTCATACAGAGCAGAGCAGTATTTGCTTTTTTCTCATAAGTCTCATCTCTTCCCCAGAGCACCATATCCGGGTAACACCCCAAATACTCATCTGCTCTGTAGTAAAGCTGCTTCATTTTTTTGTAGGATGCCTTTTCCCTTGCAATCAAATACACATTTTTCTGCTTTCTGAAAAATGCCGCATCCTGTTTCATTGCCTCTTCATCATTATCTCTGTAGGTCAACGTGTTGGGAAGCAAAATAATCTTATTGTCGGGAAATGCTTCCACAATTTGATGAATCCATAATCCGTTCCCCCACAGATTTCCGAAATTGCCCCCTCCCTGAATAAAAATAATATCTTTATCAGAGATAATGGAGAACTCCTCCAGTAAGTTAAAATTAAACCATTCCCATTCCGTTATTTCTTTTATATTTATATCCGGAAAATAGCATTTAAAAAATTCACGCTCCGCCAATAAAATCGCATGATCTCCTAAATTGCCATGCTCCGGCGTAAGAAACAGAAACAAACGGGGCTGTAGAGATTTATCTGTCTGCCACTCCACGGCTTTCTTATATAATTGGGAAATCCGGTAAAAAAACTGTTCCGGCCGACCTGTTCCGCACCAGACAATTTTTTTTGTATCTATACCCTTTTGTCCCAATTCATTTTTTATTTCCATTGCTATTTTCCAGTCTACAATGGCAATAAGGAGGAAATCAAACTTCTTTTTTCCTATCTGATCCAGTCCCACAACCGGCTTTCCTTCACTGCTTAGTCTTTGATAATTTTTATCTACCCATTGCACGACCTCAATCCGTTTGTCATCCCGCAATTTTTCATAATAGGAATTCCCTGCATTTCCTGCTCCGTAAAGAACGATTCTTCTCTTTTCCGAAATCGGATATGATACTTGTTCTTTTCGTTTCATACTTTCCACCGTCTCTCCTTCTACGCTTTATGTGACGGATTCTCCATCAGCAGTATAATAATAGCTTTGCCGTAGATTCCGGCACCATCTCCCGTAATTTTTCCAAATCCATTTCCTCTAAGCATCTCCGCACACGGGACGCACTGATATAATTTCCATTCTGTTCTTTTCTCGGAATCTCAATCAATCCGATGCCTCTGGGGGGTAAAATCCTCTTCATTGCAAGATTATACTCATTGGTTACCATATCCTCCGGCTCTTCACCCACAAATCTATAACTGATATTCAAATATGGCACGATTTTTTCTGCAAAACATGTAATATCACATTCCACATTATGAACAATATCTTCATCTGTTTCTTTAACAAAATATTCGGGAAAGGATGTTTTCGACAAAATAAACTCTCCGCTTGGCACTACCATCACATGGTCTAAGTCTTTCGTTCCCTCACATACCATAGCAAAACGTTCTTCAAAGGAAAACAGGGATGCATCTTCCTCAACTACAAATATAATTAAAAAGTCCACCATTTTATGTGCCTGTTCTATCAGATAACGGTGTCCATAGGTAAAGGGATTGCAATTCATGACAATAGAACCGATTTTCTCATATAGCTCGGGATTAAAATCCGCAAAATGTCTATCAATATATAGTTCCTTTACAACATCTTCAGCTTCTTGAATTTTTTTGCCCTGTCCATCTATCGTTCCCATAAGGTCATTTCGCAGCGCATCATAAATGGCCTTGGCATACAAAGCATTCACTTTATGATTACCATGTCTTATGGCTGTATCCCATATCCAGCCCACTTCTATATGATTCTGTACCAGAACATCCATAAGATTGAGTTCTGTAATGCCCGAGAAACTTAAGTTGTCCAGATGTACTATTACAATATCCCCTCTGTGCAGCGGAAGTTCCTTCATTCGCGCCATTTTCTTTTCAAGCTCTACCGGTCCGGCATATAAAGAACCACAGTTAGCTACCCTTACCTCATAGCCGCCATCATTAATATGTCCCTGTAGAAAGCTTTCTAAAGTATATTTATCTTCCACAAATTGCCCATATATAAAGCAGGGGCCTACAAAATAAATCGTCTTTTGATACCGTTTGGGCCATCCTTCTGTATAGCGCTCCCCGTTTGTGACATTGCACAATTCGCTCTCACAGTCTTTCAATTTTCCACTGATACCGCCCGCTGACGAAAAGGGCAGATTTATAATACTATCCGCATATTCCGGGGTATATAATTCGCAGAAAAATTCCTCTTGGGCTTTTCTGCTTTTTCTGGCACGCTCCCAAGTTAACAGCTTATCATGGATTTTTGCAGATAATTCTTTGCTATGGACAGTGTCCTCCCTAAAAACCAAATTTAGAACAGAAATTCCTTCGCTTTTCAGATGCCCCAGGTATCTTTCCATATATGCGTTTTTATACGCATATACCATGTATTCCTTGTATGTCCAAATTTTATAACTTGCATTTTCAAGACCCGACAAAACTAAAATTACTCGCATTGCCCGATGTTCATCCAAGTCTGCAACTAAAACCTTATCCGCCTCATTAATGTAATCTATAACTTCATTCCAATTGATACTACGGGCTGTCACACCCATTGAAAACAGAAAATTCTCAAGTTCCCTGTGCATTCTCTGTTTTTCTTTCAACAATCCGCACGGACGGGGAAGAAACACCTTTTCAGACTGTTCAAACCGCTGCTTCTCCACCTTCCCCAGAATTTTAAGATTCAGTTTATCACAGCGTTTATAATCGCCTAAAAGTTCCCCTGATTCATTCACAATGGGGATGGCATTAATATTTTTCTTTTCATTAAAAATTTTTCTTGCCTTCATGGACTCATCAGGTAAGAGTTTCGTAAATTTTTTATTAACGGACACAGAATTTTCCCCTGCCGACTGTGCCCTCAATATGTCTCCCGAACTGATAATTCCAAAAAGCTTTCCTTCCGATTCACAATAAATCACAGTGGTCGGATTTTCCGGTATCGATTTAGCTAAAACCTCAAAGGGTACTGTGTCCTGACCGTCTTTCAGCCTGATAACATTTAATTGGTCATAACCTGTGTACTGCATTTTTCTTACTCCTTTGCCACTTCCTGCACTACAGCCGGCTTTCCCGCCCTTCGGAACAACTGTATCACACTGCTGGGATCTCCGTAATAGGCATCGCTTAGTTTGACCGCCCTGTCTAAATCTGCCGTATCGTCATAAATTCCCCAGCTTTCTTTCTGATATGTTTCTACTATTCTCTCGTATCGTTCCCACATACCGGGGTTCATAGACTGTATTGTGGGCTTCATCAACGGATGGGGTCTCCACCAGAAAACCACTTCATCCCGATTTTTCTTAAAAGCCTGCAAAACCTTCTCTATTTTATCCAGTATGGCTTCTTTACTTTGCAGCAACGCTCCCAAACCGTTATTATAAAAGACAATCTTTCTCTTTATTCCGTTCTCGTCATAAATGATTTTCTTCCATTCTTCCGGCATTTCCATATTTTCTGTTTCTTCCAGGACCTTATCATATTTTGGAGAACCCAGCCCTAATATTTTTTTCTCCCACCTGTCCGTTGTCTTTTCTCCCAGGGTTTTTGTCAAAGCACGGATATAAACCTGCCGCATCTTTTCAGACTGTACGATAACCGTGTCTGCATTGATAACCGCAGGAGCCGTACAAAAATAGGATATTTCATTTACCATTTCCCGGTCTCCGGGTTCTACTTCATCCAGTACGAAATAGGGTATATAAACCAGATTGTCCGTAAATTTTTTTATATTTCCCGAATAAAAGAAAGGATGTACGCTGGTCACATAGTTATATGCATCATAAGGGTTATGAATAAAAATCATGTCCGGATGATGCATACCGAAATTAAAATTATTATAATCCGTAATCGGTACATATTCCGGATATTGATCCCCCTCATAATACATTTCCCCTAACATTCCGTCACTTTTCTTTTCATAATAGGGAATAGGCACTACATACGCATCGCAGTCAGGATCTGCATCCGCTGCTTTCCACACACTCTCCAGAGAATCCCACATAGAAGCTTTATATGGCAGGAACACTACAGTTTTTCTCTCCAATATATTTTTGCGTACACTTTCCTGTATGACATGAAGATTTTTAGAAAGTGTATCCCCAAACGCCTTTATGTCAGTTATTCCGTTTTCTAAGAGTTTTTCATGAAGGATATAAAGCGTTTCGCAATACTGCTCCAACACGCTTATCACATCAGAAGTTTTCTTAACCTCTTCTATTTTTGTTCCAAGAGCGACTGCCCCTTCCTGACAATCCTCTAATAAACCGGCTGCCTCTCCCGTATTGCCTGTCAGAAGAGCCGATACAATACTTTCATGAGCCTGTCCAAGCAATTCTGTCATATTGTATGTAAACGATTTTAACGTATCGCCCATATTTTGTTCTCTCCAACATCCTGAATCATTACCACCATATCATTCCGGCGGCACTGTCCTGCAATATTGTCAGGGTCTCCATAATAAGCATCGCCAAACTTCAATATTGCTTCTCTCTCATTATCCTTTGACAAATCACAAGAGATTCCCCAGCCTTTATTGCTATATTCCTGTACAAGCTGCTGATACTCTTCCCAAAGCGTTGGCTTCATTTTCTTTACATAATCAGATTTTGACAGATTGGGACACCACACCAATGCCACCTCTTCTTTTTGTCCTTCAAATATCTCCAACACGCCCCTGATTTTATCAAGCATAGCGCTGCCATGTTCCAGCATTGCTTCAGGAACAGTATTATATAAAATAATTTTCTTTAAACTTCCATCATTCTTCAAACATGCTCTTTTCCATTCTTCCGGCATCTCAAGAGCATTTCTTTTCTCCCATTCCTTGTCATATATCGGAGAGCCAAGTCCCAATATCTTTTCTTCCCAGACCGGTCTGGTATCCTCCCCTGCAAATTCAGTCAATTTTCTGATATAGGCCTTTCGCATCTGCTCTGACTGCACAATCACTTTATCGGCACACACAACCCCCGGCATAGTGCAGAAATAGTCCATACTGATATTGCCCCTCATATCATTCTCTTCTATTTCGTCCAGTACAAACCAGGGTACATATACCAGATTGTCCGTATATTTTCTTAATTCCTTTGCGTAAAACATCGGCGGG
>CAZDRM010000039.1:0-4578 GCA_964507745.1 uncultured Lachnospiraceae bacterium
ATTTCGGAAATAACGTCAGCCATTCTCATAGAAGATCCAATCGTATTTGGAATTCCAACATAAAGAATGTTAAATGTAAAGTTAACGGAGCAAACAAGAAGATGCATGTTTGCACAGCTTGCTTAAGGTCAGGCGCTGTTGAAAGAGCTTAGTCCTTTATTTAAAACATAAAGCACACAAAAAGGATCGTTTTACGGTCCTTTTTTATTTGCTTTTATATCGGCTTTTTAAAATTTCAAACTCCCTGTTGATACACGCAACAGTAAAGGAATCCCCGCTTTTATTATCGGGATGAAATATTTTCATCAATTCCTTATAACGCTTTTTTAAGGAAGCGTATTCTGTTACGCCTCCGAAAAAGCCCGGCCCGCGAAAATCCTTCAGGGAATCGGGATATTCTCTGTGTTCATCCTCTTCTCTTTTCCTATGCGCCCTTTTCTCTTTTTCCTTTTGCTTTTTTACCGCTGCCTGAAACATTTCCTTATCGGCCGCAAGCTTTTGAAAGCCTATTTCCAAAACCTTTTTCTGTTGCTCGAAAGCCTTTTTTTCGTCAGCAAGCCTATCCTGCTCCGATTTTAAAGCTTTCTGTTGCTCTTCCAATTCCTGCTTCAGTTTGTTTAAGCGGATATTTTCTTCAAACAGCCACTCTTTATCCATGCTTCTCACACCATTAACAGCAAAACAGATTATATCCAACCAGTAACAAAATTCCTATAATAATAACAGCTACAAAGACATTATCCAAAAACAACATAATAAACATGCCTACAGCTATCATAAAACAGCCAAACCCCAATATTTTCTTCATGGACAAGCATCCCGCAATTTTCGCCTTACTAAAGTATATGCTTTTCCATTGTAAAATAACACTGCTGCTTAAAAAGCAGATTCATCATCTGGAAATGCGATGTCCACCGCTTCCTCATCCGTCACAGGCATGTCCTCTTTGGGGGTTGTGAATTTGTCTACAAGATCGGGAATCATATCAATGATCTTTGTAACCGTATCCTGGTTTTTGATGTTGACCAGCTTAGTCTGCCCATTGCGGATAACAAGCACCGCACTGGGAGTCATTTTGCCGCTCATTCCGCCGCCGCCTAAATTTTTCTGCTGATTGGCATTTGCGGCAGCTCCCACACCGAAGGTTACGTCAACAAGGGGAAGAATAATGGTATCTCCCACCTGTGTAGGCTCTCCCACCACGGTTTTTGTGGATAAAAAGGTCTCCATCCCTTTCATCAAAGAAGTAATTACATTTCCAAAATTGTTTTCGCTCATTTTTATCCTCCATATAATATTTATGAATTCACTTCCGTGTTAATTTTCCTTAAATAAACCAGATCCTTATCAAACATAAACTGAAATGCCACATACAGGAATTTTATTACCAGAATATGGCCTTTTGCCGTTATGCTCCCTTTAAAAACCTTGTGTTCAAAATCGGGAACACAGATAAAATGCTCATTCCATATACCCGAAAACATCCAGTAATAGCCGTATATCTGCCCTGTTGTGCCGGGATCTTCAAGTCCGTATTCCACATAGGCATTCCATTTCCTTGGCAAAATATGCTTAAGCAACCCTATGATCTTCTGCTTTGCCTTGCCTATTGCCAGTCTGGTCCTTTCTCTTTTTAAAATTTCAATCCACTTTTCGACTTTTTGCTTTAAATCTATCCCCTTATGGTAGAGATTTGTCACTTTTTGTATGATGGTTTCTACCAGAGCCTTCAGTTTTTCAGGAAATCCTGTCAGTTTTTCCCAGAAGTCTTTCATTTTGCTTTTGGATTCCTCTTTATTATCTGAGGAATCGTTATTTTCCGAAACGCCTTCTGTATCTGCAGAATCCTGAAACTCTGCATTTATGGTTTTTCCGGAACTATCTGTCTTTTCTAAAGCCCGGTTTTTGGATTTTGATTCTTCAGCAACATCAGAAACCGGCTTCTTTTGTTCCTTGGTTTTTTTCTTCTTTTTCGTTCCGGAATTTTTCTTCTTTTTCGTTTTCTTTTTTTTCTCTTTTTTAGGCTTGGGATTCAGAAAATCCATAATTGGAATTCCCAAAATCCGCAATATACATTTTTTTCCTGCATCTTTATAATCCAGAGTAACAGAAATCAGATGAAAAAGCCAGTGTACTTTTACTCTGGCGTACAGGCTGTCCTCATATGCCGCCTGCATTTTGTATGAAACCGGATAAAACATAATAAGCGCCGCCAGCAAAAGAATGATACCAATTACCCAAAGCAATATGATTCCGATTATTTTTAAAATCAGCAATACTATCTCCATATTCATTATTTCCTGTTATATCCGGTAAAATTCATTTCTTTTTCATCCATAAAAGATTTTTTAAACTGATAGGTTCCGTATTTGTCCGAAAAATCCTCAATCATACGGGTTACAAGGTCTATGGCATCATCATAGCTTCCCGCAAGCCCTATGATCATCAAATCCTTTAAGGGATATGCCTTCTGCTTGAACTGATGTCCCGGAATCAGTTCAAAATAATCCTCCCCGGCGGAAACCGCAATGACATAAATATTCAAAAGCCCGCCGTGATATTTCAATTTTCGTATTATTTTTTTCTTCTTCGGCTCTGTTTTTTCATCGCAATAAAGTTTTTTATAAATATGCATTGCTCCACCTGATTTTATGATACCACAAAACGCCTCTGCTCATTTAAGCATTTGCCTCTGCATTTGGTATATATTTTAGTTTATCATAAGCGGTATGAAAAAGGAAGGCAAAAGCCTTCCCACTTCTTTTAAAAGTATTTTTTATTTCCCCACAAATTACTTTTTTTTAAGTCCAGATATTCTTCATAAGCTTTCTCTAAAATCTGTTTTTCATTGCCGAATTTCAACAGATGATACGCTTCATGATATTTGTAAAATCCGGAATCAACAAAGTGTTCCTCGCGTTGTGGTTTGCTATAATAACTGTCTGCCATCATGAGATACCAATGTACCTCTTTGGATACGGTATCCTCCGGCACATGAAAAGAATACTCACTTTTACCGATGTACTTGATAATAGAGGCCTTTGAACCCGTCTCTTCCAACACTTCCCTGAGAGCGGTATCCTGAAAATCTTCCCCTTCTTCAACAGTTCCTTTAGGTAAAACCCAGCCTTCGTATTTGTTTTTGTAATTTTTGTACAAAAGAAGGATTTTGCCCCTGAAAATAACCACCCCGCCACAGCTCGTTGCTTCGATCATTGCAATTCCTCCTGTCGGGTGTTCTGACTATCAAGTACTATCATACATCTAATTACTCAGCTTTGCAACCACAGACGCTATTTCGGCTTTATCAAAGGGCTTTGTTAAAAACTCATCCGCTCCCAACTTGATACAGTCAATCATTTTATTTTTTTGTCCGGCAGCCGTAACCATAATAACCTTTGCCTCGGGCTTTAAGGCCTTTATCATTTTTAAGGCTTCCATACCGTCTAATACAGGCATTGTAATATCCATGGTTACTACATCCGGCTTGCATGCCTGAAACTTCTGAACGCCTTCCTGTCCATTTGTAGCCTCATCAACAATCACATGTCCGTTTTCTTCTAAAATTCCCCTTAAGATTTTCCGTGACGTTCTGGAATCATCAACAATTAATATATTTGCCACTTCTCATACCCTCCTAATTAATAGAAATATCAGCATCTACAGATAATATGAAATTTACAACGCTGCCTTTGGTTGTAACCGGAAATACACAGAACTGTTTTCCTTTCAGTACAACGGGATTTTCGTAGAATTCCGGAGGAACCATATCAATGTCAATTCCTTCGCCGCTTAAATCTGTTGCAAACAAACCGTTAATGCAATTTGTAAACTCGCCTACCGCATCCAATGCGTCCATATCAACCCGTTCAAATTCTTCTTCCGCAAAAGGAACCGCAATGGCTAAAAGGCTGTCTCCCGAGCCGGCAAAACCGGATATGATTTTGTGATCGCCCTCTAATCCCTGCATTGCAAAATTATCTGCGGACAGCTCGTCCACAAAATATGCCTTGGAAACATATGCCGAGGAATCAATAATACGTAAAAATGTCCTTACGGCAATTCCGCAAAGCCTGTCATTTAATTCCTCGTTTGCCGGCAGGAATAATTTAACAGTCCGCTCTATATCCCCACTAACCAGATCATCCATATCCGAATGGGTAAAGCCCTGTTCCTCCTGATATGCGTTTAATGCCTCATCGATCTGTTCTAAAGTCATAAATCCTTTATCAATCAGAGTCTGGACAAAAACCATATAAATATTTCCCTGTTTCTTCAAAAGCTGTGAAACCTGTTCATCTGTCAGGTAGCCTTTCTCAACCGCAATATCGCCAAAACGTTTATCCATAATTGCCTGCAGCTGATTTACCTCATCAGCCTGAGCGCTTGTCATAAGCTTTTCTGCTACTGCGATTAATCCTAATTTTACTCTTACTGTTTTCTCATATTCTATAACCTCAGTAAGCTGCTCTTTTGAAATACTTCCTGCATGAACCAAATAATTTCCGAATATTTGATCGAACATCACGTAACCCTCCTTCAGTAAATTATAATTATTTTACAATATATTTTCAAAAA
>CAZDRM010000039.1:4588-15644 GCA_964507745.1 uncultured Lachnospiraceae bacterium
TACCAAAATAAAGTTATCTGGAAAAATAAGCGTCAAAAACTCTCTTTGCAATGGGAACTGCATACTCTCCTCCGGAACCGGCTCCCTCCACAATAATCGTTACACATACCTGTGGATTATCAACCGGTGCAAAGCCTGTAAACCACGCATGGCTGTCGGATTTGTCCTCGCTGAATTCCGCCGAACCGGTTTTACCCGCCGCGGTGTATGAAAGGCCCCTTAACCGGGTTGCCGTGCCGTTTTCCACTACGCCTTCCATTAAACCGGATAAAAATGCCGCTTCCTCGGGAGTCATAAGGGTGGCATACTTTTCCGGCTCATATTTTTTTACGATACCGCCGTTATAATTCTCTATCCTGTCAATCACATAAGGCTTCATGGCAATCCCGTCATTGGCAACGGCACTTGTGATCATATTTAACTGTAAAGGCGTAATCTGTGTTTTTCCCTGACCGATAACCGTCTGCATAATATCATAATCTCCTGCCTCCGTCCCTAAAACATAGCTCCCCTGGGAGGTAATAATAGGCAGACCCAGCTTCCTGTTAAACAACATATCCTCACAAGTATTCTCCAATCCCTCAAGATTTAAAGACAGTCCGATATTGGCGAAGGAGGAATTACAGGATTTCTCAAAACTTTTCTGGAAATCAAGACTACCATGGCTTGAACCGTGATAACAATTGATTCTGTGGCCGTTATTGGTCAAGGAGCCGCCGCACTGGTAATGATATCCCGAAACATCCCCGCCGTTTTGTCTGTAATACGCTAAAGCCGTAATCATTTTAAAGGTTGACCCCGGGGGATACAATCCCTGGGTTGCCCTGTTTAACAAAACGCTGCTGGAATCATCCGCCACCAGTTCATCCCAGATATCAGCAATTTCATTGGGATCAAAATCTGGTTTGGAAACCATGGCGATAATTCTGCCTGTGGAAGGCTCTGTCACAATAATGGCGCCGTCATAAACGCCCAGGGCCTCATAAGCCGCCCTCTGTACATCTACATCCAGAGTGGTTATGACGTTATCGCCGATATTTTTCTGGGAAGTCAACTCGTTCTGGATTTTTTCCCCGAAAGCGGCATTAGAATTTAATAATGCCATATTTCCCAGATATTCCACTCCTGTTTTACCCCTTGTGGAATATCCCACCACATGGGAAAACAGGGAACCATAGGGATAGAGCCGCTCTTCATTTCCATCCTCTCCCCTGACAGTCTGGGCAAGGGTCTCCCCATCGGCAGACAAAATCTGTCCCCTGATATTTTTAGATGCCAAAAGCTCCTGCCTGGGATTATAGGAATTGTTTACCGCCGTTTCACTTTCCGCATAAACAAAATAAATTTCATTACCGATAACAGCAAGCATACATGCAATAAAAAGATAGGTTATGATCCACAATTCTCTATTTCTGCTTTTTTTCTTTTTCTTTTTTGAAGTTTTATTTTCCGTCAGGGTCTCGTCCCTGTCATTCTTCCACTTCTTTTCTGCCATTATGCTCTCCTTCCTCTGCCCTGATACAATAAATTCCCTGAACAATGCAGAACATAATCAAGGTGGAAAGCACGCTGCTTCCGCCATAACTTATAAAGGGCAGGGTAACACCCGTAAGGGGAATAAATCTGGTCCCGCCGCCAATCGTCAGAAAGATCTGGAATATGTATGTAACCGCCAGTCCGGTTGCAATCAGACGATAATATTCGTTTTTCATTCTCATTGCCACATAGATAAAAGCAATAAAACTGCTTAAGCATACCAGGATCAGACAGATGCTGAAGAATACGCCCAGTTCCTCCGCAACGGCGGAAAAGATAAAATCTTCGGATACATAAGGGATTGCCGTAGGCTCTCCCTGGTAAAGTCCCATGCCGAACCATCCTCCCGTTCCTATGGCAAAAAGGGACTGAGTTATCTGATAACCGGAACCGTCAATATAGCTCCAGGGGTCCCGCCATGCCAGAATCCTTACTCTTACATGGGAAAATATTTTGGCTGCAACAATCCCGGAACCACAACCTGCTAAAATTCCTAAAATCAGATAAAAGTAATTCCGTGTGGCAACAAACGTCATAGCCACATAGACCACAAAAAAGATAAGGGCGCTTCCCAAATCCTTGGACAAAACAAGAACTATAACATGGGCTGCCGCTGCCATGGTGGTAATAACCACCTGCAGAAAATCCCTGGACTTGACATACATTCCGGCCACAAAGAAAACAAACAGAATTTTAACAAACTCCGAAGGCTGAAAAGTATATCCGCCAATGGAATAGGAAATTTTGGAGCCATTGGTTACCGCTCCCAAAATCAGCACGATTGCCAGAGCAAACACACCTACCAAACCATAAATCCATGTAAATTTTTCTAGAAAGCGAAACTTCTTAATGAGGTAAGGAATGGCGATTCCAAGCAGCAGGGATATGGTTACAATTTTAAACTGCCGCTGTGCCCGGTCAAAGTCCAGCCTTGTGAGCATAACAAAGCCAATGGATAAAAGCATGCACATATTATTGATCATAAGTCTGCTGGCATCCTTATAGACAACCCGAAACAACGCGATGGTTGTAAACAAAAGAATCTGCTGGAAGCCATAAAAAATTATATAACTCAAATCGCTGGTTTCCAGACAAATAGCAGCAAAGGATACAAAGTGCACGATAAACATGCAGATAATCTGCCTTGTATAAATACCTTCCTTTTTTTCTTCATTCCGTCCCCGGAATGCGGCAAAGGATTCATAAGTATAAAATGCCATAAAAACCGCAATTACATATTTAGATAAGTCAGATATAACATATGCCATTGTTACTCAATACCTTTCTTAAAGTGCCCTTTGGTATATTCAAATGAATCCAGCTCCCTGCCCGAAAGAAAACAGGAAAGCACTTCTTTTACCCTTTGGGAATTTTCAATCGTAAAGACAATTCTATACATATCACATACAATTTCCTTCATTTCTTCATAGAGATACAAAGGAACGCTGTTATAAACCGTATTTTGACACAGAGAGCAGAAATTTACAACAGGAAGCTTTTTCCCCATTCTGTCCGTCAGATAAGTTGTGCCGTTTTTTCCGTCACATCTGCGGAAGGTTTTCTTCACACAGCCTGCAGACTGCATAAAGGGAACATGTCCGTAAATCGTATATTCCGTCCTTAAGCCTTGCAGCTCTTCTTTTGCGTCAAGCTGTTCTTTCAGTTCTTTCCATTCGTACCGGTTCAATTCATAGGGGGCCACAAAATTTTGCACGCCCTGTTTATATAGAAATAAAGCCGCCTTATGGTTTGCCGTATACAGGTTATAATCGGCGGCCAGTATTTTATCTCCCGAAGCAAATCCCTCCTGCTCCAGCCGTTTCTTGATATATTCCAATGCATCAAGACTGCCGCAGTAAAAGCCGTCAAACAAATCCAGTTCTTCTTTATGAAGAAGCCTGTCCAGATATTCTGCAGCTGCTTTTCTGAAAACTGGAGGCAGGGTTAAATGGATGGAAATTCCCTGCTCCTTCAGTCTACAAATATCATCTTTTATATCCGGCAGGTTTTCTAATACGCAAAATCCCAGTTCCAATACAGATATATGTGTACTTCTTTCTTTTTCATGACCTTCTTCAGGGTTTGCTCCGGCATTGGAAGACAACTCTTGTCCGGTTATCCATGAAACAATGTCATTCAGCTGTCCTGCTGTGGAAACCGCTATACTGAATTCCGTTTTTCCTGACGGTACATTTCTCTCACGGATGCTGACATTTTCTGAAATGTCATTTTTTTCTGCCGATTGCCCCTCTTCGGTCTTTTTATAATGCCATTCTTCCGTCCTTTTGTAGTGCCATGTTAACAGGCTTTCCATTCTATTAAGGGCGTCTCTTCTCAATTCATTTATTTCTTTCAGCGGAACGAATACCTCTCCGCTCATTATAACCGAAACATCAGAAAAATAAAATGCTGTATTCCCCGTCTTTAAAAGCTGTTTTTTGACATCCTCCTCTGTAACCGGCCGCTTCTGTGCCTTTTGTACCGGATTTGTCCCATGACAAGTAACGCTGTTCCCAATTTTATCACAAATTTTAAGCGTTATGATTTCTCCTGCATTGACAAATATGCGGCACTGCAGCTCTATTTTTTTGTCTTTATCCAGAAATTCTTCTTTTAAAGAGGAAAACTGTTTTTCATCGCCGGTTTCATAACCCGGTTTGCGGATAGTAACCATTTCCTCTCCGTTATGGCGGTAATAATAACCTGTTTCCAGACTGGTACGCACATACAGGCTCTGCAAAAGCTCCAGGTCCTTCCTGAACTCCTCTGATTCCGTGAGTCCCTTGCCAAAGCCTTCTTTTCCGTTTTTCCCGTTCTTATAAAGGTCTATATATTTCCGGTAAACGGAAGTTACCCCTGCCACATAATAGGGATTTTTCATCCTGCCTTCAATTTTAAAGGAATCAATACCTGCATCTATCAGCTTGTCTATGATGGGAAGAGTACACATATCTTTGAGGCTTAAAGGATAAACCTCTTTTTGATCAAACACGGAATAAGGCAGCCTGCAGGGTCCTGCGCATCTTCCCCTGTTACCGCTTCTTCCACCCAAAAAACTGCTGAAAAGGCATTGTCCTGAATAGGAATAGCACATGGCCCCGTGAATAAATGCCTCTATTTCCAATCCTGTTTCTTTTTTGATTTCCGAAAGCTCTTCCAAAGAAAGCTCTCTTGCCGGCACAACGCGGCTGACGCCGTATTTCTTTAAACATTCGGCGCCGTATTTTCCTGTAATGCACATCTGGGTGCTGGCGTGCAATGCCAAATACGGGAAATTTTCTTTTATGACTTCCAATACGCCGAAGTCCTGAACGATCACACCATCCAATCCCGCTTCGTATAGAGGTTTCAAAAAAGAACATAATCCCTCCAGCTCCCGTTCCTTTACAAGCGTATTGACCGTTAAATAGACCCCTATGTTAAATAAATGGGCATAATCAATTGCCCGGCACAGTTCCTCCTTTGAAAAATTAGAGGCATAAGCCCGTGCACCATATTCTTCTCCGCCTAAATATACCGCATCCGCACCGGCATTTATAGCCGCCTTAAAGCAGGCCATATCTCCGGCAGGCGCTAACAATTCCACTTTACCCAATATATTTCTCCATTATCATTTCTAAAGAAAAAGGCTGTTGCAAAGGATTTGCAACAACCCATATGTATTTGCTGATACTTATTCTTTATTTGACTCCCTTTAATTCCGCTTCCAGACGCACGATTTTTTTTGCGCCCTCATTGATTTCTCCCTGCATGGATTTCATGGTCTTTTCCGTACTTTCCAGCTTAATCTGGGTGGAAATCAGCTCATGCTTTAAATCATAAAGCTCTTTTTCCTTCCGCTCCAGTTCTTCCTCTAACTTGTCAATCTTCTTTTTGGCCTGAAAGTAATCATCTGCTATATTAAGCTGCAGCAACACATTTTTAGAATCTACCGACTGTTTGCGGTAGCTCTCGATTTTGTTGTATTCTGCTAGCTTATTGTTAATATAAATAGCAACTCTCTGCAGGTACTCTTCACTTTCACTTCCTCTGAGTGTAAATACCTTTCCGCCTATCATTACTTCTGTTTCGGTTTTTGCTGACATAATCTTTCTCCCCTGTATGGCAAGCACAAGATGTGCCCTCTTATCTCTATATGAATACAACATATATTATAACAAAATCCAAGTAGAAAACAACTGTTTTCAGGAGAAAATTATGTTTTTTTATTTTATTCAGGCTCTTTAAGGCCAAAATGCAGGTATGCCAACGGCGTTACAACCCTTCCTCTGGGCGTTCTGTTAATCAGTCCGTTTTTTATCAGATAGGGTTCATTGACATCCTCAATGGTGCCCGGATCCTCTCCTGTTGCCGCCGCCAGAGTGTCCAGACCTACAGGGCCTCCGCCAAATTTTTCTATCATTGTCATCAGCAGGTTCCGGTCCACATGATCAAGTCCCAGCTTGTCCACATCCAGAAGGTCTAAGGCTTCAACCGCTACCTTTTCGGTAATGACACCGTCAAAACGCACCTGGGCAAAATCCCTGACTCTCTTTAATACCCTGTTGGCAAGCCTCGGTGTGCCTCTGCTTCTTCTGGCCAGTTCCACAGCTCCCTCCGGCTCTATTTTTACCTGAAGAATTTCAGCGGAATGCATAATAATCGTTACCAGTTCCTCCACGCTGTAAAATTCCAGCCGGTTAATGACGCCAAACCGGTCTCTCAAAGGCGCAGATAAAAGCCCTGCTCTTGTAGTTGCCCCCACAAGGGTAAATTTGGGCAGATCCAGACGGATGGATTTTGCCGTAGGGCCTTTTCCGATCATAATATCAATACAATAATCCTCCATGGCAGGATATAAAACCTCTTCCACCTGACGGTTCAGCCTGTGAATTTCATCCACAAAAAGCACATCCCCGTCGGAAAGCCCGTTTAAAATCGCCGCCATATCTCCCGGCTTTTCAATGGCCGGTCCGCTTGTGACCTTGATATGGGTGCCCATTTCATTGGCAATGACTCCTGCAAGGGTGGTCTTACCAAGTCCCGGCGGTCCGTAAAATAAAACGTGATCCAGGGGGTCATTCCGTCTTTTTGCCGCTTCAATATAAATTTTCAGAGTTTCCTTCGCCTTTGACTGTCCGATATAATCATCCATTTTCTGGGGACGGAGGGTTCCTTCAATTTTTTGATCCTCTTCCGTAAGGGAGGTCTCAATGATTCTCTGTGCCATATGATTTCCTTTTTTATTTACAGCTAAATTTACTGCATATTTCTCTTATTGTTTTAATACATTTTAACACTCTGTATCAATCTTGCAATGCCATTAATTAAGGGGTATATATTTTTCAGAATAGATTTTTCAATGCTTTTTTCAGTATCTCTTCCGTAGTGCTATCTTCCGTAACAGTAACCTTGGAAACTGCTTTTGCCGCCTCGCTGATACCATAGCCCAGAGCCGTCAGCGCATCAATAGCTTCTTTTCTTGCTGCTTCAAAGTTATCGGCAGGTAATCCGGCTTCCGTTTCCTCTCCACCGGTCAGTGTGGTAATATCTTCCAATTTTACTTTGTCTTTCAAGTCCAATATAACCCGTTCCGCTGTTTTTTTGCCGATGCCGGGAGCCTTTGCAATTGCCGAGGCATCCTGACTGTAAATGGCAAAGCGCAGGTCGTTGGCGCTCATAACCGATAAAATCGCCAATGCACCTTTAGGTCCGATACCGTTTACGGTAATTAACTTTTTAAACAGTTCCAGCTGGTCTTTGGTTTCAAAACCGAAGAGCTGGAAAGCGTCTTCCTTTACGTAGGTATAGGTATGTACTTTTATTTCAGAGCCCACTTTAAAACCATAGCCGTAGGGAACCCTTACATTAAAGCCCATACCGTTTAAATCTACAACAATATTATCCTCGGAAACCTCAGCCACCGTTCCCACTAAATATGCTATCATAAATTAATCTCCTGCTAATAATTTCCGCTTTAACAAAATTTCACTGATAAAACCGATAACATAACCGCTAAGC
Organism: uncultured Lachnospiraceae bacterium; assembly: GCA_964507745.1. Classification (GTDB taxonomy): domain Bacteria; phylum Bacillota; class Clostridia; order Lachnospirales; family Lachnospiraceae; genus UBA2882. The sequence continues at coordinate 12,125 of CAZDRM010000039.1, forward strand.
GCTCCCGTTATCAAAAGGACGGGCAAATACCATCCCACAGCGGCATTCTGCACCACGAAATAAGCTATTGTTAACTGTCCTATGTTATGAGCAATCCCGCCCGACATGCTGATGCCTGCCATATCCAGAAGGTCTGCTTTTTTTAAGCCCATCATAACCGCCATAGAAAGCGCAGCTCCTGTCAGAGAATAAATGCAGCTGAACAGATTCCCGAACAGCATTGCCGTCAGAAGAATTCTGGAAAGCTGATAAATTACCCCATACTTCCAACCGTAGGAATACAGCAAAAGCACTACCAATATATTGGCCAGTCCGATTTTCACTCCCGGCATGGAGGGTGCAATAGGAAATAATACTTCCACATAGGATAAAATCATGCCCAAAGCCAGCAGAAGTCCCATTTTTGCCACTTTGTCAGTACGCAACCGCATCCACCTCCTTTTTGGGGGAAACGATAGTTACCACAAGCCTGTGAGGAATACAGGTAATCACTTCTCCGCTTTTGGAAATGCTTTGGCTGTTTTTGCATATCTGATTGGCACAATTCGCTTCGGATACATAAGCTTTTCCGTTTTCAACCACAACCAGATTGTAATCTCCTTCTTTAGAGCCTGCCATAAAGCTGCCATCCGCATTTAAAGGCATTTCCTCTATGACTTCGCCCCCAAGGGTAATCACAACCAGCCCGCCGGTATCCTTTGTGCGGTATATCATTATCCAGACTGCAGAAACCAAAAGGATTCCTGCCAGAATTATCATACTTCTGATTCTTTTTTTATTCATCATGAAGCCATTGTATCATAATCGAACATACATTTCCATAAATTCAATCACAAATAATCTCTGCTAAATTGCAGTTGTTGACCCTCAATGCATTTACCAAATGCTCATTTAAGCACGCCACTTGTACTCTTTAGAGTAATATTGTTCGCAGGAATCACATTTCTAACGGAATCCTTTGCAGTAAATCATCTTTTATAGATTCCTGCAGCATCGGCACACCATTATCCAGAAAATCCACAGGTTCCTTTAACAGCCCCTGCCTGACGCATTCTTTTACAATCTCCCCGCAGATCATTTCAACAAAGACGCTTCCCTCATACTGCCGCATTCCTTCGTCCCCCGCCGGAACATTTACAATTCCCATGGAGGATGTGGAAAGCCACGAAAAAGCATCCGACAAATTACCTAATACCGGCAGATTCTTCAAACCGTAATGCGCCCATTTATAGAATGGCATATATTGATGATTTAACAGATAAATTGCAGAAACGGCACTTTTCATAAAAAGGCTTAGGGCAAAATAAGCCGCCACATAATCCTTGCGCATCAGGCACCTTCCGTAATTATACTGTCCTGCCTGAGCCATGACCGCAAATCGGGACGCCAGTTTTTTTATCCTGACTTCCTCAGGATAAAAATTCAAAAAAATCTTTCTCGTCTTCATGAAGTCATCATTGCCTTCGTGAAAAATCCTGCCGTTGGTAACCATGGCAAGCCTTTCCTCGGAAAGCTGATACCATTGATAAAAATTTTCCGGCTCTTTATCAATACCCAGATTGGCAAAATAAAAGTCTTTTGTGGAAAGCACGCCCACACGCCCCTGTCCGTGAGATGAAATCATACGTTCCATTCCCATAAATTCTTTAGGCAGTCCTTCATAAAATTGTTCCAGTTTTTCTCCGTATTTCTCTTTTAACTCATCATCTAAAAAAATACAGAACCCCGGTCCGAAATCATGGTCTTTGGAAATTTCATCATCAAAGCCGAAGCACTCTGAACCTTGTCCGCACAAACCTATGGAAATTTTGCAAAAATCCTCTCCCATAATTTCCCGTAATTGATTTTCATGCTCCTGATAGTATGCCTGTGCCAGTTCCAAGCCGTTCATAATAACCTCCATAGAAATATATCCACTCTCTGATCATATTCTTTAGGCAGAATAATTTCCAAAATAAACACACATTACTTTAGATGGGATTTTACCAGCTCCGCATTCTGTAATAATAACTGATAACTCTCGTTTTCCCCAAAATGCAGTTTAACCTCTTCCGCCGCTTTTTCATAAAAAGAAAGAGATTTTTCATACTCCTCCTTTTTAAAATATACCTCTGCTAACCCCGCCAAGGCGGCGGAATAATGAGCATCGGTTGTTTCTCCCTTCAAAGCCTCATACCGCTTTACGGCGTCCTGCAAAAGTGCTTCTGCTTCGTCGATATTTCCAAGCTTCATTTTTACCAGAGCCAGATTCGTTCTCGTTGACGCCTGTTCCGATGCCCCTTCGGGAATTTTATCTATAATATCCAAAGCCCTCTCCAAAAATATGACGGCTTTTTCATTGTCATTTAACTGTTCCAATAAAATGCTGATATTGTTATATAAGCCTGCAAACCGATAATCTCCCGGCGGCAGAAGCTGTTCGTAAAGCTGCAATGCCCTTGCATAATAGGAAAGACTTTCATTCAGCCTGCCTGCGGCGCGGTATCCCGTCGCCACATTCAAAAGCGTGGTGCCAAAGTGCTCTGTTCCGTCTAACTGCAGTTCCTCCATAAGCATCAGGGTATCTTCAGAAATCTGAAAGCATTTATCATATTGGGAAATGCTCCGGTAAAAGCCGATCATTTCATTGCCGATGGTAACATAGGCGCCATAGTCCTTTTCCTCGTTGGCTTTTGCCAGACTTTCACATAAAAATGTGTCAGTTTCCTCCGGGGATTTTCCTTCTGTAAACATTTTATCAAGGGTTTTAAAAAAAACGTTGGTGTCCATATGAATTTCCTTTCTTACCTGTCTGTCCACGAATCGAACCTTGTTGATATTTGCGGGTCATATAGTGGACATCCAAAATCAATTAAAATGTCCATAAGAGAATTCATATCGTTTTCCTGCATACCATAACAATCAAATCTTATAATTTGTGAAGTTGCAAAAATCTCAAAAGCTCCTCTGTCCTCTTTCTCATTCTCATAATGATTTTTATCTAATGCCGTCCAATTTGAAAAAACAGAATTAATCTTTTTGAAAATTTCATCTATAGGAAGATTTTCTAATTCTTCCATTGTTTTACCATCACAACATGCCAATTCATAAATTTTCTTGTTATCATGAACAACCCCTTCTTTATATTTCCAAAAATTTAAATCCATACTCATTTTGAAATCCTCCCAAAAATTCATTTAATCATATTTTGAAATAATATCATCAGGTCTCTCTGCGGATTCATCCCGCACCCATTGTCCATCATCATATTTATAACAGACAACTCCTGTATCTCCCGATTGTATCCAGATATGCTTCAATCTCTACTGATTCGCAGACTGCATAATATTTGTCAGGATACTCCTACTATACCATAAAAAACCTGCCATGGAAATGCTGTTAAAAACAGTAATTTCCATGACAGATTTTATTTTACACTATCAAAACCTTTTATGCCACATTCTTCTTAACTACGAACTTTATTTAGCATTAATATAATTTACCAGACCTTCCGCATCGATAATCTTCTGCATGAATTCAG
>CAZDRM010000040.1:0-15580 GCA_964507745.1 uncultured Lachnospiraceae bacterium
TAAGAATTTTAGATATGTCCTTTATTTGCCATTATTTTATCACATTCTGTTTTTTGTTGCAAGTATAAACTATATTAAATTTATCATGCACTATTTTGACCGCAATCCATACGTTCAAAATAGTGCACTGAAATACGATATCCGCCCGAAAAGCAGTATCAGTCAAAAATATTTATTACCGGATCTCACTTGCCGCCGTATAGTAGCGGTAGTAAATTCCTTGAAGTTCCATTAATTCCTTATGGTTTCCTTCTTCCACAATGCCATCCTGTGTCAGAACCAGAATCCTGTCGGCATTCTGGATACTGGATAACCGATGGGCAATGGTCAGAGTCGTTCTCCCTTCCGCAAGGGCATTTAAGGATTTTGCTACCGCAAACTCACTTTCATTATCAAGGGCGCTTGTGGCTTCATCCAGAATAATAATAGAAGGATTTTTCAAAAATACTCTGGCAATGCTGATTCTCTGCTTCTGTCCGCCGGAAAGCTTAACTCCTCTCTCTCCCACATAAGTGTCATAGCCATCCTTCAATTCCTCTATAAATTCATGGGCGCCTGCCTTTTTTGCAGCATCCATTATCTCATCCCTGGAAGCCCCCGGTTTTCCGTAAGCTATATTTTCAAAGACCGTGCCGGAAAACAGATAAACCTCCTGCTGAACCATGCCGATATGTCCCCTCAAGCTTTTGAGCGCAATCTTTTTAATATCCATACCATCTATGGTAATGGTGCCGCAGGTTGTATCATAAAATCTGGGAATCAGATTGCAGAGCGTTGTCTTTCCTCCGCCGGAAGGTCCTACAATAGCCACCTTTTCTCCCTGCCTAATGGAAAGATTCAAATGCTCAAATACCTGATTGTGGTCATCGGGATACTCAAAGGTAACATCCTCAAAGCGGATATTTCCCTGCAGTTCATCCACAGATACCGCATCCGGTTCATCAAAAATCTCAATATCCGCATCCATAATCTGCAAAAACCTCTCAATTCCCGTCATACCGCGCTGAAACTGCTCGGCAAACTCAATGATCCTGCGGATGGTGGCAATCAATGTGGTAACATACAAAAGATAAGCCACCAGATCACCCGGGCTGATAAAGCCCTTCACAAGGAACATTCCTCCCGCCAGAATCACTGCCAGATACATAATGCCGTCAAAAAATCTTGTGGTGGTCTGAAATCCCGCCATATAGACATAGGTTTCCTTTTTAATGTCTAAGAAACTGATATTATCCTTTTCAAACTTAGCTTTTTCCATCTCTTCATTGGTAAACGCCTTAACCACCTTCTGCCCCAGAAGACTGTCTTCAATCCGGGCATTCAGCTCCCCGATCTGATTCCTCTGCTTTGCAAAGGCTTTTTTCATCCGTCGGTTTAAGCCCATACAGGTAAAAAGCATAACGGGCACGATAATAAAAATAATAACTGTCAGCAATAGATTAATATTTCCGAGAATGATAAATCCCCCTAAAGCCTTGACAAACGCAATAAAAAATTCTTCAGGACAGTGATGTGCAAATTCAGTCACATCAAAGAGGTCATTGGTAATCCTTCCCATAATCTGTCCTACCTTGGTGTTATTATAATAAGTGTTGGAAAGCTGCTGCAAATGGTCGTAAGCATCCCTTCGCATATCGGTTTCTATCTTAGCACCCATTACATGACCCATATCCGCCATATAAAAATTGGCCAGACAGTCAATCACACGCAGTCCTAAATATAAAAGTCCCAAAAATCCCACCGTCTTTACCGTAAGAGTCATAACCTCTGCCAACGCCTGATTGGTAATATAACGCATAATCAACGGCAGAACCAGCTCGCAGATTGTGGTCAGGGATGCGCAGAACAAATCAAATACCATGGTTTTTAAATAAGGCCTGTAATAGGGTATAAACCTTTTCATCAATTCTTTTGTTGTATATTCTTTATTTTCCGTCATAGCCTGCAGATGCTCCTTTTTTATTCAACTTTTCTTCTTTCTGCAATTGGTTTCCCTGTACTTTCAAAACCACTTTCCATAAATATATATGCTTTTTGCTATTTTACCATTGTAGCAGATTTCCCGTGTTTAGAAAATATACTTATTTTATAACACCTTTTTCGACATTAAAACATAAAATATAGCAAACCAATTGATAAGGACTATGCATATGTATCTGTTTTTCGGTATCTTTTTTCTGATACTTCTTTTCTTTTTCTGTATCAACCATTTTCACAGAAAAAAAATCATCAAAAAAGTCTGCTCTATGTGCATGGATGAAAAATGCCGCATATTAAAGGATTTGATAGAACCTTTCGGATATTCCTATGTTCTCTCCCAGGATATTTTTACTACCCGTATTGATGCCTGGCAGAGACAATTCGGTTATTGCCGGCTTTACGACGAAGCCGCTCCCCATGTCAATATGATCATTGACTGCCTGCCGGTTTATTTTAATTATGAAGGCAGGACATGGATGATTGAACTGTGGAAAGGCCAGTACGGCATTAATACCGGCTGTGAAATCGGCGTATATTACTCTGATCGTATATTGGATGAAGAGGAATTAAAATATGAGCTGTTCCGATGCGCTGATGATGAAAATATGCTGAAGCTGCATTTTGATCTTTACCGGAGCGGCGAGGATATAGCCCATCTGTGCAAGATACACTGGTGGCTTACCGCCTTTTCCATGGGCTGTTTCTCCAGGCCTTCAGACCTGACCATGAAGGTTTCCATTACCTTCCATAACGAAGACATGGCAGAGGCTTTTGCCCGGGGACTGGTAAAAGCAGGCTACAGACCGAGAGAGATTCGCATCTGCCACAGCACCGTCTCCTTTACCTTTGAGGACGCTGACGGATGCTACAGTATATGGAAACGGCTTATGAGAAAAATCGCCCAGTGCAAGAATCATTTCTGGTGCAGAGTTTATCTGTTTGTAACCAGACCTTTCTGCCTTTCCATAGACAGGATTCTTTATCTGTACTATTACTTGCCTTTTGCCTTCCGCAAAATGCTTCGTATCAGAAAATATAAAAAAATCTAATAAGAGAGAGGGTAAAATTATGAGTTATTATTCCCGACTTTCCAGATCATTTGAGGGAGCCTTAAGGCTCCCTCTTCATAACCGTACTAAATATGTATTAGTCAGCGACTGCCATAGAGGCACAGGAACTACCAACGACAATTTCCTGAAAAACCAGAACCTGTATTTTGCCGCCCTCAGGCACTATTACAGACAAGGCTTTACCTATATAGAGTTAGGCGACGGGGATGAACTGTGGGAAAACCGCAGTATGCAGCAGATCATGGAAGCCCATGACGATGTATTTGAGCTTTTATCCCTTTTTGGCCGGCAAAACCGCCTGTATATGCTTTACGGCAATCATGATATGATAAAAAAAGACCGGCGCTACAGAGAAAAAAACTGCTGTACCTATCACTGCGAGTCCTGTGACTGCTCTTATTGGGAAAAGCAGCCCTTTATGCCCGATATGCTGTTTCATAGCGGAATTATTTTGGAAAACGACTGCCCGGATTCCAGGGATGTTTATCTGACCCACGGCCATCAGGCGGATTTATTCAACTCCACCCTTTGGCGCATTAACTGTTTCCTTGTCAGATACCTCTGGAAGCCTTTGGAGCATTACGGGGTTCTGGATCCCACCAGCGCCGCTAAAAATTATACAAAGAAACGCAAGGCGGAAGAACGCCTCCAGCATTGGGCAAAACAGGAAAATCACATTCTGATCACAGGGCATACCCACCGCCCCGCTCTGTCCGCTGCAGACAGCTGGTATTATAACAGCGGCAGCTGCGTCCACCCTTACGGCATTACCTGTCTGGAAATCGAAAGAAAACAAATCCGGCTGGTTAAATGGCGCTTAAGCTCCGGAAACGATATGAGTCTCTATGTAACCAGGGAAGAACTGGCAGGGCCGGTTCCTTTACAATAATTCCCGCCCGTTACCGTCTTCCGTCTGAAACCACCGGTTCATACAATCTATTAACTGGTCAAAGTCCAGGGGCTTGGGAATATGCTCATTCATTCCCGCCCTTTTACTGTCCATTACATCATCGGCAAAGGCATTTGCCGTCATGGCAATAATGGGAATCCGTTTACCGTCTCTTTTTACGCTTCCCCTTATGGCTCTGGCGGCATCATAGCCGTTCATGACCGGCATCTGGATATCCATAAAAATCAAATCATAGTATCCCTCTTCCACAGCCTCAAATCTCTCTACTGCAAGCCTGCCGTTTTCTACGCTCTCTACAATAACACCGGTGCTGCCTATGACTTCTTCCGCAATTTCCCGGTTCAACTCGTTATCCTCGGCCAAAAGCACTCTTCTTCCCGTAAAATCCCGTTCCGGAAGCTTTTCGGCTTTTTCCAGCTCCTTACTTCCTTCCTCTCCTGTAAGCTGTTTAAACAAATATACCAGCTTAGAGCGAAACAGGGGTTTTGAAATAAATCCGTCCACACCTGCTTCTCTGGCCTCTTCCTCTATCTTGCTCCAGTCATAGGCGGAAAGAATAATGATCGGCACATCCGGTCCCACCTGCTTCCGAATTTCTCTTGCCGTAGCGATTCCGTCCATATCCGGCATCTGCCAATCCAGTATGACCGCAAAGAAATCCTCCTCCTTATCATGAGCATCCTTTACGGATTTTACAGCCTCTCTGCCGCTTAAGACCCACTGGCTCTTCATTCCCAGCTCATCCAGTATCTGGCATGCCATTTCACAGGAATCCCTGTCATCATCCGCCACTAAAACCGGCAGATTTACAAATCGTTCTACATCAGGCGTAGACGTATTCTGCTGTTTTAAAAATACCGTTACAGTGAACTGCGAACCCTTGCCCAACTCGCTTTCCACCGTAATATTGCCATTCATCATATGGATGATATTCATGGCAATGGCCATTCCCAGTCCCGTTCCTTCAATCTTGCTGACGCGGGAATCCTCTGCACGGCTGAAGGGTTCAAATATCTTCTTCTGGTATTCATCGGACATGCCGATACCGTTATCCCGGAAAATGAATTCGTAGCATCCGTATTCGGGAAGTCTGGAAGGCTTCTCCGCTATTTCCACCTCCAGTTTTCCACCGGCAGGAGTATATTTTACGGCGTTGCCGAGAATATTCACAAAAACCTGCTGCAGCCTCATGGCGTCTCCGATGACATCCTCATGCTCCACGCCTCCGATATGAATTCTCAAATCGTGGTCCTTTTCCTGGATAGAAGGCCGGATAATCGTCAGAAGATTCTGTATCAACGCCGGAAGATGAAATTCCTCTTCTTCCAGATCTATCTTGCCCGACTCTATTTTGCTCATATCCAGCACTTCATTGATCAGGGAAAGCAGATGCTTGCTGGATACGGTAATCTTGTTCAGGCAGTCCGCTACCCGCTCCTTTTCATTCAGATGCGTGCCTGCTATAGCCGTCATACCGATAATGGCATTCATGGGCGTGCGGATATCATGGCTCATTCTGGATAAAAATTCACTTTTGGAAGCATTGGCACGAGTCGCCGCCTCACATGCCTCCCTTAAGACCTGATGCTCTTTTTCCTCCTTCTGCTTGCTGTCCGTTATATCCAGGGCAGTATATAAAGCAGTCTTGGGCTTTCCATTCTCTGACTCCGAGAGAACCACCGTTGCCCTGACCCAGCCGTCTTCCAAAAAGGAGCCGTCCGCATTTTCCTTTATTCTCCGATACTCCACTACCAGAAGGGGATGTTCTTCATCTAATGTTTCCATCAGACTGTCGTAATCCATTATTTTCAGATATTCCTCCCTGTCATCGGGATGAATAAAATGCTGGGCATACCTGCGGATTCCCTCCACACAGTTATTTTCCGCCCCTAAGACCTCGCCTACCGCATCCATCTGCTTTACCATACGGAAGGTTCCCGCCTTTAAATCCATATAATAGGTGGCAAAGAACAGACTGCTTAAGCTGTAAATGATATTTGCTCTCTCGGCCTTTGCTTTCTTATCCGCTGCCTCTTTCTGCTTTTCTTTTGTAATATCTCTTCCCAGTATATTCACAAGAACCGTTCCGTTCTGACGGATAAAAAAGACGTTTTCTTCTACCCATTCGGTTTCGGAATTCTTAATCCGATACTGGTGCACCTCTTCACAATAATCTTCAACCTCTTCCGCCTTTTTTCGCAGACTTTCTAAAGAAAAAGCATTTATGAATTTGTTGATATCTTCCTCACAAACTACTTCCTCCACAGCCTTTTCGATATAATAGGCATAATCCCCTATGCGCACACTGCCGCTTTCATCATTGTCGCTCAGATAAATGCGCTCGCACATACCCGTATCCAGATATACGGTATTCATCACATCAAATCTGGATTTAATAATGACTGCCATCCGTTTGTCGTTTTGGGCACTCATCTCCTCTAATGCCAGCCCTCTTCCGTAGATGTCATGGACATCTTTCTCATACAGCATTACTATCTGGTTTTGTTCCGAGTAATCAGCATCCGGAACAATCTCCGTAGTATGCCATCTGAAACCGCCATGAGACAGACGTCTGTAGGTACAAACCAGCACATGCCTGTCATTTTTCATTTCTTCCCGAATCAATTCTATATCAACAAATTTCCGAAAACGTTCAACATCTTTTATATATATATTCCCTCTGTCAATAAAATCCCTGATGTTTTTTGACAGGCTATTACTTTGCAGATTCGTATTCTTCCTGTCTTCAGGACTCGTTTTTACTATCTCATAGGTATCTTCAGTTAAATTTATTTTCAGAATTTTATTATAAACGTTGCTGACCGCTTCCACATGAGGCATGACCGTAATGAGAAAAGCCGGAATTGATTCCTCCCAGATAATCCGGGTTGCCGTAATATCTACTATTTTTCCGAAGGGATTATTGTAATTAATGGTTTTATACTCTTTTCTGTCGCCTATGTAAATAAGGGGACAGTTGGAACAGACTCCTTTCCAGATTTCATGGCAGACCAGTCCAAGGCGCATATCGGGATACACATCCTTTACCCGCCCGTTATAGTATAAAACCTGATGATTATCTTCCCTTATAACATAAACTCCTATGTTCTGCATAGAGTTCAAAACTGTTTCATAATCCCTTATTTCCATGCCATTATTCTCCCTGTACACCGTTTTGCTATTTACATATTACTTATCTTATCATAAAGGAAAAATGAAATCCACCGCCCTGTTTAAGCTTCCAGCCATAAAACCAGAACTTCGGAAGGCTCTAACTCTACACAGTCCTCTAAACTGCCGGACCGCTCTCTGTTACAAAGCAGAATCTCCTTGGCGCAGGCGGAAAGCTTCAAAACCGCTTTATCCTTTCCGAAATTTGCCAGAACCAGCGCCTTTTTTTCTCCCGATACCCGCCGGTAGGCAAACACACTGTCGCTTTCCTCAAATTCCGGTACAAATTCCCCGTAGGCAAATACATCCTTCCACTCCGGAGACTTTCTTAATGCAATCAGCTTTTTGTAATAAGAAAGCACAGAATCTTCATCACGCTGCTGAGCCTCCACATTGATTTCTATGTAATTATCATTGACCTTCAGCCATGGTCTGCCCTGGGTAAATCCGGCATTTTTTTCGCCGCTCCACTGCATAGGAGTTCTTGCATTGTCCCTGCTGTATTTAAAGCATACCTCTAGGGCATCCTCCTTTGACAGTCCTGCATCCAATGCATTCTGATACTGGTTATGTGTATCAATATCATCATATTCGGAAATATCCTTCATCCTGCAATTTGTCATACCGATTTCCTGACCCTGATACAAAAAGGGAATGCCCCTGAGCAGAAGGCTTACCGTTCCAAGCATTTTAACGCCTTCTTTGTTTCTTGCATGTACAGGCAGATAACGGCTTGCCCCTCTGGGCTCATCATGATTTTCAATAATATTGGCAAGATAAGCCTTCCCCTGACAGTTTAACTGGGATTCAATAATGGTTTTTTTCCATTGGACAAAATCAATATCATGTGCATCATACCAGCCCTTTTTCCCCATGAAAAGAATGTGAGGCGCAAAATCAAACATGCTGCTGAAATAGCCGTTGTCCCCTACAAATTCCTCAAGGGCGCCTTCTTTCATATTAAACACTTCTCCCACCGTAAAGGCGTCATGGGGCGCAAATGTCTTATCTCTTAATTCTCCCAGAAACGCCCCTATGCCTTCTGCCTGCTCTACCATCCTAGTGCAGGCGCAGAGTCCGTCGGGACCATCCGGTTCGAAGTCCGGAAAACTTAAATCTTTTTTTATATTAATAATGGCGTCAATCCGAAAGCCCGCAATCCCTTTTTCAAGCCACCAGTTTACCATATCAAAAAGCTTATGTCTGACCACAGGATTCTCCCAGTTTAAATCCGGCTGCTCCTTTGCAAACATATGCAGATAATATTTGTCGGTTCCCGGAATCTGTTCCCATGCGCTTCCGCCAAAATAGGAGCGATAATTGCTGGGAGAATTGCCGTCCTTCCCTTTCTCAAAGTAAAAATATTCTCCGTATTCCCCATCGGGCTCTTTTAAAGCCTTTTGAAACCATTCATGACGGTCCGAGCAATGATTGATAACCAAATCCATAATGATACTGATATCTCTCTTTTTTGCCTCTGCCAAAAGCCGGTCAAAATCTTCCATTGTTCCGAATTCTTCCGCAATGCTGTAATAATCGGAAATGTCATATCCCTGGTCCACAAAAGGAGACTGATAAACAGGTGACAGCCATATAATATCTATGCCGAGCTCCTTTAAATAATCCAGTTTCCCCGTAATTCCCGCTAAATCTCCGATGCCGTCCCCGTTGCTGTCCATAAAGCTTTTAGGATAAATCTGATATGCGATTTTTTCATGCCACCATTTTTTCTGCATAGTAAAAGCCTCCCGGTTCAATGTATTATCATACTTACATTATACTACATTTCCGAAAGGCCTCTTTCTCTATTTTGTGGAGTTATTACACTATTTTGATTTTTTTCCTGTCTGTTCCTTTAATATGTTGAAAACCTGATCCATCATAGCCATTCCCGGCATATGTCCTGTATGTTCCACGACACTATACTTCAAGCATGGATTACCGCTGCTTTCCACCAATTCTTTTACCGTCTCTGTGGATGCCACAATATCCGTATCGCCCTGAATCATCACATAAGGAATTTCTGTCTTTTTCAAAGTTTCGGATAAATCCAGTTTCAGGATTTCCTTCCACAAGGATACATTATTCAGATAACCATTTACCATTACCGCTTTAAAATCTTTCAGTCTGTAATCCGGGCTTGTCATAAGGCCTCTGACCATGGTTCCCATGGGAGCCTGCTTTCCGCTTTTATTAAAATAACCTTCCGTATATTTTCTGATGCTTTGGGATATCAGCTGCATTTCCTTTGGTGTGATGGTTTCAATGTTTATTTTCTTAATGAATTCCAGTTTCTTCTGCGGAAGCGCCGACCGCTCCAAGGCATTAAATACCTCTTCGTTGAAAAACACTTCTTTTATAATCTGTCCGCATGCTACAATACCGTTTACCATATTTTCAGATTTTTCTAAAATCCGCGCACTCAGGATAGAACCCCATGAAGTGGAAAATATATGTATTTTGTTATCGGGGAACATTCCTTTTATTTCCCGCAGCAAATCCATCGTCATATCTACAAAGCTGTCGATGGTAAATCGCTCGTCAATCTTATGGTTATTGATACCGCATCCAAGCTGATCCCAATAAACCATAATGAATTGATCCGTAAATTCAGGAAATAATCCCCGGCAGCCTACAGAAAAGGGAATGGGCGTTCCCGGCCCGCCGTGGAGAGTAACCACAACGGGAAGCTCCTTACTCTTTCCCTCTATTAATACCTTCTGCTCATAGCCGCCTAATTGAAAGGTGCAAAGCTCTGATATTTCGTTGCCTGCAATGACGGCTTTTCTTTTTTTGTCCATAATACAATCTCCTCATAATCGCATGAAACGGCTTATACACCTACATGCATATCGTATATCTTATAGTAACACTTTGCTTTCTTTATGTCATCGTCGCTTTTTTCTTTTTGCGCATGTGATATGATTAAAAATAAATATAATCCGTTTTAAAGAGGAATATGATACAATTTCCTATATAGCAGAATGCGGAGGCATTTCTAAAGAAACAAAATATGGTACTGAACATTTAGCTGTAAAGGAGCCTTCTATTGCAGTTTATATGGGAAAATTATTATGATAAACGTTTGAGAGGCCAAATACAACTGTTTCCAGCTGTTTTGACCTCTCCTTTTAACTTTTCTTTTTCTCTTCTGCATGGTATGTCAGAAATGTATACACTCCTCAACCATTCTATACCGTTCTCCTTCTAAAACTCTTTTCAGACACATAAAAGGATTCAGCTCATTGGAAAGAACCATATTACAGATATTAACGGAAAATCCGCTGACCAGACCTATGCCCAGTTCATTTTCGCGGACAGGAATCACGTTTGTCCTGCTGTTTACATTCCAGAATACAAGCTTAGGTATTTTATATCCATGGACCGCAAACTGCCTTTTTATTGTACCAAAAAGCGTATCGGTATTTTTTCCCCACATTGCCTGGTCAAATTCCATATCGGAAATAACCAGAACAGTTCCGGGAAGTTCTTCCTGTCTTAAACGGTTTCTTACCGCTGTCTCCAGAATTAGACGGAAAGTGGCTTCTATATTTGTATTGGTACAGTCATTATTGGAAAACGCCAATTCCAGTTTTTCCTTTAATGTTCTGCAGGCAGACAAATCCACATACTTCGGTGTGTTTGAAAAGGTAATAAAACGGTTATGGTATGCTCCGCCCATACGTTCCGCAAAATAAATACCGAGAGCGTTGGATACGTGAAGCGCCGTGGTGTTTCCTTCGCCTACCTGACACAACATACTGCCGGAGCCGTCAACCACACAAAGAACATTTTCGGCTTCTGCCACCGTATCGGGAAGATTATTCCACAATGCCTCCAATGCGGCATCCTCTGCATTCAGGCTCAGTCTCCATCCATTGCGTGTCGTATACTGCGTTACAATTTCATGGGGCATCAGCACACCGCTATGCATTATTGCGCCTTTTTCTTCCACATCTTTCAGAAAGCTTTTCCTGCGCTCTTCATCATGGACCAGGAAGGCTTTTCTATAAATAAGATTTGCCCTGGAAGCAACCCTGCTGTAGTCAATTTCATTCCAGCGATTGCCGCTCATATATACCTCTGTCACATGCAGATAGTTTCTTAAAGAAGCCAGCAGCTTTCTGTATTCCTTAGCTGTCAATCCCATAAAATCCCGAAGTTTTGCAGCCATCCTCTGAGATTCCTCAGAAGAAGCATTGTTGCCGGGCATCCATTTTGCACAAAGAGAAATGCTTTCTCCATTCTCCATATTTTGTGCATCTTTTTCCAACTGCTCCTTCAATACCAGCAATGCCGTTTCCTCTACAGGCGTATCAAACAGGCATAACAAATCATCAAACCTGCCGTACTCAGCCATAATTCCCACAAGAGCGTTTACCATTTCAGGAAAGCTCTTTGCCAGATATTTCATAATAATGCGGAATGTTCTCCTCTCGCCCAGTCCGCCTCTTACATCTCTTAAGAAAAACAGCCATTTCATGGCAAGCATTCTGTCCTCATAAAAAGCAGGAATAAACCTCTTTACAATTTCTTCCTCATCCTGATTCCTAAGGGATGCAACCGCAAAATTCAAATCTACAAGAGCTTTGCCTGTTGTTTCATAGCCTGTAGCTCCGTTTTCCGTTAATTTCATACGATTATCCAAAACAGTATGTAACTTTTCCATAAAACTCATGTTTCATTCCTCCTGACTTTTTTGCAGCCTTACCGGGGCCGGATTCGAACCAGCTAAATACCACTTTAGAATTGCTGTGAAAGCCTTTTTCAAGACTTATTTTCCACAGTAAGGCCGCTTTTGACTTGGGAAAACATTTGAAAAGCTGTTTCTGAGACAGGATTCGAACCTGCGACAACGCCTTGGAATTTGTTTTGCTGTTAAGGCCTTTGCCAAGACCTATTTTTTCGCGCTCTACCATCTGAGCTACTGCAGCAACAGCTTTTCGTCGTTTTCCCTCGTCTGAATATAAGATACAACATTCCTTAAAAAGAATCATTTCAAAAAAGTTGCGAGGATATGTTACAATGAAAAAGGTGATACTATGTCGGAATTCAAAGAACTTATTAAATCATTTTCTAAAAGCCGGGAATATGTCCGGGACTTTTTTGTATACGGCTTTAAAACCCGGGACGAATTTACGGGTTGGAGCGGCCGCACCTATGATAATGAGCGGCGCAGGCTGGAGAGCTGGCTGTCCGGCCATGTCAGACAGGATTACAGCGGAAAAGGAAAAAATATCTATTTATCCATTGACAGCAATCTGCTGGATACCAATCCCCTGTATCAGGTATGGAAGGCAAAAAGCTTTACGGATAATGATATTATGCTGCATTTCTTTATTTTAGATTATTTGAATCATTCCCATAAGCAGAACGCCGATGAGATAACGGACGGCATTCTTTCCGAATATGACAAAATGTTTGATCCGCAAATGGTACGGCGGAAATGCAATAAATATGCAGATGCCGGCATTCTTGTCAAGGAGAAAAGCGGCAAGGAAATCCTGTACCGCCTTGCTCCCTCTTTTCAAAAGGTTTTATCCTCTTATTCCGGTTTAAAGCATGCCATAAAACTTTACCAGCTTTCCTCTCCCCTGGGGATCATAGGAAATACCATTATGGATAACGCTGCATTTAAAAATAATATTTTCCGGATCAAGCACAGCTTCTTTGTACATACCTTAGAGGACGAAATTCTCCTTTCCATCCTTTCGGCTATGCATGAACATAAGACTGTATTCTTAAGGATTAAAAGCACAAAATCGGAAAATTTTCAGGAAACCGAAGGCGTTCCCTTGAAAATCTTTATCAGCACCCGGACCGGCAGGCGTTTTTTGTGCCTCTATCTACCCCGAAGCAGACGTTTTGCAAGCGCCCGCTTAGATGCCGTAAAGGAGGTAAAGATAAAAGAGTCTTATCCTGATTATTCACATATCAAAGAAAAATTGGAGAAGAATAAAGACCTTGCCTGGGGCGTCTCCTTTCAGAACGGCGACCACAGACATTTAGAGCATGTGAAGTTGACCCTGCATATCAATGAAAATTCCGAAGGCTTCATCATAAACCGGTTGAAGCGGGAAGGCAGGGGTGGTACTATAAGCCGTATTGCCCCGGACACCTTTACTTACGAGACACAGGTATTTGACGCCAATGAAATGCTGCCCTGGATTCGTACCTTTATAGGAAGAATCCTTGCGATAGAATCGGACTGTCCCAAGCTGACCCGTTTCTTTGAGCGGGATTTTTCGGCAATGTACCGAATGTACTTTAAGGAATCCGAATACTTACCATATAAGGAGTAACCAATGACAGAATTATTTTCTGAAGTGTATAACTGCTATTTTCAGGTCATCCAGTCCCTAATCGGAAAGCATGGTCCCATATCGGAAAAAGAACTGAATTTCCGCATTCAAACTGACTGTTTCGAAGAAAGCATCCTCTATCTTCTTCCAAAGCTCACGGAAAAGGGATGGGGATTTTTTGAAAAACAGGATGGCTTTCTGTACTCAAATTTATCAGAGGATTTCTACGTACCCTTAACTGATTTACAGAAATCTTATCTCAAGGCAATCCTTATGGATGAAAAAATCAGGCTTTTTCTCAGTGATAAAGAAATTGAGGATTTAAACGCTCTTCTGGCTGATATTGCCCCTCTCTATACGCCTGATGATTTTTATTATTATGACCGTTTTTCCGATAAAGACGACTATGCAGATCCTGATTACAGGAAACACTTTCAGACAATTATAGCCGCCATCCAAAACCACGAATACCTGGATATTCACTATGAGTCGCGGCTCCATCACATAATATGCCATAACTGCCTGCCATGCAGGATTGAGTATTCCATAAAAAATGACCGCTTCCGGCTGCTCTTTATTGAGTCCCCCCTGAAGCGACATTTAAAAGTAGAAACATTAAACTTAAACCGCATTAAATCGGTTACCCCAACAGGGCAGACTGTCAAACGTCTTCCCGATATCAACAAGTCCCTGCGGCGTTCCTACTACCACGAGCCTGTACGGGTTATCATCAAAAACCAACGGAACGCTTTGGAACGGGCCATGCTGCAATTTGCCAACTATGAGAAAAGCACGCGCAAGCTAAATGACGATATGTATGAATGTCTGATTTATTATAATAAAAGAACGGAAACAGAACTTCTGATAGAAATTCTGTCCTTTGGCCCCATGTTAAAAGTAGTGGGGAACGAAAGCTTTCTGGGACTTTTGAAGGAACGGCTGAAGCGTCAGGCAGAGCTGTTGTAGAACAAGAAATCTTCTGACGCCTCACGTTCTGTCAGGAAAGAAATCCGCATATCTCATACAATGCAATAAGCCCATAAATTTTCTTTTCAAAAGCAATCAAAAACCGCAATCCCCGATTGCTCAGGAATTGCGGTTTCTTTATCTGCCGTCATTGCATTTTTAATACTCTCTCTTTAAATGCTCTGATTCTCTTCCCATAGCGACTTGTAATGACTATTCCGCAAATCATCATTCCACAGGCAAATCCCATGGAAAAATCAGAAAATGTGCTCAAAAGATGGTTTTCAACAAGACTTGTGTGGCTTATTATCTGGGAAACAGCCCAACATATAATCCCCGTTGATAAGATCCAAAAAACCTTTTGGGTATATCTTACCGTTTCATTGTTTGTGTAATCTACTGCTTTCAATACAGTTTCTTCTACTTCCTTATTCATTTCATCACTTTTCCTTTCTCCATCAAGTAACTCTCGCAGGTCAATTTCATAATAATCAGAAATCTGAATTAAAATATCCAGATCAGGCATATTGTTTCCGTTTTCCCAACGGGACACCGTTCTATTTGAAACATTTACAATTTCTGCAAATTGCTCCTGTGTGAGTCCTTTTTCATTTCTAAGTTCCTTCAGTAACAAACCTGTTTTTTTCTGGTCCAATCAGTGTTCCTCCTTTCAAGCAGAATCCTATCAATGCAAAGAGAAAATTGCCATGACACAAAGCGGGAATCACTATATTTAATCCCGTAGACACAGGATGTCTACCTTTGTGATCCGGATATTGCTTCCTTAGAAAAAACAGGAAAATCATCAAAAAATGTTGACAAGTCTATGAATCATTATTAAAATAATGACGAATTGATATTTAAAAACTATGACGGAGCAAGTACATTTTTTCCGAAAGTTACAGAGAGCCGTGTAAGCTGAGAAACGGTACGAGTAGAATCTATGGAAAATCCCTCCTGAGTTGCAGCACCAAAGCAGATATGCAAGTAGATGCTGACGGGTTCCTTCCGTAAAAGAGGACGCATATGGTGGTATGTCGTAAATGGAACAAGAAGAAAAAGCAGGCTTCTACCGTTTGCGGTGGAAGCCGTTTTTTAATTCGATAAGCTGATACGCGTGCCAATGCACGCAGATGGGAGCAAACATGAAAAATACAGTAGAAATCAGATGGCATGGAAGA
>CAZDRM010000041.1:0-15423 GCA_964507745.1 uncultured Lachnospiraceae bacterium
GCTTATACAAAACAGAAAGGCTTTTTCCGCATACCCGCCTACCCTGTACCCGAAACCGTTCCGTCCCGCCTTGCTCTTTTCCGGCACTATGGTTAAGTGTAGGGTATAGATTTACGAAAAAGCTCTGCATTTTTTGCTATTTTTTTTAAATTATGGAAAAGATTGTGTTAAAATGGTACAAAGTATGCAAAAATGATGCAAAGATGTGGTTTAATAGTATCAAGAACATAAATCGAAAATCCCGTCCCGGGCGGCGGGAGTCAAGTATGACGGCTTAGTGAGGAAAATATTGATGAAAGGTACATATACAAAAATCCTGGCGGGTCTGCTAATCTGCTTTCTATTTTCAGGATGCGGGCAGAAGGCGGAGCAGCCGGAAAAGGATTTACAGGAATATATCACGCTCAGGGCAGGAGCGGCGGAAACCTTAAACGACATGCAGATTTATCAAGTCATGGATGAGGCGGAACCCGGGGAAGATGAACAGGCTAAAAAAGAGCAGGAACAGAAAGAACAGGCCCGGCAGGAACGGGAATATCAGGCTCGTTTTGATGCTATAGAGCGGATTGAAGATATTGAAGCAAATGACTATGAGATTATGGAGGAGCAGATTTTTCCCATGGTGGTGGAATCCTGCGGAACGGAGGAATGCACTTTCCTTCCGGCCATGGAGAAAAACTATAACCGTCTGGCAATCTTTCTGGCTGACGGAGAGGGAAATGTTTTCTTTAAAACCAATCAGTTAGAAACAAACAACCGCATTCCGGGACAGCTTAAGCAGGTAACCAGAAACTTATCCGCCGTGACTTTTTCGGATTTGAACAGGGACGGAAGAACGGACATTGTGCTGATTACCAAGTGTGTCAACGACAGAGGAGAATATGCTGGAAAGCCTTATAAGGTGGGGGATGTGCTCTTTCAGGGGGATAAAACCTTTTACAGGGACTGGCGCATATCCGATAAGATTAACCGCTTTGACATGAACAGGAGCGTTAACAGTATTATTGCCTTTGTAAAGAACGGACGGTCCACGGAGTTTTTATATACGGCAACTACCCTGGATGAGCTTTTGAAAAACGGCTTTACCATTATAGAGGAGCAGGACTATGCCAGAAGATTCGAAAAGCTGGGAAAGCTTCAGGTGGTGCCGGGAACCTTCCGGATTTCGGAATATGATATTTTTATGATTTACCTGGTGGATGAAAAGGGGGATATTGTCTGGAGCTTCCAGCCCATGGGAAGCTATGATAATTTATATACCCTGCGCGGCATAACGGGTAAGGATGTGGACGGAGACGGTATGAAGGATTTGGTGGTATTAGCCAGATATACCTATGAGGGAGACAACGGAGAGCTGTTAATACAGACGGAATGTGCCATTTACTACCAGAGGACAGGCGGCTTTGATATTGACACGGAGTTTAGCCGGAAATACAAATGCAACGAAGAAGACACTATGGAAGCGCTGATTCCCAAAATAAGAGCTTATTGGGGCTGGCAGGTGGAAGAAACAGAGGAAACCGCAGAGAGCGGGGAGGAAGAAAATTGATTAAGATACTGATTGTGGATGATGAGAAACCTATTTGTGATTTGATAGATATGAACCTGTCGGCGGCAGGCTACTTTTGTAAAAGCGTTCAGAACGGAATGGATGCCATTGATCTGATTGAACGGGAGAAATTTGATTTAGTCCTTTTGGATATCATGCTGCCGGGAGCCGACGGCTTTGACATTATGGAATATATCAGACCCTTGCAGATTCCCGTTATTTTTATTACGGCTAAAAATGATGTAAAGGACAAGGTAAAGGGGTTGAAGCTGGGAGCTGAGGATTATCTGGCAAAGCCCTTTGATGTGGTGGAGCTGGTTGCCAGAGTGGAAGTGGTGCTGCGCCGTTTTAAGAAAACGGAAAACCTCCTTGTGGCAGGGGAGATAGCGGTTGATATGGAGGCAAGAAAGGTAACAAGGGCAGGAAGGCCGGTGGTTCTTACCAATAAAGAATACGGCCTTTTGGTGCTGTTTATGCAGAATAAAAATATTGCTCTTTTTAAAGAAATGCTTTACGAGAAGGTCTGGGGCGACGAATATATCGCGGACAGCCGTACGCTGGAGCTGCATGTGCAGAGACTCAGGCGCAAAATGGGCTGGGAAAAGAATCTGGTAGCGGTATATAAGGTCGGCTACAGACTGGAAATATAAGGAAGGAGAAGGCATGAAATTCTCATACAAAATCTTGTTATGCAGTATTACGATTCTGGCTGCGGCTTTTGGATTCGGAGGTTTCTTTTTTGTAAATTATGTGTTTGAAAGCTCCATGGAGCGTGAAATCAGCCAGGCTATGGACGATAGCAGCATTCTTCAGTTCGCTTTGGAGACAGCGGCGTTGAATATTCCCTCCAAATATGATGTTCTCCATGATTCCACTATTGGTCAGATCGGGGCCAATCTGGAGAGCAGCCAGAACAGCAGCCTCCTTCGCATATCCAATGAAGGGCTGCAGACCTTATATGCCAGTGAAGGCTTTGTGGAGGGAACGGAGCTTCTTTCCGATATGGAGGAACAGACAAGGGTTTATAGGATCATAGAGTCCAATGAGCGTTACTATATCCAGACCGGAATTGTTACCACCGCCATGGACAGGAGACTGTATCTGGAAACCATGAGGGATGTGACAGATGTGTTTTCAGAGCGTGACCAGGGATTTTCCGTGTATCGCCGTCTTACCTTTATTATGCTTATCTGCGGTTCCGTTGCCATGTACTTTATGTCCCATTGGCTGACAAAGCCCATACGGCTTTTGGCAAAGGCGGCGGGACGGATGACAGAAGGGGATTATGCCTACCGTGCGGAACAGATCAGCAAAGATGAGATGGGACAGCTTACGGGGGACTTTAACCGGATGGCGGAGGCGCTGGAGCAGATCATTCATCAGCTGGAGGATGAAGTAAGGGCAAGGGAGGATTTCATTGCCGCCTTTTCCCATGAGTTAAAAACACCTTTAACGGCTATTATCGGTTATGCGGATGTGCTCCGTTCCAGAAAGCTGGATGAGGAAAAGCATTTTCTGTCCGCCAACTATATTTATACGGAAGGAAAACGTCTGGAAACCATGTCCCTACGGCTTTTAGATATTATTGTTACCAAACGGAACGAACTGGACGCCCAGAAGATTGACGTAGAGCTGCTGTTTTCCTTTATTAGGGATATGTACAGCGGTAATGAAGAGATAAAGCTTGAATTCCGGTATGAGAAGGGCTATGTATGGGCAGAGCTTAATCTGATGAAGACGGTTCTTTTAAATCTGGTGGATAATGCTTATAAAGCTTCGGAGACAGGAGGAACCATAGAACTTTACGGAACAAAACAGGAAGAGGGATATTTGTTCCGGGTAAAGGATTACGGAACGGGAATTCCCGAAGAGGAGTGCAAAAAGATCATGGAGGCATTTTACATGGTTGATAAATCCAGAGCCCGCAGCAAAAACGGGGCTGGATTGGGGCTGGCTCTTTGTTCGGAAATTTTAAAGCTTCATGGAAGCGAGCTTATGGTGGAAAGTGAAGTAGGGGAAGGAAGCTGCTTCAGTTTTATCTTAAGCTGTGAGGAGGTGGAAAATCATGAAGCGGAAGATTAACAAGGAAAGAATGATGGTCATTCTGGCAGTGGCTGTTGCGGTTTTTGCCCTTTGGGGACCCGAGGCTGTTGCAGGATATAAAGACAGGGGACTGTTAAACCAGATTAAAGCGGAGCCCGTGGAAAGCGGCAGTGAGGGCTACCGATATTCCATGAACAGCAATGAAAAGCTATATCTGCTGTCCAAATGTCTGGATAACCGGACGGTGCCGGAAAGCGAATTCAGCGCACTGACCCGTGTGGAAGATGAGGGAATTGACTATGGGGAGCTGACAGGCACCTATGCCTTTGTGTTAAATCATCAGGGACCCTCCGATAAGGAAGTGACGGAAGAGCAGATTTATGATGTCTGCAACAGAGAGTTAGAAAGGCTTCATGAGCTGGGAATCATTCCCCAAAGCGTCAGGGAGGTATCGGCGGATTCCTATACGGCAGTGCTGTATTCCGCCATTGACGTATTGGAACCCAGAAACAATGTGGCAGTGTGGAAGGTAAGCCTTTCCACCAATGTGCAGAATGCGGATAAGGCAAACCGCTTAATTGACGCTTATGTGGATGCGGGCACAGGTAAAATCTATGAGTTTTACGTTCGTACGGAAGGAACCTGGGCAGATATGCAGCCGGATACCATTGTTCAGAACTTTAGCGATTATCTGGGATTGTACGGGCTTAAGAAGTCCGAAACGGCAGATACCTTGACGGAAACAACATCCAATATCGAAAAATATACGGTTCCGGGAATGATGGAGGGAGGGAATGTCTTGGAAACGGCGGACGGCATGACCACCCTGACCCTGGGATTTTATGAAGGAATCAACGAGCTTTTTCTGAAGGTTGAAAAATGATGCAACTTTGATGCAAAAATTATGTAATTAGTATGCAAAAAATATGAAAAAATGATGTTTTGCTCCTTTATACTCTGATTAATGACAGAGGAACGAGGAGTGACAACAGATGCAAAGGAGAAATTTATATATCGGGTGCGTTTTACCCGAAGGAAAAAAATACGGAAGAAGGCATGACTACAGAAAAAAGAAAATTTTAAGGCTCTTAAGGGGCGTTGTGGTTTTTGCCGTAATAGCGGTTTTGGGCTGCTCTACTATGGTATATGCAGTATCAGATAATAATATAGAACCGGTATCGGGGAATACGGTCTCTCAAAATGAAACAGCTACCTCCTGCGAAGATGAGGGACCCGGCACGGTATCGGGCAATACAAATGATGAAGAATTCGACGGGGGAGATTATAATCTGACAGACTATACCCATAGGCAGCCTCAAAACATTACCATTATTTTAGACCCGGGACATGGAGGAGAAGACGAGGGATGTTCCAGGGCGGGAGTTTTGGAAAAGGATATCAATCTGGAAATTGCCAGAGCGGCGGGTGCAAAGCTTGAAGAGCGGGGCTACAGAGTGGTATATACAAGAAACGGGGATGAAAGCCGTACTACGGAAGAACGTGTGAAAAAAGCAAATTTCCTGAAGGGAGACTTGTATGTCAGCATTCATCAGAATGCCTGTGAAACATCGGAGCCGGAAGGTGTGGAAGTATGGTACTGCAACGACCGTTACGGAAAGGAAAGCGAAAGGCTGGCAAGGCTGTTTCAGAAGTATATCGTTCAGGAAACCGGCAGCAGGGAAAGGGAATTAAGCGAGACGGATACTCTTTATGTGATTCGTGAAAGCAATATGCCCTCCTGCCTCATAGAAACCGGATTTTTATCAAACAGAGCGGAAAGAAAGAAGCTTACGGACCCGGAATATCGGGATCTGATTGCAGAGGGAATTGCTGACGGCATAGACCTTTATTTCTATCCCAAAACAATGTATTTAACCTTCGATGACGGTCCCAGCGAAGAAAATACCAATGCGATTCTGGACATATTAAAGGAAAGAAATATTAAGGCAACCTTTTTCGTAGTAGGGGAAAATGTGGAAAAGCACCCTGAGATTGCAAGAAGAATTGTGGAAGAGGGGCATACCATCGGTATTCACTGTAACAGACATGTCTATGAGGATGTTTATGCAAGTCCCAGTGCTTATGTGGCAGATTTTGAAGAGGCATATAGAATCGTTTATGAAACCACAGGCGTGGAAGTGAAGCTGTTCCGCTTTCCCGGCGGCAGCCAGAACGCTTATAATAAGAAGGTTTATAAAGAAATTATTCGGCAGATGACGGAAAAGGGATTTATTTATTATGACTGGAATGCCAGTCTGGAAGATGCCACAACCCACGCGGAGCCGGAGGTTTTAATTGAAAATGCCACATCCTCCACCTTAGGGAGGAAGAAAGTGGTTATGCTGGGCCATGACACGGTTCATGCTACGGCTGTGTGTCTGGAGGATTTGATTGACAGATTTCCGGAGTACAGGATGGAACCTCTGACACCGGAGGTGGCGCCCATACAATTTTAACGGGCAACACTCTAAAGGAACTGTGGAAAGCATTTATCCATACAAAATTCAAACAGTAAAAGGCAGTATAAATAAAAATGCAGATATTGTGTGATTACACCAATATCTGCATTTCGTAATTCATGCCGGTCTGTTCTTTTTCGTCTTTCAGCAGATCAGTCTCTATGATCGTGCAGTTTTTTAAGGAAGCTTTATCCAAATGAAAATGATGAGGCCCTTGTTCTATTTCATGGGCGGCATCCTGGCGGCAGATGTAGGCGCCGGAGGGAAGGGTGCGTAAGCCTTCGATATGCTTTCCCCAGTTTCCCGGGACAGAGCCGTTTTCTGAATCGGCTAAAGGCGCCACATGGATAAAGACAAATTTTTCCGCTTTTCCTTTATGATAATCATAAATCAGCCCCGAGGGATAAGAAGCGGCAAGCCCCAGCTTTTGAGCGTTGACAAAAAGGGACAAAAGCTTGGGATTGTAGTGGGCGGCATCCGTATACTCATCAAAGGGAGTGGTCAGAACCGTTCGGGAAAGAAGGGTTTTTAAACGGCATCCTTCGGGAACGGATATATTTGTATGATGCTCCAGCGCATTAATGGTATTCTGCAGGGTTTCGAGGGATACGTACATGGAACGGATTTTCTGCTCCGCCAGTGTTTTGGCGTGTCCTAAGAGCCTTTGCAAATCCGGTTTGCCGTTTTTATCGCAATAATCGGACATATTTTTTAGGGGAATCCCCAGTTCTATGCAGAGAGAAATGGCGTCTAAAAGATATAACTGCTCTTCCTTATAATAGCGATAGCCTGTAGTATGGTCGGTCAATGCAGGCTTGAAAATGCCGATTTCATCATAGTAGCGAAGCGATTTGATGGAAACATTTTTTGATTTGGCTACTTTTCCGATAGAAAGATATCCTTTCATTGTGGCGTACTCCTGTTCTATAGTATGTAATGATATTATTATGGCATAAAATCAGAGCCTTTGGAAGAGTTTTTGAAAAAGGAGCCGCAGGGAAATTATTTTGAAAAATTTGTTATCAGGGTGTTGACAAGGAAAGAATATAGTGTTATGCTAACTGTACTAGATAAAGCAATACAGTTAATACAGGTAATACAGTTATGACACAGTGAAAGGAGGAAAGTCATGGTTCAAATTGATTATCGGAGTGAGAAACCGATTTATGAGCAAATTATAGAGCAGATAAAGCTGTATGTCATAAAGGGACAATTGTCCCCCGGAGACGGGATTCCCTCGGTCAGGAAGATGGCGCAGTCACTTGGAGTTACGCCTTCAACAGTGGCAAAGGCCTATCAGGAATTAGAGCGTCAAAAGGTAATTGAGACAATCAGGGCAAAGGGCACATTCATTGCGCCTGACTGCAGCAGGGATTTGGAGGAAGAGCAGGTTGACAGGCTCAGGCAGCGTATGAAAAGTGAAATTCTGGAACTGAAAAGAAGCGGATATTCCGCAAAGGATGTAACGGAACTGGTAAAGGAAATCTATGATTCCATATAAGGAGGAGGGAGTTTATGATTAAAGTTTTAGATGCCGGCAAGGGATATAACCGGGTTATGGCTGTGCAAAATATGAATATAACAGTAAATAAAGGAGAAATACACGGCATTGTCGGTTCCAACGGTGCGGGGAAAACCACGTTGTTGAAGTGTCTTGCGGGTATTTACCGGACCGATGAAGGAAAAGTGCTTTATGATGATAAAGAAATATATGACATGCCGGAAACAAAGCAGAGAGTGGCGTATGTTTCCGATAACCAGGAATTTATTTCCATCTATTCTATCGCAGGAATCATAAAGCTGTATGAGAATTTTTATGAGGATTTTTCTGTTATAAAATTTGATGAATTAAATAAGAAATTTGGGTTGAATAAGAAAAAGACCATTGGAAATCTGTCCAAAGGGCAGAAAACGAAGCTGGCGTTTATGCTGGCAATTGCCCAGAGAGCGGAATATCTGATCATGGATGAGCCGGAAAGCGGTTTGGACGTTGAGAGCCAGAAGCATTTTAAGGATATTCTGATTGAAGAGGTGGAGAGAAGAGAGCTGGGGGTTATTATTTCCAGCCACAATCTTTCGGGAATCGAACAAATCTGCGACAGTCTGACAATTATGGAAAAGGGCAGGAGCATATGGCAGGGGAGTCTGGATGAGTTGATGGGAAGCGTGCAGAAGTGGCAGGCAATATGGAGCGATGCAGAAGTACCCAAAGGGCTTAAAAATCCTAAACTGTCCGTCTGCGGACAAATCGGCAAAATGACAGAATTCTATACCATGGGAGACCGGGATGAAAACACAAAGCTTTTGCTGGAAAGCGGGGCTGAGGAACTGGAAGGCAAACAGATTACTCTGGAAGAAATTTACTGTCTGGTCAAAAAGGAAAAGACAGAGTAGGGAGGGAGCGCTATGCAGGAATGTAAAAGACTGTTTCGAAGAGATAAAGTGTTTTTGCTGTGTTTGTCAGGCGGGATGGCTCTTATCCTTTTATTAGGACTCTTTAACGTCTGGAAAACTGTAGAGGGATTAGAAGAAATGAGACAGTTCCACAGAGCAATCTATGGAGAAGCTGTTGCGGAAGAAATGTTCATGTCACTGTTGGACAGCGGTTTTATGGAAATGGTACATGAAGGCTGTGTGTCCATAATAAAATATGCTTTTGCGGCGGTCATTCTGGCACAGATCATAAAGTGGGGCGTGCTGGAGGGAAAAGGAGGAAAGGAATTTCAAAATCTTCTGCCGGTAAAATCCTCCGGTTATGTTACTTATGACTATATTTGCGGAATGTTGTTTTTGTGGATACCTTTGGCAATAGAGGGGATTGCGGTAACAGCGATTTTTGCAAATACATTAGGAATTACTTTTGTCGGGGAAAATATGAATTATATTTTTGAAGATTTAATGAGAGAGCTCATTCTTGTTTCTTTTCTGTATTCCCTTTTAGTTTTTTCAAAGAAAATTACCAGATATATACCGGGAATTTTATTAATAGTGCTGGCCATCTGGTATATGGGACCGATGCTGCTTATCTTGTATACGGGAAAGGGTAACGGTATATTCTGGAACTGGAACTGGTACGATGCCGCAGACCGGAGTGAATGCCTGTTGCTGCTTCTGTGTGTGCCGGTGCTTGTGGCGTTATCCTACTGGTGTGACAAAAAAAGAGACATTGCGGGAAACGGATTGTTTTACTTCAAATCGGTGCACTTTCTGATGATGGCGATAATATTTGTTGAGTTTTTCTGTATTTTTGCCATCAGCGGAATCTTACCGTGGGAAATGGTTTCCAATACCATAGGAGTATTGCTGGCAGGGGCTGTTACCGCAGGAATACATTATCTGACATGGGGAAGAACGGGGAATCAATCCGCCTTTGTCGGAAAAAAGGAGGGAAAGGAATGATACGTGATTATAAAAAGCTGTTTTCAAGAGACAAAATATTCCTCTTATGTCTGACTGGCGCAGTTGCTTTAGTTCTTTTATACGGACTGGAGGGATGCCGACAGATGGCAGAGCTCATAGAAATGCAAGAACAAAGTATGACGTCAACGGAACCGATACTATCGTCATATTGGGAAAAGTTCGATATGGTACTAAAATTATGGGGCAGTGTGGAACTGGACACCTGTCATTTCCGTATGCTGGAGGTGTTATTCTGGATTGTGGCGGCGGCGCAGATTGCAAAGTGGCATATATTAGAAGGCAAACATGGAAAGGAATTTCAAAAGCTGATACCCTTAAAAAGCAAAAGCCATATTACTTATGACTATATCCTGGGAATTATTTACGTATGGTGCCCCATTGTCGTAAGCTGGCTGGCTGTAAACTGCTTTGTAGACGGAATATCTGACCTTGAATTTTGTTGGCGTTGGATGACTGAGGGAATCATCGGGGTGTTGGTGGAAAATACCTTCTTATATGTATTGCTTGTGTTTTCAAGAAGAATAACAAACAATATGCCCGGGGCGCTGCTTTCTTCCTTTGTTATTTGGTTTGGGCTTTATCTCATAGAATTTGTTACGGAGGGGAATATATGCTTTTTTAACGGCGGTTTAGGTATGGATGAAAAAGGTGCGGCCGTGCTGGCAGTGCTTACAGTTCTAGGCATTATCTCAACATATCTGTGTGATAAAAAGAGAGATATTGCGAGAAACGGGGCTTTTTCCTTTGGCGTGGCCCACTATCTCATACTGGGCGCCTTGTTTGTGGAACTGGCAGTGCTTTTCGGCGTCTTTTTCCAGGATACGGAAGCAGGGGAAGTGTTGAGCGTAGCGTATGGATTATTCGATTATCTCACACCGGATTTGAATTTGGGCGCAGACGAAGTGTTTGGCATGGTAGCGGGAAGTTTATTATCAGGCGCAGTTACTTTCGGCATACATTATATTGCCAGACCCAAGCGTTTGTAATGCCGGAAACCGTGGGAATTTTATAATTTTATTATTTTTTATTTTATCTGTTTTGTGATAGAATGTAATAAGCTTGCATAGGGAATTTTAAGTATGATGTCCTGTCGCTTTTGATAGGAGATTTGACTGGATACAGGCAAGTGCGGCGAGGCTTTGGCAGGTAAGGAAATATCATGAAAAAGGAACAGATAAAAAATAGAGCGGTAAAAATTAAAAAATCCGGTTTAAATGCTTTGATAAATTTGATATTCAGCAGGATTATGATGGTTGTTATTCTGATGCTTTTACAGATAGCCCTGTTGTTCTGGCTGTTTACCATTATGGGCGAATATTCCCAATGGGTGCTTTATTCCCTGAATATTCTGGCGGCAATTCTGGTAGTGGTCATTATCAACAGCGATGATAATCCGGCCTTTAAACTGGTGTGGATGCTGCCCTTGTGCGTGGTTCCGGTATTTGGGGCTGTTTTGTATCTCCTGATTCGGATCAATCCCGCAAGTCTCGGGATTAAAAAAGGACTTCACAAAAAAATCGACGATACAAAAGAATATCTGATGCCCAATGAGGATGTGGTGCAGAGGATGTGGGAGGAAAATGTTCCTGTTACGGATCTGGCCTATTATATACAGCATGTGAACGGTTTTCCTGCCTATGATAAAACCCGGGTAAAATATTTTCCTGACGGGGAAGCAAAATTGGCTGATTTGATTCCCGAGCTGGAAAAAGCCGAGAAGTTTATTTTCTTAGAATACTTCATTATTAATCCGGGGCGTGTATGGGATGAGGTTTTAAGTGTTCTGGAGAAAAAGGCGGCGGAGGGTGTGGAAATCCGTCTGATATATGACGGATTTAATTCAATTTTAAAGCTGCCCCGCAAATATCCCGAAAAACTCAGAGCAAAGGGAATTAAGGTCAAAGTATTCGCTCCGGTAATTCCTTTTTTCTCATCTCACCAGAATTACAGGGACCACCGAAAGATTCTGATTATTGACGGAAAACTTGCATATAACGGAGGCATCAATCTTGCCGATGAATATATGAATTATATTGAAAGGTTCGGTTATTGGAAGGATACGGCGGTTAAGCTTTCCGGCGACGCGGTTAAAAGCTTTACTGCAATGTTTTTGCAGATGTGGAATATTCTGGATACGGGAGAGGAGGATTACGGCAAATACCTCAATGCGGATTGTGAACCTGATGAATCCGGAAAGAACGGGTTTGTGATTCCCTATAATGACGACCCCTGTAACGGGGAGGATGTGGCGGAAGAGGTTTATATCGATATTTTAAATAAGGCGAGGAGCTATGTTTATATTATGACGCCTTATCTGATTCCTGAAAATGAGATTATTACCGCGTTGAAGTTTGCGGCACAGAGGGGAATTGATGTAAGGATTATTATGCCTCATATACCGGATAAAGAGGTGGCATTTGCTGTGGCTCATACTTATTATCCCAAGCTTTTGGAAGCGGGGGTAAAGATTTATGAATTTACGCCGGGATTTGTCCATGCAAAAATGTTTCTGGCGGATGATGTGAAGGCTGTGGTTGGAACTATTAATCTGGATTTCAGAAGTCTTTATGAGCATTATGAGTGTGCGACTTTTATTTATGATAATCCGGTTATCGGGGATATTAAGGAGGATTTCAGGAGGACTTTTGAGCAGTGCGAGAGATTTACGGAAGGGGATTATAAGAAACTGCCGCTTATGCATAGGATGAGCGGGCGGATCTGCAGGTTGTTTGCACCGTTGATGTAATTAAAAAGAGGGACTTGTGAAAAAGAGGGACTTGTGAAAAAGAGGGACTTGTGAAAAAGAGGGACGCATCCGGTAAAAAACCCCGGCGTCATGGGACGGCAGCCAGGGGAAAAAGTCTTTCTGTTTTTTATAATCAAACCGGAAAACGGGATTTTTCTAACAGACCGTAGTGGGGGATTGCGGATGTCGGACGGGGCGCCGTCAATGCGGCATCCATGCCGCGTGACGGCTAAATTGCCATCCATGGCAATTTCCCCTGGATTTTGAACGGCCTGTAAGAAAAATTTCGTTTTTCGGTTTAGATTATGAAAAACAGAAAGATTTTTCCCCTGGCTGCCGCCCCATGACGCCGGGGTTTTTTACCGGATGCTGTTGCTTCTTGTTTTTAAGTAATGGGGGTAGGATGAGGGGGAAGTGGCTGGTAGGGATGGGGTTGATTGTAGAGGGAATAGTTTACCATAGGCTGAAGGGTTTGGTGGCTTTTTTTGCGGGGATATTTCTTCTTTGGATATATTGTGCAAAAATGAGAAAAATAAGAGGCGGTAGTTTGAATACCGCCTCTTTAATGTTTTGAGTTTTAGCCCATGGTTACAACTACATCATAGGTTTCTTTGCCTTTTACGTAAGGAACGATGCAGCCTTCGACGGGAGCGCCGTCTACGGTCATGCTCTTAACGCCTTTTTCTACGTTGTCAGGATTTACTACCTTGATGTTGTAGGTTCCTTCGCGGAATTTACGGGTAATTTCGAAATCGCCGAATCCTTTGGGAACACAAGGATTGATGGAAAGTCCTTTGTGGGTAGGGTATACGCCCAGAATGTACTGGGAGATATTGGCAAAGGTCCATGCTGCAGTACCTGTCAGCCAGGAGTTCTTTGCTTCGCCGTGGAATTTGGCGTCGCGTCCTGCAACCATCTGTGCGTATACGTAAGGCTCGGTTCTGTGAATCTCGCTGAATTCTTCTACGTAAGCAGGGCAGGTCTTCTGGTAGATTTCAAAGGCTCTGTCGCCGCGTCCGATTACTGTTTCCGCAATGGAAACCCAGGGATTGTTGTGGCAGAAGATACCTGCGTTCTCTTTGTATCCCGGAGGATAGGAGGTAACCTCGCCAAGCTCTAAGTGGTATTTGGTGTAAGCGGGCTGTAAGATCATGATACCGTACTGGGTATCCAGTTTTTCTTTTACGGAATCAAGGGCTTTCTTTGCTTCGCCTGTTTCTACGCCGACGCCTGCAAGTACACAGAAGCCCTGGGGCTCGATGTAAATCTGGCCTTCTTCACATTCTTTGGAACCAACCTTGTTGCTGTATGCGTCATAAGCGCGGACAAACCACTCGCCGTCCCAGCCGTCTGTTAAGAGGGCTTTTCTCATTTTCTCAACTTCTGCGCGGGCATAATCAGCTTCTGCCTGGTCGCCTTTTAATTCGCAGATTTCGGCATATTCCAAACCGTATTTTACAAACATGCCGCCGATAAATACGGACTCAGCAACCGGTCCCTCGGAAGGTCCGAATGTCTGGAAGGACTCGCCGGGATGCTCGGAGAAGCAGTTTAAGTTCAGACAGTCATTCCAGTCTGCACGTCCGATCAAAGGTAAATTGTGAGGTCCTTTGTGGTTTACTATGTAATCAAAGGAACGTTTTAAGTGATTTAATAAAGGAGTAGCTTTGCTCTCATCATTATCGAAAGGAACCATTTCATCCAGAATGGACATATCGCCGCTCTCACGGATGTATGCGCTTGTTCCTGCGATTAACCATAAGGGGTCATCGTTGAAGCCGGAACCGATATCCGCATTGCCCTTCTTGGTAAGGGGCTGGTACTGATGATAAGCGCTGCCGTCCTCAAACTGTGTGGAAGCGATATCGATGATACGGCCTCTTGCACGCTCGGGAATCAAATGTACGAATCCAAGTAAATCCTGACAGGAATCACGGAAGCCCATGCCTCGTCCGATACCGGATTCATAATAAGAAGCGGAACGGGACATATTGAAGGTTACCATACATTGATACTGGTTCCAGATATTGACCATACGGTCAACCTTGTCGTTGGAAGATTTAACTGTGTATTTGGAAAGCAGACCGTTCCAGTATGCCTGCAGCTCTGCAAAAGCCTTGTCCACGTCTGCATCTGTCTGGTATTTTGCAAGCAGTGCATTTGCGGGAGCTTTGTTGATGATGCCGGGAGATTCCCATTTTTCCTCTTCGGGATTCTCGCAGTAGCCCAGTACAAATACATAGGATTTGCTCTCGCCGGGAGCTAAAGTAACATTAATTTGGTGGGAAGCGATGGGAGACCAGCCGCTTGCCACAGAATTTGTAGCCTGTCCGTTTTCAATAACCTCAGGGTTGTCCGCACCGCGGTATGCGCCGAGGAAAGCGTCGCGACTTGTGTCGAAGCCGTCTACTTTGGTATTTACGGAATATACGGCGTAGTGGTTGCGGCGCTCTCTGTATTCTGTCTTGTGATAGATTGTGGAGCCGATTACCTCAACCTCGCCTGTGCTTAAGTTTCTCTGGAAGTTACGGGAGTCGTCGTCCGCATTCCACAGACACCATTCTACATAAGAGAATAACTTTAATTCTTTGGCAGCGCTGCCGTTGTTGGTAACGGTCAGGCGGCTTACTTCACAGCTGTCATTCATGGGAACGAAGGTAAGCACGCTTGCTTCCACATCGTTCTTTGTACCTGTAAACCTGGAATATCCGATACCGTGGCGGCATTCATATTTGTCAAGCTCTGTCTGGGTGGGTTTCCAACCGGGATTCCAGACAGTGTCGCCATCCTTAATATAGAAATATTTGCCGTTGATATCTCCCGGTACGTCATTATAACGGTAACGGGTAATTCTTAATAACTTTGCGTCTTTGTAAAAAGTGTAACCGCCGCATGTGTTGGAAATTAATGTAAAGAAGTCGTTGCATCCTAAATAATTAATCCAGGGAAGCGGGGTTTTGGGAGTTGTAATGACGTACTCCTTATTGGCGTCATCAAAGTAACCAAATTTCATAATCGTCCAAATTCCTTTCAATATAGTATTGTTAGGACTACCCCCCAAGGCAATCCCTATGAAAATTATACAAAAACGGGTATATAAAATCAAGAGAAAAGAACGGGTAAATATGTCATTTAGTTAATTCGGGATATTTTGTTTCTACGTCTGCATAGAAGTTCTCTAAAGCTGTGTCTAAGTCAACGCTGCC
>CAZDRM010000042.1:0-15362 GCA_964507745.1 uncultured Lachnospiraceae bacterium
TTATGAGGGGGGAGATAGTGAGTTGTGATTCAACTACCTGTATATATCATACCCAGGAATTGTGTATAAAATGTGTTCTTTTTATAAAAAATAAGGAAACTTCATAAATTAGAAAGAAAAAAATTCTAAACCTCTATATCATAATTGTCCCTCTCCCTCTTTTTTCCAACAAAAAACCCGGCGGGGAGGCCGGGTTTTTCGCTTTTTGAATTCTTATGAGGGGGGAGATAGTGAACTTTTCATTCAACTATCTGATATATATCATACCCAAAAAATGTGTCCAAACTATGTTCAAACCATAAAAATTTTGAAAACTTTCCGCTATTTACCTTTTATTTTTGACATATTTCCCTTACATTGTCACAATTGCGACATTCTTAATCAGTTCATTCATGGTATCCTGGGGAATCATACCGCTTTCAAGAGTTGTGGCATTGGCCGCTGCAATGCCTGCCGCAAGCTGCATGGTATCCTCTTCCGTAAGATTCTGAACCATTCCCAGAACCATTGCCGCAACAATACTGTCCCCGCAGCCTACCGTATTGACTTTTTTAACTCTGGGTGCAACCGCTTTAATAACCCTGTTTTTTCCGATTTCCAAAAGTCCTTTGTCCTTCATGGATACAACCACCTTGCTGATTCCCGTTTTCACATAGGCATATGCCGCCTGAATGATTTCCGCCTCTGTGGAAAGCTTGACCCCTGCAGCATATTCCAGCTGTCTGCGGTTTAACTTAAGACAATAGGGCTTTTGTTCTATGCCCTTCAAAAGTGCTTCTCCGCCGGCGCTGAAAAAGCTTTTCACTCCCGCTTCATTACAGATTTTGATCAGTTTTCCGTAAAACTCCGGCTCCAGCCCCTCTGTCAGGCTTCCCGTCAGGACAACGCACTTACTTTCGGGAACCAGCTTTTTAAAACTGTCCAAAAACATATCCCTCTCAAATGCGGCAACACGGGGTCCGGGCTCCAGAATTTCCGTAACAAAGCCGTCGTCTCCGATAATATTCATATTGGTTCTTGTCACATTCCTGATCCTGGTAAATTCCGTGCGCACTTTCATTTCGTTTAATGCATCTTCTATAAATTCTCCCGTGTATCCGCCCAAAAAGCCTACAGCCGCCACTTCTGCGCCAAACTGCCGCAGCACTTTTGTCACGTTAATGCCCTTTCCGCCGGGCAGAATGACAAAATCCCTCATACGGTTTACCTGTCCTGTCATAAGTCCTGTGGTATTGTAGGTTTTATCCACAGCCGGATTGCAATTAACTGTTAATATCATACTGCTTCCTCCCCTGAAAATTTAATATATTTTATCTCTAACTGAATTGTAGTGGTTCCCCGGTAGGTATTCTCCTCCGGCGTATAAACAATATCCACCATTCCCCGGGACTTCTCCAGCCTTTCTAAAAACTGCCGCCCGTCGCCAAAGTAAATACCGTCAAATACCCTTCCCGAAAAACTCCTGAGCTTTCCTTTTACCACATTCCCACTCTTCCCCAGAACCTTGGGCTCTTCAAACAAAAGTCCCTTCTGGGCAAACAACGGCTTCCTGTTGCCGTTTCCGTAAGGCTCCAAATACTTTATCTGGGAAATCAAATCCTCTGATATATAATCTATCGGCATAGGCACATCAATCATGACCCGCTCCACAAAATCCTCTTCCGTCAGGGTGCAGACTTCGTTGATCCGCTTCCGGAATTCCTCTGCCGCTCCTTTGGGGAGGGACAGTCCCGCCGCCAGCTTGTGTCCGCCGTACTTTGAGAAAATATCCTTTATTTTGGTCATTTCCTCAAACATATTGTAAGCGTCAATACTTCTTCCCGAGCCTTTTATGCCTTCCTCTCCATCCGTCAGCACAAAAACCGGCCGGCAGTATTTTTCACGAAGCTTTCCCGCGATAATTCCCGCTAAGGATTCATGAACCTCGGGCAGATAAACAACCAGTACCTTGTCCTGTATCAATCCTGATTTTTCCGCCAATGCCACGGCTTCCGCAAGGCCCTTTAAGGTTAAATCCTGTCTCTCGGCATTCAGCTCTTTCAGTTCCGCCGCAATGGTCATAGCTTCCCTCTTAGTGGGTGCATTTAAAAGCTCCAATACCCGGTCCGCACTGTCCAGCCTTCCCGAAGCATTAAAGCAGGGGCCTAAAACAAATCCCAGATGATAGGGGGATAATTCCTTATCCTTTAAGCCACACTGTTCTATTAGAGCCTGCATTCCCGCATTTTTGCAGGAAGCAATGGCCTTCAAGCCGTATTTCACAATGATGTGGTTCTCGCCGGCAAGCTCCATCACATCCCCTACTGTGGCAAAAGCGGCAAAGGCAAAGCACTCCTGAAGAAGTTCTCTTCTTTCTTCACATTTTCTTTCTTCTTCCGCACTTGCACTGCAACCGTCAGGACTTTCCTGTGCCTCGTCCTTATTTCGTTCCTTCTCATCCGGTCGCTTCTTATCTTCATATAAAACAGAAAATAGAGCCTGAATGAATTTGTAAGCCACAACGCCGCCGCAGATGCCCTTAAAAGGATAACCGCAGTCTTCCCGTTTGGGATCTACAACTGCATCTGCAGGAGGAAGCATAAACTTCCGCCCTTCTTCCGTCTCCTCATAAGGAACCTCGTGATGGTCCGTTACGATCACATGAATGCCAAGCTCCTTGGCATAGGCAATCTGGTTCGCCGCCGCAATGCCGTTGTCGCAGGTAATGATAACCTCTACACCGTCTTTTCCTGCCTGTTCAATAAGCCGGTCATTTAAGCCGTATCCATCCTGAATGCGGTGGGGAATAACCACATCCGGCAGCTCCCTTTCAATGTCTTTATCTTCGCTTTTTAAGGCCATACTGCTCATATTTTCTATAGCATAACCCAATCCCTTTTGCAAAATAAAGGCGGAGCACACGCCGTCAATGTCATAGTCTCCGATAATCCTGATCTTCTTTCCGCTTTCAATAAATTCCTTCATTAAAATCACGGCCTTTTCCATATCTGCCATGAGAAAAGGACTATGTAAATTCTCTTCTGTTCCGTTTAAAAACAAATCAATTTCTTCATCTTTTATCATATCCCGGTTTCTCAAAAGCCTCGCCACCACCGGGCTGATATGGAACCTGTCGGCAATTTTATCAAAATCCGCTTTCTTTACTTCCACATACCATTTTTCCATGTTCGTTTTCCAATTCCTATCCGGCTTTCTTGTCCCGTATTCTCTTTTATCATACCATAAGGTTCTTCTTTCATTCAATGGCAGGTATATTTCCATCAGCTATTCTATCAACATTCTACCATATTTCTTCGAATTGTAATACAGGATTTATATGTAATGCGCAGTCTTCATACAAATTTAAGGAGCGGAAATAACTTCCCGCTCCAAAACATTTTAGATTTCTATGATTTATTTTACGCCCTGCGAAAACTTCTGTTTTGCCTCCTGAATCTTTTTATCCTCCGCCATAGGGGTGGGATAATAGCCTCTTTCATGCATCATGTTGAAGACCTCTTCCTGAATGGCATGTTCCTTTGACAGACAGTCGATGATGGTGTCTCTGACGCTTGCGTGCACGCATTCATTTGCATAGTGGTTGTACTGGTCTGTTGCTCTCTTCTCGGAAATCAAAGCATCCGTTAAAACATCTTTTTCTGAAAAATTTGCCTGCATAATGTGCCCTCCTATTTAA
Source organism: uncultured Lachnospiraceae bacterium (assembly GCA_964507745.1). Taxonomy (GTDB): domain Bacteria; phylum Bacillota; class Clostridia; order Lachnospirales; family Lachnospiraceae; genus UBA2882. The sequence continues at coordinate 3,677 of CAZDRM010000042.1, forward strand.
CCTGATCATAAAGAGAATTGTAGTGACTCTGATGTTTGTTGGCAATATCCTGGAATTTTGCCTTTACCTCCTGATCCTCGCAATGGCTTGCCAGCATCTGGAATTTGTGAATCAGTAATTCTTCTTCATTTAACAGTTCCGAAAGGCCTGTTAATTCTTTTTCTGTGATTTGTTTCATGAAAAATCAACCTCCTGCTTTTTTTAGTAGTATGATTTCATTTCCATGATTCTATTCACTTTTTAAAAATTTACCATGCAATTTTTTAAATAATCAGATATACAAAATATCCCGCATAAGCAAGCAGCATCAAACCTCCTACGGGCCGTCTCAATTCCTTGTGCTTCATCACGCCCAGCCAGAGCAGCACTCCTGCGCCAAATGCCACCAGCATATCTATCACAAACTTGCTTTCAAAAATAACAGGTGTTACAAGCGCTGTAGTTCCTACAACAAACAAAATATTGAACACGTTGCTTCCCACGATATTTCCGATTGCAATATCCGCTTTTCCCTTTCTTGCCGCCGTCACACTGGTAACCAGTTCAGGCAGGGAAGTTCCGAGAGCTACAATGGTAAGACCGATCAGCCTGTCGGACATACCGAACATTTTGGCAATGGCAGAGGCCGCATTCACGCTTATGTCAGCGCCCCATACAACCAGCACCGCTCCTATTATGCCCAGTAAAATCAATATCCAGATTGGCCGTTTCTTGGAATCGCCGCCCTCTTCCTTCTGGTTTTTCGCCATAAGGAACAAATATATCATGTAGACAATAAATAACGCCCACAATATAATTCCTTCCACAAAGGTTATCTCATTTCCGCTAAAACCAAGGCCCAATAATACCAGCGTTATAATGAGCATAAAGGGAATCTCATACCTGATTGTTGACTGCTGGACTGCCACGCTGGTAATAACCGCTGTTAAGCCCAGAATAATCAAAATATTCAGAATATTACTTCCCACTACATTTCCAATGGTAATTCCGGCATTGCCTTTCATTGCCGATGTAATGCTGACCGCCGCTTCCGGTGCGCTGGTTCCCATAGCTACAATGGTAAGCCCGATGACAAGCTGCGGAATGCCGAACTTTTCAGCAATTCCCGCAACACCCTCCACAAACCAGTCCGCGCCTTTAACTAACATGACAAAACCGACGACTAACAGTACAAATTGAATTAGCATGTTCATTTTCATTCCCCCGAAAGGTTTTCTTTTCAAAAAATCAGTTTGCTTTTTTTCCTTTTAGCTTTGTTTTCATTACATACCACAGAGCACCCGTAATGCATACGGAAGAATAAGCGCCGCACACAATACCTACGATTAAGGGCAGTGCAAATTCACGAATGCTTGTTACACCCAGTACATATAATACCGCAACCATAATAAATGTGGTAAAGGAGGTATTGATACTTCTGGATAAGGTCTGGGTAATACTTGCATTTACGACCTCCGAAAGCTCTGTCTTTTTCGGCATTTCTTTTAAATTTTCACGGATACGGTCAAAGATAACGATGGTTGCATTGATGGAATAACCTACAATGGTAAGCATACATGCAATAAAAGTATTTCCGATACTTGTTTTGGACACCGCATAAAAGGCAAGCACAACCAGTACGTCATGTACCAGGGCAGCCACCGCACTTGTGGCAAAGCGGATATCTTTAAACCGAATCCAGATATAAATCAGCATGCAGATGGTGGCAATGATGACGGCAATTACCGCATCCGCCCTCATTTCCCCGCTGATGGTGGCGCTGATGGTTTCAGCCTGGATACTGCCTTCCCCAACTCCGAAGTTTTTGGACAATACATCGCCCATTTCTTCTCTTTCTTCTACCGTAAGGGTTCTCGTCTTAATGATAACCTCTGTGGTGCCGGAAACCTTCTGGGTCTGTACGTAACCGTCTCCCGTAATATTCTCTAACAGCGGAACAACCTGCGCATCCAGTTCTTCAATACTCATATCCTCGTTGAAGGTAACCGTTGTGGCGGTACCGCCTTTAAATTCCATAGAATAATTAAGCGCATCTCCCGTAGAAGATTTGTTGATACCCATCACTACAAATCCACCGATGATCAGCAGAAGAGAAATTGCAAAAAATACGGCTTTTCTGGATAAAAAGTTAATAGGCTTTCTCTCTTTTGCAATACCGTATATTTTTTCGGAACTTAATCCCAGTCCGTGAAGGGCCACCAGTAAAATTCTGGTAACTACCATTGCCGTAAACATGGAAAGAAGAATACCGATCATTAAGGTCTGGGCAAAGCCCTTTACCGTACCGGAGCCTTTTATAACCAACACAATTGCTGCGATCAGGGTGGTCACATTACCGTCCACAATTGCAGAGGTAGCTTTATTGAAACCAATCTTAATTGACGAGCTGACCGTTTTCCCTGTTGCAAGCTCTTCCCTGATTCTGGCAAAGATGATAACGTTGGCGTCCACCGCCATACCGATGGAAAGGATGATACCTGCGATTCCCGGAAGGGTAAGGGTAATATTAAAGCCGTTCAATACCAACAGCGTCAGTATGACATACATAACAAGGGCCAAAGCCGATGCCAGACCGGGCAGGAAATAAACCGCAATCATAAAAATACATACAAGGGCAAAACCGATAACTGCCGCTTTTAAGCTTGTACTGATTGCTTCAGAACCTAACTGAGCGCCTACTACGTTGGAACGCATCTCCTCCAGTTCCAGCTTCAGACCGCCGATTCTGATGGTGGAAGCCAGATTTCTTGCTTCCTCAATATCACGCATACCTGAAATCTGTGCCTGTCCGCCGGTAATAACCGTAGAAACCGTAGGAACCGATACCAGTTCTCCGTCATAATAAATGGCAATGGTTTCTCCTCTTTCATAAGCTTTCTGTGTGGCCTCTGCAAAAGCCTGGGTTCCTTCATCCTTAAAATTCAGTTCCACCACATACTGGCTCTGTTTTAAAGCTGTATTATCCGTAACCTGCGCCGCATTAGCAGCTGCAACCATGGTTCCATCCACTACAATGGAGCCGTCTGCCAGCAATTCATCAATGGTTTTATTTAATGCATAAACATATTTGCCGTTTTCATCAATTCCCACAATGGAATAATTGTAGTTGCCTGCATCATCCGTAGCGGCAATAAAGTAAAGCGTTCCCGGCTGTCCCAGTTCCTGCAAAATCTCATTGGCATCGGATACTCCGGGAATTTCGATATTGATTCTGTCCGTTCCTTCCTGATACACCTGGGCTTCTGTGGAATATCCCTCCACACGCTTCTGAAGCTTGTAAATAGTATCATTCATATCAGCCACGGAAGGCTCTTCCTCTCCCACTACCTTATAGGTAATGCTGACGCCTCCCGCAAGGTCAAGACCCTGCTTGATATTACCTGCTGAACCTGTCTTTGTCGGTCCGATTCCCATGAATGCCACATAACCTAAACCAACTAAAGCTATTAGGAAAAGCACCAGTGAAATCGCCGCATTTTTCTTTTTCATATTAGTTCTCCTCTCCGTCGGCAAGAGCTGCCTTTATCATAATCGCACATTCAATACGCTTCCTTTGCAATTCACACCCGATGTCATAGGCATCGTTGATATTCCCATGGAAGTTGTAAGAATTTGCCGCGCAGCCTCCGCTGCAATAGAATTTTGCAAAACAGTCTTTACATTTCTCTTTTGCATATACGTTGCAGTTCTTAAATTCATCGCGGATTCCGGTATTGGTAATGCCTTCGTCCACATTTCCCATTAAAAACTGTTCCATTCCCACAAACTGGTGGCAGGGATAAAAATCCCCCCAGGGCGTTACCGCCAGGTATTCACAGCCCGAACCGCAGCCCGAAAGCCTTTTTGCCACACAGGGACCGCCGTCCAGATCTATCATAAAATGAAAGAAGTTAAATCCTTTTCCTTCCGTCTTTCTTTTGATTATTTCTTTTGCCAGTTCATCATACTGTTCCTTGATAAAAGGTATGTCCGCTTCCTGTATTGCGTAGTCTTCTGATTCATCAGCCACAACAGGCTCCACAGAAATCTGCTGAAAGCCCAGATCCGCAAGATGAAGCACATCTTTTGAAAAATCAGTGTTATGATGGGTAAAGGTGCCTCTTACATAATAATTCATCTGATTCCGGCTTTCGGCAACCTTCACATATTTGGGGACAACCTCGTCATAGCTGCCCTGTCCGCCTCTGTGGGGACGCATAAAATCATGAATTTCTTTTCTTCCGTCAATGCTTAAAACTATATTTGCCATTTCTTTATTGGCAAATTCCAGTATCTCATCATTTAATAATACCCCGTTTGTGGTCAGGGTAAACCGGAACTTTTTGTGAAAAGGCTCTTCCAGGGATCTGCCATATGCCACTAAATCCTTGACCACCTGCCAGTTCATCAGGGGCTCGCCGCCGAAAAAGTCCACTTCCAGATTCACTCTGCTGCCGGAATTTTTAACGAGGAAATCCAGCGCTTTTTTCCCTACCTCATAACTCATGAGCGCTCTTCTGCCGTGATATTCTCCTTCTTCCGCAAAGCAGTATCTGCAAGCGAGGTTGCAATCGTGGGCGATATGAAGGCATAAGGCCTTGACTACTGTTTCCCGGTTTTTGAACTCTTCGATATAGGGCTCATATATGTCTTTCGTATAGAGCATTTCTTCTTCAGTCAGTGTCAGGATTTCTTCTACAGCTTCGGCAATTTCCTCCCCAGTGTAGGTCTTTTCTTTCAGAGCTTGTCCCGCTGTCTTAATCAGTTCTTCTTTGGATTTTGTTTCTTTGATGGCGTCTTCCAGAACCGGTATCAAATCATATACAACGTCGTCTATTACATGGACGCATCCGCTGTTTACATCCAGCGCAATGTTGTAGCCGTTGTTTTTGTAAACATGTACCACCGGATTGTCTCCCTTCATACGTATAATAAGCAGCGATCTCACTCGCTGCTTAAGAAACATCACATTATTTTACCTGCTCGCAGCTCTGGTTTCCTACTGTACAGGATGTCTTGCATGCTGACTGGCAGGAAGTCTGGCACTCGCCGCATCCGCCTTTTTTCATGGATTTTTTTAAATCTCTCGTGCTTAATGTTTTGATATGTTTCATCACATAGGCCTCCTTTATTCACTTTATATGCTGCCGATGTTAGGAGTAGGGTCGGAGTAAGGTTGTCTCAGATCGATACCCGGGGTGTCGGCAGGTCACGGGCAGAGCTTCGAAAAACCTGCGGTTTTTCGAAGTCGCTTCGCTCGTCAAATGGACAAAGAAACCCTTGCACAAGCAAGCTTGACAAGGGTTTCTTTGTCCGCTTGACTCTGCCCTAACGCACATTATAACATAGTTCTTTATCCATTGAAAGAGTTTTTTTCATGCAACTTAACCGCTCTTGACGGCTTAGTATGTTTAGCTTACCATGCCGCCCAGCATTCCACCGCCGGCACAGAGAAAAAATGTGGTCAGAAGATGGCTTCCTATTACCACCTCCTGCTTTCCTACAATCATAGAGACTGCTGCAAGAATGATAAAGTATCCGGCTCCCAGCAGGAACCCCCACAGGAACTTGCGCACCTTCAGCTTTTTCCCCGCGATAAATCCTGTCAGGAAGTTTACTAACACATAAATCACAATAACGGCTATGTTGATGATTTTCTCATCAAGCCTGAACTTATACAGAAGAAATGCCAGACCCAAAAGCAGGGCTCCCGTAATCACATAGGCAAAAACCAATAATCCTGTCAAAATAAGCACTTTTCCGTTGACGCTTTCCTTGTCTAATAACTGTTGACGCATTCCTTTTCCCCCATTTACTTCTCTTTTACTTGACAATTAAAAACATTTTTAGTATCTTTCCTTATAACATATGATGTAAATGAGAAAATATGATAGGAGCTGATTTTAATTTTGGATACCCCTGAAGCCATACAATTAGTGATTCTGGCAATTTTACTGCTGTCCTCCGCATTTTTTTCGTCTGCGGAAACAGCGCTGACCTGTGTCAACAAGGTCAAAATGAAAACCCTTGCCGACGAAGGCAGTAAAAGCGCCAAACGTGTTCTGGATATTTTGGAGTCTCCCGGCAAAATGCTCAGTACCATTCTCATCGGAAACAATGTTGTGAATATTTCCATTACCTCCCTTGCAACCACACTGACCATAAAGGTTTGGGGAAGCGTGTTTGTAGGTCTGGTAACCGGTCTTTTAACTATTCTTTTACTGCTTTTTGGAGAAATCGTTCCCAAAACTGCTGCAAGCATCAACTCGGAAAAACTGGCTCTGACCTACAGTGCCGTTATTAAGCTGCTGATGTTTTTGCTAACACCTGTTATTTTTATTGTGGATAAGCTGTCCGGCGCTGTTTTAAAGCTGATGCATATTAACGCAAAGGGCGTTTATAATCCCATGACGGAAAACGAATTAAAAACCTATGTGGAGGTAAGCCATGAGGACGGCGCCATTGAATCCGAAGAGCGGGAAATGATCTTAAATGTGTTTGATCTAGGGGATTCCTTAGCAAGGGATATTATGATTCCCCGTATTGAAATGACTATGGTAGATGTGGATACTTCCTATTCCAAGCTTCAGAACCTGTTTAAAAATACGCTGTATTCCCGTATTCCGGTATACGAAGAGGATAAAGACCATATCATCGGCAGCGTGAACTTAAAGGACTTCTTTTTGGTTACCAAAAAGAGCGACTTTAAAATCCGTGATATCATGCGGGATATTTACTATACATATGAAACGAAGAAAACCGACGACCTGCTCATTGAAATGCGTGAAAGCGCCAACAATATAGCCGTTGTTCTGGATGAATACGGCGCTGCCGTGGGATTGATTACCTTAGAAGACCTGTTGGAAGAAATCGTAGGCGAAATCCGCGATGAATATGATGAGGAAGAGGAAGAACTGTTAAAAGAAATCGACACAAGGACCTACGATATTGCAGGCTCCATGAAATTAAACGATATCAACGATGCGCTGTTTACCACCTTTGAGTCCGATGATTATGACTCCATCGGCGGTATTATGATAGAAAATCTGGATCGCATTCCCAAGAAAGGCGAAAGCGTCACTTTAGAAGACGGTACCGTCATTACTGCAACCCTTATGAATAAAAACCGCATCATGCGGGTTACGGTAGTTCTTCCGGAGAAAAATTCTGATGAGACTGCGGAGGATTCCAAATCATCCTCAGAGAGCGCCCGGGAAGCTTCTTCCGAAATCCTTGAAGCTTCCGAAGACGGTTCCGAAAGTCAGCCGGGTTCCGATTCTTCCTTAAAAGATGCTGTGGGCTCTAAGGTTACCGACTCGAGCCTTTCATAAAACTGGTCATAAAAATTCTTTTCGCAGTCATAAGGCGCTAAATAGAATTTTTCCAGAATATTCACAGATGCAGTTTTAACCGCACTCTCCCATGCTCCATCGGGAAGAGCTGCGGCTTTTTCTTTTATGCCCTTTAAATAATAATGCCAATCTGTGAGGAAGCCCTCATATTGCTCTATGGCGCTTTCTCCTATCCAGTCCTCTATTCTGACCTTGGTCCGTTCTCCCGGCCCGCTGCATGCCCCTTCCAATATAAAATAGGAAAGTCTGCCGTTTTCATAATTTCTCCCCAAAGGAAAAAGCCTGCACAATCCCGGGCGGAATCCGTGAATGCTGCAGCGCCCTGCCTCATTTAAGAATACGCACCGTTCTTTTTCTCCGGACATCCGCAGGTTAGGAAGAATCAACCCGTCATTTACGTTAAGGGACGCATAGCTTTCCAAAAGCTGTGCCGGTGCGGCACAAAGCCCTTTTTCTAATTTATAAAAATCAAAGGGATCGAGAATTATGGAATTCCCCATCCCCTGACAACAGTCAAAACAGCCCTTGCAGTCACAGCACCCTATTCTGACCTTTTTATAAAATTCAAATAATTCTTCTGTAGCTGCCATCTACGTTTCCTCTTGACCGTCTTTCATTTTTTACCTTTTCCGCTTCCTGTTTTTCTTACTTTTCATCTCTTTGCAGGCGGCTCTCCATTAGTTCAGCTTCTAGGCCTGCCCTTCGCGCAGTGTTTTCAATCTGTTATGAATGAATTCCTCCATTGTGCTTTTGTCCAGACCAAGGGCAATTGCCAGTTCGCCATGGAGATTGCTTTCCGCTTTCTTAAAATAACGTTCATCCGTATTGGTTGTTTTTTTACCCTGTGCCAGCCGATTCTGACGTCTTGTATATAAGGTCTTGATTATGCTGACCCATTGCCTGCAGTCGCAGGAATGAACAGCCTCTTTATATTTCATTTCCCGGGTCTTTTCATCCCCTATGCGCATCTCCGGAATATTGGGAATGTCCTCGATCAATTCGTTGGCTTCCTCTTTTGTCAATACCTGGCGCATGTTAACCTTGTCGCTGTCCACAGCTGAATAAATCTTGCCTGCTTCCTCAAAAACCGGCTTCAATTCATAATACTGCTGCCCCTTAACAGCGCCCGGAAGGCTCAGCTCCGCTATCCCCTCTACCTTACAGATTCCCCTGTTCTCATAAATAATAAATTCTCCTACTTGAAACATTTCAATCCTTCTTTCCGGCCGGTAGAAGCTTCCGCTTTACTCGCCTCCTTCAAAACATTTTTCGGTAATGAAAAGCGCAAACCCCTGACTACCGGGCTTACGCTTTTGTCTGTTACATATATATTTTAACACTTTAAAATTTTGAAAGTCAAGGGTTTCTTCAACATACTGCTAGGGGGATTTTCTTTTTGCCTTTTATTTGATAAAATAATCTAAAGAGCATCGGTTCCGGGAGGAGTGCGGCTTGTCTGTACTGCCAGTGTCTAGGTTCACACATTTGATTTTTCCGTAGAGCACTTGGCAGCCGGTGTATCTATGTGGGCGTTTCCTTTTTAAGTTAGCCTATCTCTTCAAGTGCCTGTTGATTCAGCCTATTTGCCACATCATCCTGCCTCATTTTAGCGTTAACCCTTGCTGCTGGAAGACTGATTTTAAATTCATTCATTTCACACTTCTTCTTTTTTCCTTACTATATCATTACTTTAAGTGTATCCCATTTTCCAATGCAAGTGCACAGATTTAATGAATCAAGTGGTAGCGAGAGAATTCTTGTTATTGCTTTATCTGTCGACTTTTTAATATAATCAAATATTGCATACCAACAACAAAATCCGGACGTAGAAATAAACTGGGCATATTATTAAAATTAAGTAGTAAAATTTTTCTACCTTGAAAAACTGATATGCTTACCAAGGAGCCGGTAGGGCGTTCATACCATCCAATTCCGAACTTGCGGAAGGGGGTGGGGCTTATGAATACATATGAGGAATTTATGATTATCCTGACAGCTGCGCTGTTAATAGTCTCCATTCTGAACATGAAAAATAAGAAATAGCGCCCCTGCTCTGATAAAAGTAAGGCGCCATTTCTTAGCAAATTATTGCGTCGGAAACGGATAGGTGTGTTCTATCGTACCGACTCCTTGTTAAGCATATTATAATCAATATGCTTTAATCTGTCAAACAGAAGCCACCGCCCTACCGCTCTTTTTCTGTCATACCCATCCGAGCCATCTGTCACACATTTCGTGTCTTTACATAAACTAAAAGAAAAAACAGGTAAGAACATGGCGACAATTGTACTGGATGCCGGTCACGGCGGTTCCGACAGCGGCGCAGTCTACGGCAGCCGCGTGGAAAAGGACGATAATCTGGCATTAACTCTTGCCGTAGGGGATATTCTGGAAAGAAACGGCGTAAATGTTATTTACACGCGGACAAATGACGTTTATGAAAGTCCCGCCCGGAAAGCTGACGAAGCAAATGCGGCAAATGCGGACTATTTGGTGTCGATACACAGAAATTCCACACCTGTTCCCAACTCCTATTCCGGCGTAGAAAGCCTTGTTTATAACAGATACGGCAATGCATATGAAATGGCGGTTAACATCAACGAGCAACTGAGCCAAATCGGCTTGAACAATCTCGGGATCAATGAGCGCAAAAATCTTGTTGTTTTAAGGCGCACTTCCATACCTGCCGTTCTTTTGGAAATCGGCTATGTCAATACGGATGCCGATAATGTGTTTTTTGATGCCCGCTTTGATGATATTGCCAATGCTATCGCACAAGGGATTCTGGAGACAATAAGATAACTTCATCCGGGAAATCATTCTCATGGGAAGATACCGACAAAAAACAATCCGGAAACGGCGTATAGGTTCTTGTATAAATGCAGCCTCCCGCCTGGGCAGACAGGAGTCCCGCAATGCCTTCCCCCGAAAGCTTTGCTGCACTTTCTTTTCTTGTCCAGAGCCTTGTAAATGCAGAATTCTTTTCCTCCTCTTTCTTCAAAGCAGAAAATGACTGCATTTCTTCTTCTGAGCTGATGCGCCGCAACACGTTTTCCTGATACTGCCTGACCCCCTCGACATCAATCCCAACCTCTTTGCTATCCAATGCGCAGGCAGCATAGTCGCCGCCATGGGATAGGCTTACATAAAACCTGTTCTCATGGGGGAAATACATCTTTCCATTTTCGTTATAATAGGGCGTTTCCTCTAAAGAAACGCCCTTTTTTTTCATGCAGAATAAAAGCAGAGCGCCTGCGGCCAGGCTTCTTTCCTTGTCTTTTGGGTTTTTGCAGCGGTCTGCGGCTTGCTTTCTGAAATCCGGCAGAGAATTGTACAGTTTGGTCTGTCCTGTTGTTTTTATCAGGGTGGGAACGTTTGCTAAGTAGATTTCCATTGGTTTCCTCCATTGGGCTCTCCTTTTGTTCTGTAAACAGGAAACTGCCCGGTTGTCTTAATTTACATGCTTCCTATAGACTCTGGAAGGTTCGCCATTTATATCATTCATCATCTGATAAAACTCACATCCATACTTTTCATATAATCCGATATGACCTGTTGATATAAAGATTTCCTCCACTTTATCAGCTTTGGCGCGCTTCTCTACTTCCTGAAACAGATATCCCACATAATGATGCCCTCTATATTCAGGAAATGTATATACAAATCCCATCCACGGAGTTAATTCGGTGGGCTGTATATCATCCTTTTCTGCATAGGTGCAGTATGAAATGAGTTCGTTTTCATTTGTAAGCATCAGTACCTTTGAATTTTCACCCAAAACATCTTCAAACTTGTTTTCTCTTAATAGTTTATACAGATACTTCCCTGCTCCCCAATCGCTTTTCTCTATTTGGCACAACCAATACTCCGGCCTGTCACAACTGAAATAATCTATTACTTGCATCTGATACTGTCCTTTCTTTACTTTACCGCACTCCTGCCATCCTGTCATAAATCATGTCCAGCCATTCTCTGTTCAACTGGGTCGTACTGAGAATACTGAATCTGTCCTTTCTGGTCTCCGGCGCCCTCATCCATGCGTCAGCAAAGATGTCCTTGGTAATGCCATAGGAGGCGGGGTTTAAATCCAGACCGTATGCTTTGCATACCTCGATAAGCTGGGTTTCATCTCTGCCCTGAAAAATACATGCCCCAACGCTCCCCAGAGCAACTGCCATTCCGTGGGAAATCTTTAACTGGGGATAATATTCTTCTATGGCGTGGCAGAACAAATGCTCTGCGCCGCTGCTGGGTCTGGAACTGCCTGCAATCTCCATGGCAAGACCGCCCATAACAAGAGCCCTGGACAAAATACGGATAAAGGTTTTGCTGGTAAGGGACTTGTCGTCGCAATG
>CAZDRM010000043.1:0-15275 GCA_964507745.1 uncultured Lachnospiraceae bacterium
GCGCTTCGTTAGGGACGAAGAGGTCGCAGGTTCAAATCCTGTCACCGCGATTTTTCATTTTCATTTATCATAAAACCCCATTTTAATCTATAATAAGAAAAAAATCCCGTTCACAAAATGTGAATGGGATTTTTTCTTACTATAAATATAACCACGGGAATACGCCAATGCATACACCCGTGGTTATCCGGTCTTATATTTCCATATTGTTTACCAGTTTTTGCTTTTCAGCATCAAATTCCTCCTGGGAAATGATTCCGTTGTCTAACAGCATCTTTAACTTCTTTGCAGCTTTTTCAAATTCCGCAAAAGAAAGTTTTGCCCCGGGCTGAACCGCAGCTGTTATGGATACAGTTGACGTCGTCTCGGATGTACGTCCTGCTTCTGTGGAGGTACGTCCTGCAGCTGTGGATGTGCGTCCTGCCGCCGTTGCCTGTGCCGCTGCAACTGCCGCAGCCGCTTCCGAAGAAGGCTTCAAATTCGGTAAAGGTGCAGCAGTCTGTCCTGTTGCCGCCGCTTTCTTCTGCTCTTCTTCCTGAATCTTTCTGTAAGCCAGCGCTTCCGCCGCTTTTCTGGCCTTTTCTGCTGCTTCCGCTTTTGCTTTGGCTGCCTCTTCTTTCTTAAGACGCTCTTCCTCTATCCGTCTCGCTTCCGCTTCCGCCTCCAGCCTTGCCTTCTCTTCAGCCTCTTTTCTCAGTCTCTCAGCCTCTGCCGCCTGTCTTTCTCTTTCTTCTTCCTGTTTTCTGGCCTTATCCGCCTCTATCTGCTTAACTGCTTCCGCTGCTGCTTCCGCCGCTACGGAAACAACCTCTTTGCGCACAATCACTTCTACTTCCTGTGCCGACTCTGATTCAAGCTTTCTCGTCTCCTCAGATGCTTTTACTCTGGCAACCTCTTCTGCCGCCTTTTCCTTATCGGCAACTGCCGCTTTAGCTTCTGCTTCCGCTTTTGCCCTGGCAGCATCTGTCTTTGCCTCGACTTCCTCTTCCGCCTTTTTCTTAGCGGCCTCTACGGTTGCTTTAGCTTCCTCTTCCGCCTTTTTGATAAGTTCTTCCTTTCTCTTCTGGGCTTCCGCTTCCGCTTTTGAAACTGCGTCTCTTGCCGCAGTCTCCGCCTCCGCCTGTGCGTTTTTGACAATTTCTTCCACATTGGCCTTGGCCTCCGCTTCCGCCTTAACCCTGGCTTCTTCCTTGGCCTTGCGGACTGCCTCGTCGCATTTCTTTGCCGTTTCCATAATCTTTGCATTATTTTCATCGGCAACACGCTTTGCTACTTCTTCCGCCGCCTTTTTGGTCATCTCGGTAATGGCTTTACGTACGGTCTCTTCTTCCATGACCTTACGCGCCGCATCCTTTTCGGATGAACCTTTATCAACCGCTTCATGAGCCGCCTGCTTTGATACTTCTTCCGCGATCCTTGCAGACACCTCAACCGCTCTCTTCTTTGCGGCAAATCCTGCCGACTGGCGCTTTGCCTCCTCTGCAGTGCTCACTTCTCCCGCCTTGGACGCTGTCTCTTCCGCCTTCTCCTCAGCCACTTCTGCCTGCTTTGACTTTGCTAAAGATTCCCTTGCAAGCCTTGCCTGCCTTTGCGCCTCCTCATCTCCTCCGGCTTCCGCCGCCGCCTTCATGGCTGCCGCTGCCGCTGCCTTTCTTGCCGCTTCTTCTGCAGCTTTTCTTGCTGCATCCATTCCTACATCCTGCATATTCTTCTCGCCCCTATAACCCTAAATTTTTTGAATGCCCCAATCTCATTTCTGTCCGTAATGACAGTATGTGCTGCGCGCTTCTATGAAACATTATACCATAGCCGTCTGAAATGTTCCACAAAAAATGCAAGAAACTTACGTTATAATTTATACAAATTTCATGTAAGTTTCTTGCACATTCTGTATGTTTATTATTCGTTTCTGATTGCCGCCAAAGGACTTAATTTCATCGCCCTTAAGGAAGGGAAGAAGCCTGCCACCATACCTACCAGAATGGCAAATACAAGCGACAGCAGCGCCAGCCACGGCGGAATATAGGAAATTTTGCCGCTGAGTCCCATTTCGCCTCCCATTGAATTGGTCAGCATATTAATCACAGCTGAAAGGATATAACTTATAATAAGACCCACAACGCCGCCGATAAAACCGATGCATCCGGCCTCTACAAGAAACATTCCCTGAATGTTCCTCATATCACAGCCCAGCACCTTCATGATACCAATTTCCTTGGTTCTTTCATAAATGGACATCATCATGGTGTTGGTAATGCCGATAGCTGCAACCAGAAGGGATACAGCTCCGATACCGCCTAATACAAGCTGGATATAACCCATTGTTTTCTGCTCCTGCTGAATCCATTCCGCATCGCTGCGTGCGCTGTAGCCCATGCCGCTTATAGTGGTCTGAAGCTCCTGAACATGGTCCATGGAATCCGTATAGACATAAAGCATATTGTAAAAGATTTCTTTATAGGGCTTGCCTGAAGGCGTAGTAGGCTGGTTGGGAATGGTGCGGTTTTTAAATTCCCTTTTCATAAGTGCCTTCAAATCATCTATATTACAATATATATTGTAGCTGTAAGAATTATAATCATTCGGTCCGCCTGCCAAAATACCGCTGGTCTCAAATATGTACTTTTTGGGCATTTTGGGAACTTCCCCGTTCTCCCCCATACCTCCATACTTGTAATCCCAGTATGTATCCTGATCCAGAATATATAAGATGGTATCATTCATAAGATCCACGTCCGCCATGGTACCGTCATACCAATATCCGCTCATGGTTTTAGGATTGTACACCTGGCATAACACCTGATTGCCATACAGAACCTGCATCTGACCGCTGCCGCCTACAGGAAAAGTTCCCTGAGCAAGTTCCGCCCCCTGACTCTCCAGGTAACCGTCCGGCACACCGTATAAGCTTATATAGTTTCCCTCGTAGCCGCCGCTTTTTATCATAACATCCAGCCGCAGCATAGGAACCACCTGCTCCACATTGGGAAGCGCCATAAGCTCTGCTATAGCATCGTCATCCAGATGCTTTTCTTCATCCGTATTATTAGAGGAATCATCATCATACCAGTAATAGGTATTGGAAGAATCCTCTACCGTAACGCTGGTCAGACTCCCATAGGAAGACATTTCTTCCGTAAGACTGCGGCTTAACCCCAGGCCCAGGGACACCATGACCACAATGGATGCCACGCCGATGGTAACACCCAGCACGGTCAGGATCGTCCTCATCTTCCGCTTGAAAAGACTGCTGGTGCTAAGCCTCAATAAATCAAGAACCTTCATGGGCTACACCTCATCATCCTCATCGTTCAATTCCGCTTCCAGCTCCAACTGTTCTTTTTTCTTTTTCCGTTTCTTTAAAACAATTACCGTAACGACAATTCCCACTACGACTAACAGTATCACAACAATGATAACAATCGTTATCCATTTAGGGCCGCCTTGTTCCTCTTCGCCCATCATAAAATCTTCAAACATCATATCGTCCTCAAAGGCCGGACTGACGTAGAGATTAAATTCCTCCTCCTTTGTGTAAGTCACTCCGGATTCATCTTCATAATAGACGACTGCCTTAACTATGCCCTCATCCATGGTTTCCATTTCTCCGGTTACCATGGTATCCACATTGCCTGTAGCGCCCGGCTCAATCTTGCCGATAAAGGTTTCTCCTCCGCTGATGCTGTCCCCTTCAAATTTTACCTGTACATTATATAATGTAGTCTTTCCGGTATTGAAGATACTGAACATAACATTGGTCTGGCCTCCTACAGAAATACTTTCGGGAAGCACTTCCATGGAACCGATGTCAAATTTGGGCTCCTGAAGTACCGGAATAGATACATTTGCCGAAGCCGTAAAGGGACTGTATTTTGAATCCTCATAAGCCATATTGACCGCAATAGCGTAAGGCTTCTGGCTTAAATCCGCCTTTGCCGTCATTTCGATGGAAATATCCACCGTGCCGTCCGCACTGATATTCTCCACATACAGGGTATTGGAACCGCTGGTAGGAAGAAAGGCTTCATATGTAGACTCCTGGTCCTTTCCGGCGGTAGGTGTAGTCAGGTCGATCTGCATGTTGGAAACCGCCGTACGTTTTGAAGTATTTTTTAAATGAAGAGTTAAAGTAAAGGTATCTCCCGCATATACATTTGCAGGCACTGTATCAAAGCCTGTTATAATAACTCTTGGTGTGGAAAGCCCGGTGCCTCCGTCCGAAAGATTGCCGCTGCCCGGCGCGCCTACCGCTCTTACCCATGTGGTAATGGTGGTGGTTTCATATCCCTCGCTGGTATAGTAAATTACATTGAAAGGTACTTTATAATAACCGTTTAATACATCGCTTCTTGTTTTAAAGGTCCAAGTCAGCTCCCTGCGCCTGTCCATGTCATTCTGCCCGTTTCCTCTTCCCGGCAGATCCGGAATGGTCTGGGTATAACCGCTTGTTTCTATTTCAAAAGGCCATTCGGTGGTATCGGACGCAATAACAGGTGTTACGATTACATTTGTCAGATGGGTAGTGGACATATTCACTACCGGAAGCACTACATTTACGGTTCTTCCGTAAGTGGCTACAGGTGTGACCCAGTTGCCTCCCACCATGATGAATTCATTAGTGGTGGTGGGATTAGGTTCTTTCTCCGGCAGACTGTTACCACTGTTGGTAATATTGCCACCCGCTGTTCCTGTATTGGGTCCGGTACTACTGCCCGTCGTTCCTGTTGGATCAGCCTGAGCTGCTCCCGCGCTTGCCGCCCATGCCTTCTGTCCGGTTCCTGCTATGCATATGACCGCAACCGCAATCAGAATCAGCAGCTTGTTAAATGTACTTTTCATTTCTTTCTTTCCGTCCATTTTTACTCCTTCTCCTCGCTTTCCTCATTTCCGATTTCCGCACTTTCTCTTTTATCTTCAATCTTAATGATTTTTCCGTCTTTTATGTGGAAGATACGGTCTGCATATTCGGCCAGATGATTATCATGTGTAACCATGATCAGGGTCTGGTTCTGTTCACGCACTACCTTTTTCATGAGATTCATAACATCCTCGGATGTCCTGGAATCCAGATTACCGGTTGGCTCATCGGCAAATATAATTTCCGGGTTAACCACCAGCGCCCTGGCCACGCCAACCCTTTGCTGCTGTCCACCTGACATCTGTGTCGGTTTATGTTTTCTGTACTTTTTAAGGCCTACCAGCTTGATAGCGTCCTCTGCCAGCTTTTCTCTCCTGCTTTTGTCCATTCCCTGAAAAGTCAGGGGAAGCGCCACATTTTCCACTGCATTCATAGTAGGAAGGAGGTTGAAGGACTGAAAAATAAACCCTATGTGCTTTCGCCTGAATGCAACCAGCTCATTTTCCGATTTGGTCTCCATATGCTCTCCTGCTATGACAATCTTTCCCTTTGTGGGCTTTTCCAGTCCTGCAAGCATATTTAGCAGGGTGGATTTTCCCGAACCCGACGCACCCACAATGGCACAAAACTCTCCTCTGTGAATATCAAAATCCACGCCGTTTAAAGCACGCACCTTGGTGTCTCCTACTTTATATACCTTATACAGCCCTTTTACCTGAATGACAGCCTTCTGTCCTGCCTCCATTTTACACCTCCGCTTAATCCGCTCCGGCCCATACGATCTATGGAATCCTCTATCTCTCCATTTTCCAGAATGCAGCGCTATAAGGCGGCAGTTCGCTTCCTCCTCCGAAGTCATGAGGCTTTCCGCTGATTAAATCCTCTGCCATACCGCATCCTGCATCAAAATGTGCCGTATAGCTTTCGGAATCCGCATTGATTGCCACAAGCACCCGCTCGTCCTCACATCTTCTTTCAAATATACACTGCTTATTGGTTAAAACAATAGATTTAAAATCTCCGTAATTCAATGCCTTACTGTTCTTTTTAGCCTTTGCAAGAGTGCTGATAAACTCTGTTAAATCATTCTCCTCCGGCTTTTCAAAGCATGCCCTAAGAGCCGGATCGCCTTCTCTTTTATCCGCCTTGGCGCCCCATTCACTTCCATAATAAACGCAAGGGATTCCCGGCATGCCAAACATCAGCGCATAGATTAAAGGCAGATGCTTTTCATTGGTCAGATTGCTGGCAATTCTGGACACATCATGGTTGTCCACAAAAGATAACAAATGTTTTCCTTTGTACAAGGTCCAGTTCTCCGGCCCGAACTGACGCATAAGCGAATGATTGATTTCAAACATATTCATGCTGTTAAAGCTGGAAAACAGCCCTTTATAGCATTCGTAATTGGTGGCGGAATGCAGCATTCCTTCATTTACCATCTGATTATAGTCCCCGTGAAGCATTTCGCCTACCAGGAAAAACTCCGCTTTCTGTCCGTCACAGAAGCTTCTCAGTCTTCTGACAAAATCATGGTCCAGACAATAAGCAACATCCAGTCTCAAACCGTCAATATCAAATTCATCAATCCAGCCTTTTACACACTCTAAAAGGTGGGAAATTACAGCTTCATTCCGAAGATTCAGCTTTACCAGATCATAATTGCCTTCCCAGCCTTCATACCACAGTCCGTCATTGTAGTTGGAATTTCCGCCGAAATCAATGCGGTGGAACCAATCCCTGTAGGGAGAACCCTCCCGGTTTTTCAAAACATCCTGAAACGCCCAAAAGCCACGTCCCACATGATTAAATACACCGTCCAGTACAACTTTGATTCCTTCCTTATGTAATGCATCACATACTTTTTTGAAATCCTCATTGCTGCCCAGCCTGCAGTCAATCTTACGATAATCTCTGGTATTATATCCATGGGTATCAGATTCAAATACCGGCGAGAAATAAATGGCATCCGCCCCCAGCTTCTTGATATGGGGAATCCAGTCAATGACCTTTAAGATCCTGGATTCCTTCACTCCGTCGTTGTCAAAGGGTGCCCCGCAAAATCCCAGGGGATAAATCTGATAAAACACGCTTTCATACGCCCACATTTCTTTTTTTCCTCCTCCACAATACGTTTTATGCATTGTGTACTATCCGAATTAGTACACTCAACATACCACGATATATGCTTTCTGTCAATGTATTTTTAGACTTTCTATGGAAAATCTAGTGTTTATTATAACACACAAGCACCATATATAGAAGACCCAAGCGCATAAAACCATAGAAAACATCCGATTTTTTACAACATTTTTCTTATTTTCAAAATGTTAACATAAATCTTCTGTACCTTTCCGGTCATTGCTTCCTGTTTTTGACATTTTCATTGCATTTTTCAAATGACATTTTTCTTGCAAAAAATACATAACATATTTGTTTTTTCAGAAATCCCCAATTTCCACATAGTTATCCACAGTAAAACCCTGCCTGATTTCAACAGCTTTCGACAAACAAAATGCAGGATTAACTGTCACTTCTTGCAATTTTCGGAAAACTTCGACATTTTTATGATTTCATAACATTTTCAATTTAAAAAGCCTTATGTAAACTCTGTTTTACCCTTTGTGGATAATCGACGGACTGGGACTTTTTCATAGCGTATGTTATATGATATAGTTGCATAACAGGAACAATTTGATAACTACCATTTCTTAATTATGCAAAGGAGTATGAAATATTATTATGGAAAACAATCAGAAAATCATTTTAGGTTCTCATGTGGGAATGAGCGGCAAGGACATGTTTCTCGGTTCCGCCAAGGAAGCCGTATCCTATGGCGCAAATACTTTGATGGTTTACACCGGCGCTCCCCAGAATACCCGGAGAAAAGACACGAAGGACTGCAATCTTGCTGCAGGCTGGAATTATTTGGAGGAACACGGTATCGACCGCATTATCATACACGCTCCGTATATTATCAATCTGGCCAATACCTTAAAGCCTGAAACCTTCAGCCTGGCTGTGGAATTTCTGGAGAAGGAGCTTACAAGGAGCATTGACTTTAAGAGCGATATACTTGTGCTTCATCCCGGCTCCCATGTGGGAGAAGGGGCGAATAAGGGGATTGCCAAAATTGTTGAAGGGCTGAATGAAGTCATGACTAAGGATATGCCTTGTAAAATTGCTTTGGAAACTATGGCGGGAAAGGGTTCTGAAGTCGGAAGAAGCTTTGAGGAACTGGCGGCTGTTTATGAGGGTGTAAAGTATCCGGAAAATCTGCGGATTTGCTTTGATACTTGTCATACTCATGATGCGGGTTATGATATCCGGGAGGATTTTGACGGCGTGATGGAGGAATTTGACCGTATAATCGGGAAGGAGCAGATTGCGGTATTCCATATTAATGACAGTAAGAATCCTTTAGGGGCGGCAAAGGACCGGCATGCTAATCTGGGGGAGGGGTATATCGGGTTTGATGCGCTTTATGGGGTTGTGCATCATCCGGATTTTTTGGGAGTTCCTAAGATTTTGGAGACACCGTGGGTTCCGGATGAGGAGAATCCGGGGAAGACTAGGGCGCCTTATAAGGAGGAGATTGAGAGGCTTTTAGGGTAAAGAGACGGGGCTGTGGCAGAAAGTAGAAGGTATGGGTAAGGGGGCTATGGGAAGAAGGCTGGGGCGGTAGAAAAAATATTATTGTTTTTTTGTGGCTTAAGCTGAAAATCGGATTTTTCTAACAGCCTGTTATTTGGTTTAGTATGGCTGTCGGGACCGCCGGCTGGGGCGGCATCCATGCCGCAAAGCCGGCTAAAATTGCCTTCCGGGCAATTTTTCCCTGGGTTATCGAACAGGCTGTAAGAAAAATTGCCGATTTGCAGCAATGCCACAAAAAAACAATAATATTTTTTCTACCGCCCCAGCCTTCTTCCCATAGCCCCCTTACCCATACCTTCTACTTTCTGCCGCATCCCCTCACTTGTAGATTATTGAGATAGATGAATTTTCTTACATTTTTTTCTTATATAAAAAAGATTACAGGAAATTACATTTCTTTATCTTTTGTTTAAGCTTATCTATATGCTTCCCTTTACACACAAATTTAAAAATGAGGCAGGGCGGCAAAATCATGGGGATTTCTGCGCTAACAAGGGGGAGGCTGTCCGGTAGGGGGAAAAGTTGTTGTTTTTTATAACTTCCCCTGCTGCAAATTGACTGTTTTTCTTACAGACTGCCCGATTTCAGGAAAAAATTGCCTGGATGGCAATTTTAGCGCCTCTGCGGCACGGATGCCGCATTGGCGCGCTTCCGTCCCCCACCAATCCTCCTCAAGGCAGGCTGTTAGAAAAACACTCAATTTGCAGTTAAGTTATAAAAAACAACAACTTTTCCCCCTACCGGACAGCCTCCCCCTTGTTAGCGCAGAAATCCCCATGATTTTGCCACCCTGCCGTCTCTTCACATCACTTCATCAGAAAACCCTTCCCAGAAATCCGCCGCCGCAATCCCCGCATTTCCCATGGTAACAGGCTTTATGTTCTGCCATTCCGCCGGAAACATCTTCCGATACCCCTTTTGCATAAAACGCTCATCCAAAAGGGCAACAATCCCCACATCCTCCGCTGTACGGATAACTCTTCCCGCCGCCTGAAGCACTTTATTCATGCCGGGATATTTGTAGGCATAATCAAAACCGTCCTCTCCCATCTGCTCAAAATGGCTCTTTAATATTTCCCGCTCGGGGCAGACCTGTGGAAGTCCCGTCCCTACAATAATGGCGCCGATTAAGGAGTCCTTTCTCAAATCAATGCCTTCCCCGAAAATACCGCCCATAACGCAAAAACCGATAATCGTTCTGGGCTGACGCTCTCTATCTTCATTCAAAGAAAGTTCCGCGCATTCAATCACATCTGTTATATTTTCTTCAATCTGCCCTTTCTCTGCGATTCTTTTGTATTCTACACTTTGCTCATTCTTTTCGTTCCTTATACCCTGTATACTTTGCTCATCTTGCCCATACTCATCATCTTCCACCAGCACATCCATAAGAATCTTGCCTTCAAAATCCACTTCCTCCCGATTGAGAAAATATTCCAGAAAGGCTTCGCGCTCATCCTCTTTCATATAAGAGCGCTGGACTAAAAGACACATATCTTCCATTTCGCCGTATAGATTATCAAATGCCCTGTGTACATTTTCCAAAAAAGCATGTGAAGGAAAGAACACCATATATTTTCCTTCTCTTGCACTGACCAGGCTATAAATATAACGGGCGATATTTAAATATTCTATTTCACTTCTTCTTGTATATTTGGTAGTTACTTCATGGCCTATGAGCTGAATCTGCCGATTAGGAGGGAAGGTGCTTCTGGCATAAACTTCATAGTCCTCCTTTGTTCCTCCCAAAAGACTTTTGTAATACTGAATGGGCAGAAAGGTTGCCGAAAAAAGAATTGACGCCACTCCTTTATCCATGCACTGCTTCAGTTCTTCCGAGGGGTCAACACAAAACTCTTTAATAAAAAAACAGCTGTTTTCATCATATCCGGTATAAGTCACATAATGTTCCCCGTCCATTCTGTCATAGGTATCCAGAAATGCGGATACCCCGAAATAGAAATTCAGCAGTTCCTCTTTGACAGGACAGTCTTCATGATCATCCAGATAATTATTGATTGCACCGTGAAGCTTATTGCATGCGGTTATGAAACCTCCGTGGCTGGGAAGAATCAGGTATTCTTCACATTCCTTCTTATATGCCAGCAATTCCTTGTTGCACTTTTCCGATAATCTTGCCAGATAAGGCGAATAAGGCTTGATGATTTCCTTTAATTTCAGAAAATCCTCCTTTACAAGGGCTGCACTGTACATTTCTCTGCCCCGTTCCACCAGATTGTGGGCCTCGTCAATCAAAAACAAATAAGAACCTTTGATGCCTTCCGAAAAAAAGCGGCGCAAATGAGCGCGGGGATCAAAAAGATAATTGTAATCACAGATAATGCCGTCGGAAAACAGGCTCATATCCAATCCCATTTCAAAGGGACATACCTCATGATTCAAGGCATATTTTAAAATGGTATCTCTCTCAAAGGCGTCCTCATGGGTTAGAAGATCATAAACCGCATCGTTAATCCGGTCATAGTGTCCTTTTGCATAGGGGCAGTTCTCCGGATTGCATCTGCATTCATCCAGCGGGCAGATTTTTTCCTTTGCAGTTATAACCACACTTTTGAAAGAAAGCCCCTGTTCCCGCAGCAAATCAAGGGTGTCCCTCGCCACGGTTCCCGTAACCGTCTTTGCCGTAAGATAAAAAAGCTTGTCCGCTTTTCCCTCTCCCATGGATTTCAGCGCCGGATACATTGTGGATATGGTTTTTCCTACACCTGTAGGAGCTTCCATAAACAGCTTTTTATGCTCGTTTATGGTCTGGTACACATAGCCTACAAGCTGCTTCTGCCCTTCCCTGTAGGTAAAGGGAAAGGCAATCTGTCCAATGCTTTTTTGCCTTTTTTCCTTCCACTCGCATTCAAAATCCGCCCATTTCCGATACTGCTCCAGAAGACCTTCAAACCACTTTTGTAAAGTGGAAAACTTAAAATTTTCGTGGAAATATTTAATTTCCTCCGTATCAATATTGCAATAGGTCATGCGCACACCGATTTCATCCAGTTCATGCTGTTTTGCATAAATATAGGCATAGCACTTGGCCTGGGCCAGATGCTCCGAAAAGGGCCCTGTGATCTTCTTTAATTCCCTGTAGGTGGATTTGATTTCATCCACCACCACCCTGCCGCTTTTACCGTCATCAATGATTCCATCGGCTCTTCCTTCTATGATAATGGAGTATTTGGGAAAGGAAATTGTTTCTGCCATCTGAAATTCGGCATGGTATTCTATCCCCATGCGCCGCTGAATCATGCGGTGTATTCTGGCGCCTTCCGCCATGGCGTCTTCACTGCCGCCGCTCCTTCTGTTGTCAATATCTCCGTTTCTCAATAGAAACTCTACAAAGCTGCGGACCGATATCCTGATTTCCACTTTCCCACCTCCCCTGCATCTTCTTATGTATGGGACTAATATAGCATAAAAAAATTTATCTTGCTATCCCCGAAATAGTATGTTATTATCTCCTTACTAAAGTAATTCATATATCAAATCTATTTTACTTTTCTATGATTCGGCGGCCACATTCGCTTTTCGCCAATTCCAATACTATTCAACTCTATATTTTCAAAAGAAAGGACACATCTATGAAACAAATCACTTCTTTATCACACACGGATTCCCAAACAAGGGACTCAAAAGCTATGGATTCTAATGCCATGGATTTTCACTTTGCAACCGGCAAACTGGAGTATACTTTGACCAATGATTTTCTGTTTAAGTCTCTTTTACAGAAAAACAGAAAGGTTCTGAAGGCACTGGTGGCCTCTTTGATGCATCTCAAAATAGAAGAAATCACTTCTATTGAGATTACCAATCCTATCGAATTGGGAAATTCTGCAAGAGACAAGACCTTTAATCTGGATATGCGCCTTATATTGAATGGTCATACAATCATAAATCTGGAGATGCAGGTTTTAAATAAGGGTTTCTGGCCTGAGCGTTCTGTCGGCTATCTTGCCAGAAGCTTTGACAATTTAGAACGGGGAGAGGATTACAGCCAAACCAAATCTGTGATCCACATAGGTTTTCTGGATTTTGACCTGCCGGATATCCCGCCGGAATTTTATAGCACATACAAATTATTAAATGTTAAAAATCAGGCGAAATATAGTGACAAATTTACCTTATCCGTGGTAAATTTAAAACATATAGACCTGGCAACGGAAGAAGACAGAAAATACCACATTGACAAATGGGCGGCGCTTTTTAAAGCTACCACCTGGGAGGAGGTAAAAATGATAGCAGGAAAAGATGAATATTTAAACGAAGCCTCATCAGAACTCTTCAAGCGTCTGGCTGACCTGGCAGTACAAGAGGAATGTGAAGCAAGGGAACAGTACTACAAAGACAAACAGTATTTAGTTGAATTAAGGCAGGAAGTAGCGGAGAGCAAGAAGGTTCTTGCAGAGAAAGATGAAGTTATCGCAAAGAAAGATAAGGATATTGCAAAGAAAAATGAAGCCATTGCAAAGAAAGACAAGGATATTGCAAAGAGAAACGAAGCCATTGCAAAGAAAGACGAGGATATTGCAAAGAGAAACGAAGCCATTGCAAAGAAAGACGAGACTATCGCTGAGAAAAATGAGGCTATCGCTGAGAAAATTGAAACCATCGCAAAGAAAAATAAAGCCATAGATATCTTAAATAATGAAAACCTGCGGCTGCGTAAATTATTAGAGCAAAACAATATTTCTATTTCATTTTAAGGGTCTTTCTACACAAAACTCCCTCCGAAATCTTCGGAGGGAGTCATGAATACTACTTACCTTAAAATCAACTGTTTTAGCAGGCCATTGCAAACCTGGAAAGGAATCCTTCCAGTTCTTCACTGATTCCATTATAAGAAACAGTTAAAACCTGTGAAAAATCCATTGCCAGAACTCCCAAAATGGATTTTGCATCTACTATATATCTGTTATAAGAAATGTCAATGTCAAAATCACATTTTGTTGCAATCTGTACCAACTCTCTTGCCTCATCAGGACCCATTGTTACCTTACGTACTGTCATCATGATAAAGACCACCTTTCTTTTTCATACTCCTCATACACCATATTACTCAACAAATCCTTCTATGGTGCACTCTTTCATAACTGTTAACATTGCCTTTATTTATTGCAATTATACCGTTATTTCTTAAAAAGTAAAGTACTTTTTAACATACAATTCTTTAATGCTTTGAAGTGATAAATAATACTTTGAAGCACAAAATATTTAGGTGGCTGCATTGAAAAAATGCATTTACTGTACGTTCAGATTAGAGTACCCCATGAGGCTTTCATCTACTGCTCTGGCAGCTTCCCGGCCTTCTCTGATTGCCCAGACAACCAGGGACTGACCTCTATGCATATCTCCTGCAGCAAAAACATTGTCCACGTTGGTCTTATAGGCTCCTGCCTCGGTCTTTACATTGGTCCTCTCATTGACTTCCACCTTAAAGGCATCCGTCACATATTTCTGGCTTCCCAGAAAGCCCGCCGCTATCAAAACGATTTCTGCATCAAGCACCCGCTCGCTGCCTTCCGCCTCGCTCATTTTCATACGGCCGGTTTCCGCATCCTTCTCCCAGTTTAAGCCTACAATCTTTACGCCTTTCAAATTGCCGTTTTTATCCTTGATAAACTCTTTTACCGTAGTTTCATAAATGCGGGGATCATGACCGAAAAGAGCAATTGCCTCTTCCTGTCCGTAATCTGTTTTGCAGATTTTGGGCCATTCGGGCCAGGGATTATCCTCCGCCCTCTCATCAGGCGCCTTGGGCATCATTTCAAGCTGGGTCACAGACTTTGCACCGTGTCTTAAAGATGTACCCACACAATCGTTTCCCGTATCGCCGCCGCCGATAATAACCACATTTTTCCCTTTTGTATCGATGTACTGCTTATCCTTAAATTCCGAATTCAGCAGGGATTTTGTATTTGCAGTAAGAAAATCCACAGCAAAATATATTCCCTTTGCATCTCTGCCCGGCGCTTTAATATCCCTTGGATTGGAGGAACCGCAGCAAAGAACTACCCTGTCAAAGTCCGCCAGTATTTTGGAGGCTTTCACATCCTTTCCGATATCGGCGCCTGTGACAAAAATAACACCTTCTTCCTCCATAATTTTCACTTTCCGGTCAATGATATGCTTTTCCAGCTTCATATTGGGAATGCCGTACATTAACAGTCCGCCGATACGGTCATTTCTTTCAAATACCGTTACCAGATGTCCTCTTTTATTGAGCTGGTCCGCGCAGGCAAGGCCCGAGGGGCCGCTTCCTATTACGGCAACCTTTTTACCGGTTCTCACCTTTGGCGGTTTTGCCTTGGCGTAGCCTTCCGCATAAGCCTTTTCGATAATGGCATGCTCATTTTCCTTCGTTGCCACCGGGTCTCCGTTTAATCCGCAGGTACATGCCGCCTCACAAAGAGCGGGACACACCCTGGAGGTAAATTCGGGAAAGTTGTTTGTTTTTTTCAAACGGTTGTAAGCTTCCTTCCAGTTGCCCGTATATACCAGATCATTCCATTCCGGTATCAGATTGTGCAAAGGACACCCTGAAGCCATACCGCAAATCATCATGCCCGCCTGACAGAAGGGAACGCCGCACTCCATACAGCGCGCCCCCTGCTGTTTCTGCTTTTCCTCCGGGAGATACGTATGGAATTCGTTAAAGTGTTTGATTCTGCTTTTAGGCGTTTCCGCATGACCGGTCTGCCTTTCATATTCTATAAATCCTGTTGGTTTTCCCATATCCGCACCTCCTACTCTT
>CAZDRM010000044.1:0-3960 GCA_964507745.1 uncultured Lachnospiraceae bacterium
TCCCTTACAAGACCGATGATCGTTAAGGAACAGGTAAAGCCAAGACCCATTCCCACGCCGTCAAAAAACGACGGGATTACGGGGTTTTTGTAAGCATAGCTTTCCGCTCTTCCCAGAATGATACAGTTTACCACGATCAGGGGAATATAAAGTCCCAGTGCACTGTAAAGGGAAGGAATAAAGCCTTCCAGCAAAAGCTCCACAATGGTAACAAAGGAAGCGATAATAACGATAAACGCAGGAATCCTTACCTTATCGGGAATGATTTTCCGAAGGAGGGCTATAATCGCGTTGGACAGGGCAAGCACTACCGTGGTGGTCAGCCCCATTCCCAGACCGTTAATTGCCGATGTTGTAACCGCCAGAGTGGGACACATGCCAAGCATCAGAACCAGCGTGGGATTTTCTTTGATAATGCCGTTATATAATCTTTCGCCTATTTTATTCATTGCCGCTGCCCCCTTCCGTCAATTCTGTCTGAAAATATGTAAGCCCGGCATTCACACCGTTTACCACTGCATTAGTAGTAATAGTCGCTCCGGAAATAGCGTCAATCTGGTCTTCGGAAGCTGCACCTGTTTTGGTATAGGAAAACTGCTCTGCATTCTTTCCAGCAAACTGCTCCTTTAATACCGGGTCAGCTTTCATACCGAGACCTGCAGTTTCTGAAATCTGCAAAATAGAAATGCCGTTTAAAGTTCCGTCATTTCTGATACCCATGGAAAACTGGATATCCCCGCCATAGCCTTCATGGTCGGTTACGGTAATCACATATCCCAAAAGAGTCCCGTTTGCATCAAAAGCCTCAGAAACCTCATCAATGGATACCTTAAAGCCCGCTTCCGTTACCACTGCGGTTGCAGTCTCGGAATCAATATCTTCCCTTAATACAAAGGAGGC
The DNA here is from genome assembly GCA_964507745.1 of uncultured Lachnospiraceae bacterium. GTDB lineage: Bacteria > Bacillota > Clostridia > Lachnospirales > Lachnospiraceae > UBA2882. Next base: position 901 of record CAZDRM010000044.1, read on the forward strand.
GGCATCATCAAATACTTCCTTGCTGGCTTCTTCCTTTGCCGCAGCCTGTGCCTTTTCTATAGGCTCCTTGGTCACATCATAAACCAGCCCCAGCAGGCAGCCGGAAATCAGGGTAATAACAAATAGAATCGCTGCTTCTTTTAACATACTTTTCATATCTTTTCCCCTCCTCTTCCAAAGCCTTTGGGAAGTGTAATCTTCTCAATCAGGGGAACCAGAATGTTTCCTAAAATAATGGCATAGGACACGCCTTCCGCACCTGCGCCGAAAATTCTGAAAATCCCCGTTAAAACTCCCAAGAGAATGCCGTATAAATACTGCCCTTTAATGGTAATGGGCCTTGTGACATAATCCGTTGCCATAAAGAATGCGCCCAGCATCAGACCGCCTCCTGCCAGATGCGCTGCCACATAGTTAAAGTCAAGGCCATGTCCGCCGAAAAGGCAGACAAAAATGACAAAGCTTACAATGTAGCTGCCCGGAATCCTCAAATCGATGATTCCCAGTAAAATCAGGAAACATGCTCCGATTACAATGGCTATCATGGAAGTCTCGCCGATGGTTCCCGCAGTTCTTCCCACTACCATATCAAATACATTTACGTTTCCTCCGCTTTTTAATACTGCAAGGGGCGTTGCACCTGTATAGGCGTCACAGTCAAAATTAGTCATAATGGAGGTAAAGGAAATCAACAGAAAACATCTGGCTCCCAAAGCCGGGTTCATAAAGTTCTGTCCCAGACCTCCGAACAACATCTTCACAACAACGATAGCAAAAGCGCCGCCTACCAGTCCGATCCACCAGGGTGCATTGGGAGGCAGGTTCAGGGCTAAAAGCACACCTGTTACCACCGCCGAAAAATCTCCGATGGAATTTTTCTTTTTGCATATCATATCAAATACAAATTCGGAAAATACACAGCTTGCCACCGTAATCAGGATTAAAAGCAATGCATTGATTCCGAAATTATAGACTCCAAAAGCAGCAGCAGGCATTAAAGCCAGAACAACACAAAGCATGATATTGCTTGTGCCGGCTTTTGAGCGGATATGCGGATTGGATGAAACCTTCATTAACTCACTCATTTCCTTTTCCTCCTACTTCTTTCTCCGGTCTGCAAGGACCATTTTTCTCATGGATTTTATCTGCTGGGTCAGCTGTCTCTTGGCAGGACATACAAAGCTGCAGCAGCCGCATTCACAGCATTCCATACCGTTCCACTTCTGGAAGCTCTCTTTATCCCCTCTGGCGGCAAAATCCGCAAGTCTGCTGGGAATAACCCTTCCCGGACAGGCATCCACACAGCGTCCGCAGTTGATGCAGGGGCCTTCGTCCTTTTCGGAAACCTGATCATGGGTCAGACAGAGAAGCGCCGAAGCCGTCTTTGTGGTAGGCACATCCAGATCGAAAATGGCAAATCCCATCATAGGCCCGCCGTTTACGATTTTTTCAGGATTTTCCTTAAATCCGCCTGCCTCATCTATGAGCTCATGGTAATTGGTGCCGATACGCACCCTGAAATTCCTCGGGTCCGCAATGGCATCCCCCGTAACCGTAACGATGCGGTACATCAAGGGCTTGTTTTCCCTGACAGCGCTGTTGATGGCAACCAGGGTATCCACATTGTCCACGATACACCCCGCGTCTGCAGGAAGCATATCGGAATTGATTGCCCTTCCTGTAGCAGCATAAATCAACTGACGCTCCGCTCCCTGGGGATATTTGGTCTTTAAGGCCTTAACGGTTATCCTCGGCTCATCCTTGGTCAGTTCCTTTAATATCTGAACGCAGTCCGGCTTGTTATCCTCCACTGCCATAATTCCCTTGGCATTATCAAAAAGCGCAAGAACGCATTTCAGGCCATCGATTACCTTTTGAGGTTCTTCTATCATTCTGCGGTAATCAGAAGTCAGATAGGGTTCACATTCCGCACAGTTAGCGATTACATACTCTATCTTATCCGGCTCCTTGGGCGACAGCTTTACATGGGTAGGAAATCCAGCGCCACCCATACCGACAACGCCTGCCTCCTGAACCTTTTTGACAATTTCTTCCTTTGTCAGCTCTTCTAAAGGCTTACATTCCCCGTAATCCACTTCCTCGTATTTACCATCGTTTTCAATGACAATGGCATTGACATTATCCCCCACGGTAACACGCCTTGGCTCGATTGCCTTTACCGTACCGGAAACCGTTGCATAAATCGGCGCAGAAATAAAGCCGGCAGCATCGGCAATTTTTTGTCCGGTCAGCACATGGTCTCCTTTTTTTACCACCGGAACCGCCGGCGCACCGATATGCTGAGACAGCGGATAAACCAAGTCTCCCTTGGGCAGTATGTCCTTAATGGGCTTATCCTTGCTTAAGTCTTTGCCGTCATAAGGGTGGATTCCGCCTGTGAAAGTCCCTCTTGCTCCCATAAACTCTCCCTCTTTTCTATGTAAGTAGTATTTCTTTTGAAACAGCCTGCGCCTGCAAAAAAACTGACTGACGGCGTACATGCTGTTACTCTTTTTATATGTACACATTCGGCATATGATACATAGTACATTGTATCACATACCGGCATCTTACCACAAGGTTTGATAAAAAAATGTAAATTTCTCACAGGCATTATTTAGTTAAAATATTTGAATTGTATTCTTGTTAAAAACAGATTGTGCTATAATGACAGGATAGAATCGTGGGGAGGGCAATCCTAATGAATGAAATGTTTAGTGAATTTGAATTTAATGAAGCAGCCAAATATGCAATTAAGGAAATTAATGGAGTACAACTTCCAAAAGATTATTTAAACTTTATGAGCGAGCACAATGGCGGAGAAGGTGCTGTGGGAGAAAATCTTTATATGCGCTTATATAAACTGGAAGAACTGATTGATTATAATAATGATTATGAAATATCCAAGTATCTTCCGAACTTTTTCATCTTTGGAACAGATGGCGGAGGAATGCTGCTTGGTTATGATTCTAAAAAGGAATTATATTATGCTGTTGATTCCTGCAGCATGGATGAAGATGACATGTTTTATGAAGCAGATTCACTGGAGTCTTTTATTAA
>CAZDRM010000044.1:4060-14879 GCA_964507745.1 uncultured Lachnospiraceae bacterium
CCCGTCAGCTTATTGACCTTCTTTTTAGCGCCGCAGATTGCAATGCCGAAATAGTTCAACTCCTTTTCCGATGCCAGTTTCATCCTGCTTACGAATTCCTCATAGGTTTTACAGCTCTGTGCCAGATCAGAAAAATCCACAACTGACAAATCCGAAAATTCCGGCTCATAGAGCTTTTCCCTGACCGCCTTGATGGTTTCTTCATTTCCCTTTAGGATAGGAACCGGAAATTCAATAATACCCAAATGCCTGCTGCCCGATTTGTCAAATACATCCTCTCCTACCACCTCCGGCATTTCCTTCCCGAGAGTAATTCCCATAATGGCCGCCGTATTGGCAATGATGCCGAGGGGCAGACTTTCATCGATGATCATAACGCATTTTTCATTCTGTAAATCCATGTGTTTTTTCTCCTTTTCCCTTATATTCAGAGATAATCAGGCCTGACAAAGCGAGCAATGTGCCCGCCCCTGACAAGGGCGTTATCTTCTCTTTCAGTATCAGAAAGGAAGTGACAACTGTAATAACGGGAACCATGTAAATGTAAACGCTGGTCTTTACCGCTCCTAATACCTTTACCGCAAAATTCCATGTAACAAAACAAAGGGCGGATGCTCCCAGTCCCAGATAGAGAATCTGAAACAGATTTGATACATTGGTTAAACGCGACAAATCCGGCTTGAAATCCAGAAAAAACAGAGCCGGTACCATAAAAAGAATACCGTAAAAGAAAGTCCTTCTTGTGGTAAGAATAACAGGATAACCAAAGCTGCTGATTTTTCTGGTAAGAATGGAGTAACACCCCCAGATAAAAGCTGCCAAAAGCGCCAGAAAATCCCCTTTAGGGTTTAAGGAAAGCTTTGCTCCGTTAAAGCTGATGAGAAAAATGCCCGCCATTGCCGCAGCAAATCCAAGGAAAAACCTGAGCCGCAGCTTTTCCTCTGATTTCATCAGAAAATGAGCCAGTATCGCCGTAAAAAACGGTGCAACCGATGTGATAATCCCCACATTGGATGCCATGGTATAGGTAAGGGCAATATTTTCAAAAAGATAGTAGAGACAGATTCCGCACAATCCCGCCGCCATAAACACTGCTTCCTGTCGGATGCCCGTGCTCTTCAGCCTGTGGGGATTTGCCATTGCTAACACCAGAAATCCTATGATAAAACGAAAGAACAAAATTTCCAGAGGCTGGAAATCCCTTAATAATATTTTAGTGGAAATAAAAGTCGTTCCCCATATGGCGACCGTAAAAAACGCTGCCAGATGTCCCATTGTTTCTTTATGCTTCATGTCGCTCTTCATCCTTGTTTTTCTGAGAGAATATTTCACGATACATACCGGGGGCAAGGCCTATGACACTGTTAAAATAATTGGTAAAATGACTCTGGTCACTGAAGCCCGTCTCCATGGCGACTGCGGAAGGGACCTCTCCTTCTTTCAGCATTTTTTTTGCTTCATTAATACGGATTGTTTCCAGATAGCGATATGGTGTAATGCCTTTTTCTTTTGTAAATGCCCGAAGCAGCGTGGATTTGCTAAGGCCCGCATAGCGGCAGATCTGATCCAGATAAATATGCCCTGCAAAGTGCTGTTCCATGTAAGCACAGGCTTTCTCAATTTCCTCCCTGCACTCGGGAATACAGCTTTCAAAGGGCTGTCCGTATTTCTCCAGAAGGGTGGACACTAACAATAGCAGCACTTCTTCCCTTCCAAAACCGCCTGTTCCTTCCATTACCATTTCATGAAGGAGGCGCATATACTCTGCCGCCTCCCGATTGTGAATGACGTTTTGTGAAAACCCGGGCAGTTCCCTCTTTCCCGTAATTTCCTCTGTCAGATCAGTCATGGTCTCTTTTGAGATATGAAAACCCCTGTAGTCAAAATCTCCGCCGTCAGCTTGCACACATCCATGGTTATCTCCCGGATGAAACAGCACAATGTCTCCCTTTTCAATAGAATATTCCTGATTTTTGCAGGAAAGCGTCCTTTGTCCGCCTTCCACAAATCCCAAGACATAATATTCATGGAAATGATTGAGGAAGGGCTGTTTCATTCCTTCAAAACGGTATGCCTCCAGCCTCAGTTCCTCATCATATACAACCGTCCTTACCTCTTTCCTCATGTCCTTCTCTCCCTGCTGTATCTATTGTAAGGCTAAACTAATCATATGTCTTGTAAAATATCTTCATTTTCTATCCCTTAAAATGCAGCTCACGCTTTATCCTAGGATTGATAATAAAGAAAAACATTACCAGACTGAATAAAGCCCCCACCCCATCCGATATGCCTTCTGCATAAAAGATATATCTGATATCTACAAACAGCGGCAGAAGAAAAACACATAATATATATACCATTTTCCGAAACAATGACAACGGAAGCGCATATTTCACTTTGCTCATGGCAGTTAATCCATCTACCAGGGCATACTGCACCGCAACACCTAACAATGCAATGGTATACATACGGATACATTCTGAAGCCAGCTGTATCATACTCTCATCCTGTAGAAAAAATCCCGCAAATACCTCCGGAAATATCTGCACGGCAATTCCCAACGCTCCGATATAGACTCCGCACAGCAGGAACATATAAAGAAACGCCTGCCGGATTTTACGATAATTTCCCGCCCCGTAATGGAAACTGAATATGGTTCCGCAGCCTGTGGTAATCCCTTGTGCCGGACAGCATACAATGGTCAGAAAGCTTTGAATAACGGCAACGCAGGTAATCAGACGGTCCCCCTGCATATCCCCGCCATATTTCCTAAGCGAAGCATTCAGTAAAATAATAATCAGATTGTCCAATATGGTGATCATAAACGACATAAATCCTATCGACAGGATTTTAAGCACAATCTTCCTCTGCACTTTACAAAGACGCAGACGGATTGGGACCCTTCTGCTGCACAAAAACCAGAGCACATAAAACATTGCACAGCATTGTGCGATGACCGTGCCCCACGCTGCTCCTGCAATCCCCATATTACACACAAAAATCAATACCGCATCAAGAATCACATTTATCACGGCACCAATGATTACCGAAATCATGCCCTGCTTTGCAAATCCCTGGGCTAAAACAAACTGGTTTAGTCCGCACCCTAAAAGCGATGCAAAAGTTCCGCAGACATATATGATAAAGTAGGTCTTTGCATAAGGATACATATTTCTGCTGCATCCCAGCAAATACAAAATCTTTTCATGATTAAACAAAAGCAGTGCCGTTAACACTGCAGATATGACCAAAAGCATGGAAAAGGCATTTCCTATAATTTCCTGCGCCCTGCGCCGGTCTTTCTGTCCCAGGCTGATGCTCATATAGGAAGCGCCGCCGATTCCCACCATAAATGCAAAAGCCGTCAATGCAGTTAATGCAGGTGCACAAACACCGATACTGGCAAGGGAAACAGCCCCCGTTTCCGGTATCCTGCCGATAAACATGCGGTCCACAATATTATATAGAATATTAAAAAACTGCCCAAACATGGCGGGAATCCCCAAACGGATAACCAGACGCCGGATGGAAGTTCCCTCCAGCAGTTCCTCTGTTGTACGAAATTCGGACATATTAATTCTCCTCCGGAAAAGATTGTTAAATGCAATCTCTTTTCAACAACCGTATTATATTTTACAATAGCAAAAAAATCAATCGAAAAGAACGGTATTCTTATGTACAAAATTAATACCACCGTTATTTAAAAGATGAATCAAAATATTCTTTAACCCAAATCCCAAATATGATATGATTATTTATAGACAAATTTTGTCCGTAAGACCAATAAACCGACGGCCATTTGCAAATGATAAGCATGTAGCATTACAATTTTGTATCATGCTGTATTTGCATAACACACAGCCGGCAATTATGTACATTCAGGAAGGAATATAAAATGAAAATATACCGTGACAGCCTGACTCCGGATTTGGAAAGCTATCCCTTAACCCAGGTCTGCGAGTTAGGAAATATACTATTTGTTGATATTGAAACCACAGGTTTTTCCGCTAAGACAGCTTCTTTGTATGAAATCGGCTGTATTTATTTTGAAGATGAACAAGGCCGGCTGGTTCAGTTTTTCGCAGAAAACCCGGAAGAAGAAGTTCTGGTATTGGAAGCCTTTTTTGACTTATGTCAAAGCCGTTCTGTTCTGATTCATTATAACGGCAACACCTTTGATATTCCTTTTATGAAAGCAAAGGCCTCCCAATATGGCATGGAACACCCTTTCGATTCCATGGAGGGAGTGGACATCTACAAAAGAATTTCTCCTTACAAAAATCTTTTAGGTCTGGAAAACTGCAAGCTGAAAACCGTGGAAAAATTTCTCGGTATTGACAGGGAAGATTTGTACGACGGCGGTCAGTTGATTGAAGTGTATAGGGATTACTGCATGAATCCTTCAAAAGAAAAGGAGGATTTGTTGATCCTTCACAACAAGGATGATATGAAAGGTATGCTAAAGCTGCTTCCCATTTTATCCTATTCGGATATTTTTATGCAGCCCTTCCGTGTGGTAAAGGTACAGGCCAACCACTATGCCGACGGAAACGGAAACGAACGGGATGAGGTATTGATGAAAATTCGTTTTTTGACCGATTTCCCCAAGCCCTTTTCCATGAACAAAGCAGACTGCTATTTCAGCGCCGAGGGTTCCGAAGGCTTCTTAAAGGTTCCTTTATATCACGAACAAATGAAATATTTTTATGCCAATTATAAGGACTACTACTATCTTCCTTTAGAGGATGTTGCCCTTCACAAATCTGTGGCCACCTTTGTTGACAAGGAACACCGGGTACAGGCAAAGGCATCCACCTGCTATACCCGCAAGGAATCCCTGTATTTACCTCAGTGGGATATTCTCTTTACGCCTATTTTTAAACGGAACTATGAGGACAGCCTGTGCTTTTTTGAACTTACGGAAGACATGAAACGACAGCCGGAGATTTTCAGGCAGTATGCACTTCATATACTGGATATGATGGCACATTCCAAATAACTGACTTTCTAAATAAAAAACTGCTGCAAAACACAGGTTTATTGTATACCCATGGTTTTGCAGCAGCAAAAAATCTCTTTACCCCTCAATCTCCAGTAAAACGTCCAGAACAGAGCAAACCTTCCTTACTTCTTTTCTGTCCAACACTTCCAATTTTTCTTCATATTTTTGCAAACGGCTCTGATATGCTTTTTTAACGGAGTTACTTAACAATTCATCTGCTGTCACATTTAATTCATCGGCAATGATAACAAAGGTGTCCAGGCTTGGCAGCCTTTTTCCCCTTTCAATCATTCCGATATAGCCTACACTCAAATCCGTTTTTTCCGCCAGTTCTTCCTGGGTAAGGTTGCTCTCTATTCGTTTTTGCTTTACTCTTTTTCCAAAATCAACTATATCCATCAGTTAACCGCCTATACTATATGTACTATCCATAGTATAAATTAGAGGCCTTTACCGATACAGAGACAATTGGTAGAGGATTACACCAGTTAGTTTTGCTTACAGAATGTTTTCTTTACTTTTCTTCTTTGAAAAAAGAAAAGGAGCTGTTTCAACAACTCCCTTATACATACATTTTAATAAAATATATGAAACAAACCAACATCACGGTTTCTCATAATAGAAAGAATCCCGTCTCTCATATCCTATCTGCTTGAAATTAATAATCTGTTCTGTGCTTCCGATAAATAAGATTCCCTTATTTGCCAGAGACTGATAGAATTTGGTAAATATATCATCCTTCGCCTCTTCCGTAAAGTATATCAGCACATTTCGGCATACAATAAAATGGCAATCCTTGGGATAAGTATCTTTCAGCAGATTATGTTTCTGAAACGTCACTCTGGACTTAATCTCATCGGAAATCTGATAGGAAGGACCTACCTTTGTAAAATACTTTTTCTTGAAATCATCCGGCACAGAGGCAATGCTTTTCTCATTATACAGCCCTGCCTTCGCCTTTTCCAATACCTGATTATCAATATCGGTAGCATAAATGCTAATCTGACTCAGGGGCAGATGCCTTGATAATGCCATAACCAGAGAATAGGGTTCGTCTCCTGTGGAACAGGCAGCGCTCCAAATCTTTAATCTGGAGCCAAAATTTTTAAGCAGCTGGGGAATCACCTGCTTATCCATGTACGCCCACTGCTCAGGATTGCGGTAAAACTCCGAAACATTAATAGTCAGGTAATTCACAAATTCATCAAATTTCTGGCTATTTGTACGCAATAATTCCACGTATGGAGCATACCCTGTAATACCGTTCTTGGCAATCAGAGTATCAATTCGACGTTTCATCTGCTTTTCTTTATAGCAGCTCAAATCAATGCGGGTCAGTTCATAGACTGCCGTCTTAAACTGTTCATAATCAAACACAGCCATTTCTATTCAGCACTTTCTTCGGATTCTTCAGATTCTTCGGCAATAACCTTATCAATATCAACGGAAACAACATCCGCATCTGCATCCTCATCTGCTTCCGCAGGCTCCGGTGCAAGCAGCGCCTTTATGCTCAAGCTGATTTTTTTCTCATCTTCATTGAAGTCAACAATCTTGGCTGTTACTTCCTGTCCCACTGTTAATACGTCAGAAGGCTTTTCAATATGTTCCTTGGAAATCTGAGATACATGCAATAATGCATCCACGCCCTCTTCCAATTCCACAAATGCGCCGAAATCAGTCATTCTTGCTACTTTTCCTGTTACCTCTTTACCTACGGCATATTTTTCTACCGCATCTCTCCAGGGATTGGAATCTTCAAACTTTAAGCTTAATGCAATCTTGGTTCCCTCAATATCCTTAATCAGAACCTTAATAGAATCTCCCACTTTAAATGTCTTTTTGGGATTCTCAACTCTTCCCCATGACATCTCGGAAATGTGAAGCAGTCCATCCGCGCCGCCTAAATCGATAAACGCACCGAAATCAGTTACATTTTTAACTGTTCCTTCCACAACATCCCCAATATGGATTTTTTCAAACAGCTCTCTCTGCTGTTCTGCCTTCTTTGCAACAAGAAGCTGCTTACGGTCTCCGATGTATCTTCTTCTCTTAGGATTATATTCACTGATTACGAATTCAATCTCCTGATCCGCATATTTGGATAAATCCTTTTCGTAAACATTGGATACAAGGCTTGCGGGAATGAAAACTCTCACTTCATCCACAACTACGCTTAAGCCGCCGTCCAATACCTGTGCAACCTTTGCTTTCAGCACTTCTTTGCTTTCGAAAGCTTCCTGTATTCTCTTGTTTCCTTTTTCCAGAGCCAGTCTCTTATAGGAAAGGAGAACCTGTCCTTCTCCGTCGTTGACTTTAATAACTTTTACTTCCATCTTGTCGCCGACGTTTAAGACGTCTGTTAAATCCACGTTAGCTTCGTTTGTGTATTCGTTTCTAGTAAGAATACCATCAGATTTATATCCAATGTTCAAGACAGCTTCATCCGGCTTTACGTCGATGATAGTACCTTCAACGATCTCTCCATTTCTAATTGTTTTCAAAGACTCCTCAAGCATTTGTTCAAAAGTTAATTCTGACATAATTTTGAACCTCCTCAATAATATTGTTTGGGGTTGAAGCCCCAGCGGTAATTCCCACAAGACCGACTCCTTTTGGCAGCTTTCCGTAAAGGTCGTCCAGTGTCTGTATATAAAAAGTGTTCTCACATTTCTCCCTGCAGATTTCAAAGAGTTTTCTCGTATTGGAGCTGTGAGTACCGCCTATCACTATCATAGCATCAACTTCTTCCGCAATGGCTGCGGCTTCCGTCTGTCTTTCCTCAGTTGCATTGCAAATCGTATTTACAATATTTATATCATAACCTTTTTTAGAAATAATTTCAACTAATTCTTGAAATTTATTGTAGTTAAATGTCGTCTGTGAAACCGTGCACACCTTTTGATTCTCGGGCAGTCTGAGATTTTGTGCCTGGGAAACCGATTCTATCACAATTGCGTTATTTTTGCACCATCCTTTAATTCCCTCCACCTCCGGATGGGAATCGTTCCCGATAATAATAATCTGTTTTCCGGCTTCGCTCTCCTTTTCCACAATCCGGTGTATTTTTTTAACAAAAGGACAGGTTGCATCAATGCACTCCAATTCCTGTTTTGTCAGGATATCATATATTTCCCGGGGAACCCCGTGGGAGCGGATAACAACGCCGCCTTCTTTCAATTCTTTTAGACTTTCCACATCCTCGATAACCTTTACTCCCTTTTTTTCCAGATCCGCCACAACGGCTTCATTATGAATAATAGGCCCGAAGGTATATATCTTTTTCCCGTTTTCTATCTGCTCATAAACTTTTTCCACAGCCCTTTTTACGCCAAAGCAGAAGCCTGCGGTTTTTGCCATTTTTATTTTCATTTCTCTACCAGTCCGATAATTTTTTCTACAACTTCATCAATGGTCAAATTAGAAGAATCCAACAGAACTGCATCCTCCGCCTTCTTCAAAGGAGAAATTTCCCGGTTCATATCCCGTTCATCCCGTTCAATGATATCCTTTTCTATTTTGTCCAGTTCACAGGCTGTGCCTTTCTGTGTCAGTTCATCATATCTTCTTTTGGCACGGACTCTTGCATCTGCCGTCAGATATACTTTTACATCCGCACGAGGCAGCACGCAGGTTCCGATATCCCTGCCGTCCATGATCACATCAGCGGTTTCAGCAAGCTTTTGCTGGAGAGAAACCAATTTTTTCCTTACATCTCCGTTTACCGAGCTTGCGGAAGCCATATTCCCCACTTCCTCCGTCCGAATCAGTCCGTTGACATTTTCTCCGTTTAACAGTACCACCTGTTCTCCGTTTTCATAGCGGATGGTAATATCCGCATCCTCACATGCATTACTGATGGCAGCTCCGTTTTCCGGCGAAATGCCCTTTCGCAAAATATGCAGCGCCATGGCACGATACATAGCTCCCGTATCCACATAAATAAACCCCAGCTGCTTTGCGATTTTTTTTGCGATAGTACTTTTTCCCGCACCTGCAGGTCCGTCAATTGCTATACTGTAACTCATGTGTTTTCCTCTGTCTTTCCTCGTTTATTTTCAAAGCACAGATCTCTTTTCCAGTCTCTGTTATCCTTTACTTTTCCAGCGTCGCATTTCTATCCTTATTTCTATTCCATATTTTTATTCCGGCACCGACTCTCCCGCCAGCTTTCCCGTGGACCAGGCTATCTGCAGATTGAAGCCGCCAGTAAATGCATCCACATCAATAAGTTCTCCTGCAAAATACAGGCCTCTGACCTGTTTCGACTCCATAGTGGAAGGATTGATATCCTTCACGCTGACACCGCCCTTTGTCACAATAGCCTCCTCATAGCCTCCTGTTCCCGTAACGGTCAGGGGAAGGGCCTTGATACATCGGGCAAAGCCTCGTTTTTCCTCTTTGCTGATCTCACATGCCTTTTTCTCCGGGTCAATGCCGGACAACGCTATCATGACCGGTATCAGCCTTGCGGGAAAAAGCCCGCTGCAGGCATTTTTAAACTGTTTCTGTCGGTTTTCTTCAAATTCCCGGGTCAGTCTTTTTTGTAACTGTTCCTCCGTAAGGGCAGGCTTTAAGTCTATAAAAAGCTGTATTTCATTTTTTGCAAGTTTCTGGTTTATAACGCTTGCGCCGCTTAAAATAATGGGACCGCTGACGCCGAAATGGGTAAAGAGCATTTCCCCGAACTCCGAATATAATACTTTTTTACCCTCTTTGAATGTTGCGGTCACATTCTTTAAGGAAAGTCCCATCAGTTCTCTGCAAAAGCCTTCCTTTGCCTTTAAAGGAACAAGAGCCGGATAAAGGTCCGTAACCTTATGTCCCGTCTCTTTTGCCATTTTATGCCCGTCTCCCGTAGAGCCGGTGGACGGATAGGAAACGCCTCCTGTGGCAAGAATAACGGCATCCGCCTCATAGCTTTTTCCCTTTTCATCCGTAGCGCCTGTTATGCGCTTTTTATCCTGAAAGCTTTCCGTCAAAAGGCTCTCCACCCGGGTATGCAGCCTGATTTCCACAGAAAGCGTCTTTAATTTCTTTTCCAGGGTCTTAATCACATCTGAAGAATGGTCGGAAACCGGAAATACCCTGTTTCCTCTTTCCACCTTCAAACGAAGACCGTTTTCCTCGAAAAAATCCATACAGGCACGGTTATCAAACCCGTACAATGCGCTGTATAAAAATTTCCGGTTGGTTACAATATGGTCAAAAATTTCTTCTATATCCGAGGCATTGGTCAGATTGCACCTGCCCTTTCCCGTTATGAAAACCTTTTTTCCAAGCTTTTCATTCCTTTCCAAAAGGGTTACCTGATGCCCGTTCTGTGCCGCCGTTACAGCCGCCATCATGCCTGCGGCGCCGCCGCCGATCACAATTACTTTACTCATACTCTTCCTTTGTAAGGGGATTGCTTAAAACAGGCTCTTCATCAATAAAATTAATTTCATCATTTAAATAAACCTGATAATTTCCCCATACTTTTTCCAGTTCCTTCAGATTTTCCGTTACCTGCTCCGGTTTCCTCAAACAAAGGGCAACCACAAGGGCATTAATGAGACTTAAAGGCGCCACCAAGGAATCCACAATGGAAACCATATCGCTTCTTGCACACAGGTTGCAGGAGGAATACAGATTCATGGGAGAATGAATTGAATCCGTAATGGCAACTACCTTGGCATTTCTGTCGTTGGCAAATTCCATTGCCTTTAAGGTACGCATGGAATATCTGGGAAAGCTGATGCCGATTACCACATCGTTTTCATCAATTCTTATCATCTGCTCAAAAATTTCCGTTACAGAGGTTGTCCTGATTAAAAT
>CAZDRM010000045.1:0-14489 GCA_964507745.1 uncultured Lachnospiraceae bacterium
GATGAAGGGCAGGCTATGATAGAAGCCTGCGGTTATGTCGGATTGCCTGATGAAGACACTAAGCCTTAGCCTATGGGCACACCGAATTTCCGTTGCATCAGGGGATTTTGAATTATTTATCATTAACACAGCGTAAAGGCAGTTACAGATTTATTGAAAAAGTCTGGGCTGTCTTTTTTGTGTTTATTAAGGAGAAATATAGAAATCCAATGATTTACTTTTGACCTTTAATATGCTATACTACCATAGACATTGAGGCTCTTTGTTAAAAAGAGCTTTTACTATTGGAAAAACCAAAGGAGATTCAGATAAAATGAAATTAGGAATCGTAGGTCTCCCCAACGTGGGAAAAAGCACATTATTTAATTCTTTGACAAAGGCAGGCGCGGAATCGGCAAATTATCCCTTCTGCACCATCGACCCCAATGTGGGAATCGTTCCGGTGCCCGATGAAAGACTGAAGCTTTTGGGAGATATGTATCATTCCAAAAAGGTAACCAACGCTGTCATTGAATTTGTGGATATAGCAGGACTTGTAAAAGGCGCTTCCAAGGGAGAAGGGCTGGGTAACCAGTTTTTGAGCAATATCAGAGAGGTGGATGCCATCGTTCATGTGGTGCGCTGCTTTGAAGATGACAATGTGGTGCATGTGGACGGAAGCGTGGATCCTTTAAGGGATATTGAAACCATCAATCTGGAGCTGATTTTCTCCGATATTGAGATTCTGGAGAGAAGAATTGCAAAGACGGCAAAGGGGGCAAGGATGGATAAAACCCTTGCAAAGGAGTTAAAGCTATTAGAAAGGGTTAAGTCCCATCTGGAAAACGGAGATCTGGCCATTACCTTTGAAACCGATGACGAGGATGAAGAAGCATGGTTTGCAGGATACAACCTTTTAACTGCTAAGCCGGTTATTTTCGCAGCCAATGTAGGGGAAGACGATCTGGCTGATGACGGGGCTTCCAATGAACAGGTGGAAAAGGTTCGTGAATTTGCAAAAACATGCGGAAGTGAAGTGTTTGTAATCTGTGCCCAGATCGAACAGGAAATTGCCGAGCTGGATGATGATGAGAAGGCTATGTTTTTAGAGGATATGGGGCTTCAGGAATCAGGACTGGAGAAATTGATCAAAGCATCCTATAAGCTGTTAGGGCTGATCAGCTATCTGACGGCAGGAGAAGATGAGACCAGGGCGTGGACCATCAAGGTGGGGACAAAGGCTCCTCAGGCAGCCGGCAAGATACACACTGACTTTGAAAGAGGCTTTATTAAAGCGGAGGTTGTTAATTATAAAGATTTGTTAGAGCTTGGCTCCCTTGCGGCGGCAAGAGAGAAAGGACTTGTGGGAATGGAAGGAAAGGAATATGTGGTACAGGACGGCGACGTGATTCTTTTCCGTTTCAATGTGTAGATTATAAAAAAGGAGCATGAAATAAATGACAGATGTTATGGATGTTATGGATGTTATGGATATTGCTTTTCCCAACCTTCATATTTATTTATCCAATGTGCCTAAGAGTATTTCGGTTTTCGGATTTAAAATTGCTTTTTACGGGATTATCATTGCAATAGGTGTAATTTTAGGGTTTTTGCTGGCATCTAAGGAAGGAAAGAGGCTGGGTCAGCCCGATGATCTGTGGTGGGATTTCAGTATATGGGCTATTGTGTTTTCGGTCTTGGGCGCCAGAATTTATTATGTGGTTTTTTCATGGGATGTATACAAAAACAACCCGCGGGAAATCATCAATATAAGAAATGGCGGTCTGGCTATTTACGGGGCGGTAATCGGCGGCTTTCTGACCTTATATATCTTTTCAAAGATTAAAAAGCAGTCGTTTTTTCAAATGGCCGATGTGGGAGTCTTTGGACTTCTGGTGGGACAGATTATCGGGCGCTGGGGAAACTTTATGAACAGAGAGGTTTTCGGCGGTTATTCCAACGGACTTTTTGCTATGAGACTTCCTATTGAAGCGGTCAGGGCTTCGGATATTTCGCCGCAGATTGCTTCCAATATTGTCCAGGGAACAAACTATATCCAGGTTCACCCCACCTTCCTCTATGAAGGAGCTCTCAACTTGGTTTTACTGCTCATTATGTGGGTGTACAGAAAGCACAAAAAATTTGACGGGGAAATGATTCTCTGGTATCTGGGAGGATATGGCATTATTCGTTACTTTATAGAAGGAATCCGTACGGACAGATTGAAAATCGGTCATACCAACATTGCCGTATCCCAGCTTTTGGGAGGCGTTCTTTTTGTTCTGTCGGTTCTTTTTGCACTGGTCATGCATTTAGGTCTGAGTGGAAAAATAAGAATTCCCGAATTTTTAGTGCCCAAGGAGTGGAAAGCGGAGGAAAAACCGAAAGAAGCCACAAAAACTGAAAAATAATAAAAAAAATTCAAAAAAGTAATTCAAAAAATAATTTACAGTGGGAACCCCACATGTTGTTTTGGGTTTAACTCAACAACACTATATATGGTACAAAACATAAAAAACGGCTTTGCAAATGCCCTGCAAAGCCGTTTTTTTGCGCTTTTTTCAGAAAAAATATTCCTTGTCAAAATCAGAATTCTGGGCTATTATAGTACGTAAGTGGTGGAAAGTGGTAGAAAGTGCCACGAAATCCCAAAAAAGTGGAAGATTGGTTCCGGAAGTGTATCCGGGTGGTTGGGCAGGTGATGAAAGTATGTTCATGGGAGAGTATAACCATACAATTGATGCCAAGGGCAGACTGATCATTCCTTCTAAGTTCCGCGATGCGCTGGGCAATGAGTTTGTTGTGACAAAAGGACTGGAAGGATGTCTTTTTGTATTTGAAAGATATGAATTCGATTCTTTTATTGACAAGCTGAATGAAAAGTCCGATCTGGAAGCCAATGTCCGCAAGATAAAGCGTTTCTTTATTTCCGGCGCCCAGGAGGTGGAGGTGGACAAGCAGGGGAGGATTCTTTTGCCCGCCGTTTTAAGAGATCATGCATCTTTAGAAAAAGATGTGGTGTTTGCAGGCGTGGGAGGACACGTTGAAATCTGGGATAAGAGCAGATGGGATGAAATTTCCGCTTATGACGATATTAATGACATTGCCGAGAAACTGGCGGCCTTTGGTATATCCTTTTAAGGGAACGGAGAGTTCATGGAGTTTTCACATAAATCGGTTTTATTGAATGAAACAATTGAAGGACTGTGTATAAAACCGGAAGGCATTTATGTGGACGGAACCTTAGGCGGCGGCGGACATGCATTGGAGGTCGCAAAGAGGCTTGAGGGAAAGGGAAGGCTTTTTGGCATCGATCAGGATGAGGCGGCCATTGAGGCGGCTGCGGAGCGGCTTTTAGATTACAGGGAAAAAATTACCCTGATTCGCGACAATTATGAGAACGGGGTTTCCCGTTTAAAGGAAAAAGGTATTTCCGGTGTGGACGGAATTGTTCTGGACCTGGGCGTATCCTCCTACCAGTTAGATACGGTGGAGCGGGGATTTTCCTACAAGTATGATACTGCTCTGGACATGAGGATGGATACAAGACAGGCCTTGAGCGCAAAGGAAATCGTAAACGGTTATTCCCAGAAGGACCTGGCAAGGGTCATCAGGGATTACGGAGAAGATAAATTTGCCAACAATATTGCCAAGCATATTGTGGCTGCAAGGGAAAGGGAAGCAATAGAAACCACCTTTCAGTTAAATGAGATTATAAAAGGAGCAATACCCGCCAAGATGCGGGAAAAGGGAGGACATCCTTCCAAACGGACCTTTCAGGCCATACGTATTGAATGTAACAGAGAATTGGAAGTGTTGAAAAATTCTTTAGAGGAGATGATCGCATTTTTAAATCCGGGAGGAAGAATATGCATCATTACTTTTCACTCTTTGGAAGACCGCATTGTAAAATCCGCATTTAAAAGGCAGGAGAATCCATGTACCTGTCCGCCGGAGTTTCCCGTGTGTATGTGTGGTAAGCAGTCTTTGGGGAAAGTTATTACCAGAAAACCGGTAACGCCGACGGATGAAGAGCAGGAGGAAAACAGCCGTTCCAAGAGCGCAAAGCTAAGGATATTTGAGAGGGTATAAATAAAGCACAGGGGAGAGCACAGGCAGAGCCTTGAGCAGGGCTTTGAAAAAAGTGCTCGTGAGGTATCAGTAAATTTCGAAGAAAGTAAACGGGGAAAGAGAATGAGCAAACGTTATGAAAGAGCAGGCCGCACACAGGGCAGAAGCGGAGATGTACGCAGAAGTTACGGCAGAGACGTAAACGAACGCAGAAATTACGGCAGAAGCGGCGGATACGGGGAATATTATATTGACGGTTCAACTGTCAGAAAAATAGACGTAAGAAGGGAGATTAAAGAGGCTCCCCTTAAAAGAACCAGTGCTGCAGTCCGCAGAAACAGGGAAAAAGCCGTACACATGAGTATCGGCTACGTGCTTTTTTTAGCTGCGGGATTATGTGCGGCATCGGTCATTTTAATCAGCTATATCCGGCTTCGGGCGGAGAATACTGCAATACTGGAAACAATCGCAAAGAAGGAAAGCACTTTGAATTCCATGAGAATGGAAAATGATGAAGAATACAGCAGAATTATTTCTTCTGTTGATCTGGAATACATAAAGGATGTGGCAATCAACCAGCTTGGCATGAGATATGCCGAGGAAGGTCAGATTGTGGAAGTAGAGGCTCAGGGCGATGATTATGTAAGGCAGCATCAGGAAATGCCGTAAGCAGGAGTGGTTGAAGTGAGAAATAACAGAGTACGTCCGGTACATTCCCGGGAAATGGAAATGGAAAACGAAAAAAAGGTAAAGAAGTTTTCCTTAAGAATGCAGAAAAAGCTGGTAGTATTGTTTATGGCAGTACTGCTGGCTTTTGTTACGTTAAGTGTCCGGCTCATTATGATCAATAAAGAAAACGGAGAGAATTATAAGAAGCAGATTTTATCCCAGCAGACCTATGACAGCAAGGTGCTTCCCTATAAAAGAGGGGATATTCTGGACGCGCAGGGAAGCAAACTGGCATACAGTGAAAAGGTTTATAATCTGGTAGTGGATTCCAAGATGATTCTGCAGTCAAAGGATTCTTTAGAACCTACTTTGGCTGCATTGGACGCATGCTTTGATGTGGATATCGAGGAAATGCGGGTATATATTACAGACCATCCTTCCAGTCAGTATTATGTGGTTTTAAAGCAGCTGTCCTATGAGGAAATTGCTCCTTTTCAGGAAATGCAGAGTAACACAAAGGAATATCCCAATATCAAAGGCGTGTGGTTTGAAGAAGAGTACAGAAGGGTATATCCCTACGGAAGCCTTGCCTGTGATGCAATCGGTTTTACCACGGCGGATAATGTGGGAGCCTTTGGACTGGAGGAATATTACAACGATATTTTAAACGGCACAAACGGAAGAGAATACGGATATCTGGCGGAAGGTTCCAATCTGGAAAGAACAACAAAAGCCGCACAGGACGGTAAAATCATTGTTTCCACCATTGACGCCAATATTCAGGCAATTGCGGAAAAATATGTAGCCCAGTGGAATCATGAACATGAGGGAGCCAATGCTTACCGCTCCGGAGAGCTGGGCAGTTATAATACAGGTGTTATTGTTATGGATCCCAGAAACGGCGAAATACTGGCAATGGCAGGATATCCTGCATTTGATTTAAATAACCCGCGTTCTTTAAGCGGCAACGGATTGTATACCGATGAAGAAATTGCAGCCATGGATGATGAAGCCTATTATGAGGCGTTGAACGAACTGTGGAGAAACTTCTGTATTTCCGATACCTATGAGCTGGGTTCCACGGCAAAGTCTTTAACGATTTCTGCGGCCCTTGACAGTGGCAGAATAAACGGTACGGAAGAATATTACTGCGGTGGCTCTTATGAGGTAAGCGGACATCATATCAGCTGCAACCGACTGGTAGGACACAATATGCTTTCCGTTTCCGGCTCCCTGGAGCAGTCCTGTAACGTTGCCCTGATGCAGATTGGTCAGGCAATGGGAGCGGACCTCTTTATGGAATATCTGGGTAATTTTAATATGGGATTAAAGACCAACATTGATCTGGCGGGAGAGGCCAGAACGGATACCCTGATTTATGATCCGGCTACCATGGTGGCTTCCGACCTTGCCATTTCCACCTTCGGACAGGGCTACAATGCTACCATGATCCAGATGGCGGCGGCATTTTGCTCTGTCATAAACGGCGGTTACTATTATCAGCCCCACATGGTAAAGGAAATCCGTAATCCGGATGGAAGCACCGTGGAAAAAATTGACGGGCGCGTATTGAAGCAGACCATTTCCGAAAGCACTTCGGAAACCATGAGAGGCTATCTTGCCAATGTGTGTACATTGGGTACAGGAAAGCTGGCGGTTCCTGCAGGATATCTGATTGGCGGCAAAACCGGTACCGCGGAGATGTATCCCCGTAAAACAGGCAATTATGTTGTTTCTTTTATCGGCTTTGCGCCTATAGACGATCCCCAGGTGGTGGTATATGTAGTTATTGACAGGCCCAATGTGGCGGACCAGCCTCATTCCAACTTTGCTCAGGAAATCGTTAAAAATATCTTTACGGAAATACTGCCTTACCTCCAGATTTTCCGCACGGAGGAAATTTCCGAGGAGGATGAACAGCATCTTAAGGATCTGGGTATCATTCCCGGAGGAGCTTTGGGAATGCCGGAGGAAGGCGAAGGAGGAGAAGGCGAAGAAGGCGGGGAAGAGGAACCTGAGGAGGGCGGCGAAAACGAGACGCCTCCTTTGGAGAGGGATCCGGATACGGGATATGTGAAGGACCCCAATACGGGACAATGGTTAAATCCCGATACCTATGAGCCGGTGGATCCTACGTTTTCCTGTCTGGACGGCATCGGCGCCCTGGTGGATGATAACGCAAATCCCGTTATGGGAGAAGGCTCATTGAGAGAATAATTGTATAGGAATAACCTCTGTAAAAGCTTAATAGATTAGTATAAAAAGAAAAGCTTAGAGGAAATTCTTGAAAGGGTATCAGACATATCATAAAAGAAAAATCGTATTTGTATTTTTTGTAGTGGTGCTTATTATGCTGGGACTGTGCGGGCGGATTTTTTACCTGATGGTTCCCTGTTCCGAATATTATACCCAGAAAGCGTTGGAGCTTCATGAAAGGGAACGGAGTATCAAGGCCGCCAGAGGCAGGATTTTAGACAGGAACGGAGTGGTTCTGGCGGACAACCGGACCGTATGTACCATTTCGGTCATTCATTCCCAAATAGAGGACCCGGAGGCGGTTATCAGCCTTTTATGCGAAAAGCTGGGAATGGATGAAGAAAGCGTCCGGAAGCGTGTGGAAAAGGTTTCCTCCATTGAACGAATTAAAAGCAATGTGGATAAATCCATAGGAGATGAAATCAGAGAGTGCAATCTGGCGGGAGTCAAGGTGGATGAGGACTATAAGCGTTTTTATCCCTATTCCACTCTGGCCAGCAAGGTTTTAGGGTTTACCGGAGGGGATAATCAGGGCATTGTGGGCCTGGAAGTAAAGTATGAGAATTATCTGAAGGGCATTGACGGCATGATCCTTACCGTAACGGATGCCAAAGGCGTTGAGATAGATACGGCGGGAGAAGGAAGAATAGAGCCCATAGCGGGAAATGATCTGACCATAAGCCTGGATATGAATATTCAAAGCTATGCCACTCAGCTGGCTTATCAGGCCATGGAGGCCAAGGAGGCTGACAGCGTTTCCATTATTGTCATGAATCCTCAGAACGGCGAGATTCTTGCCATGGTAAATGTGCCGGAATATGATTTGAACAATCCTTTTGATCTGCAAAGCATATACGGGGAAAGAACCCCGGAGATGCTGGCCCAGGTATCGGGCAATACCACGGAAGCGGCAAACAGAATGTGGCGTAACGGCTGCATTAACGACACCTATGAGCCGGGCTCCACCTTTAAGGTCATAACGGCGGCTGCAGGGCTTGAGTCAAAGGCGGTAACCATAGAGGACCAGTTTACCTGTCCGGGCTACTGTATTGTGGAAGACCGGAAGATCCGCTGTCACAAAACCCAGGGGCACGGGGCGGAAACCTTTCTGACCGCAACCATGAATTCCTGCAATCCGGTTTTTGTCAATGTGGGACTTCGGGTGGGAATCGACAGATACTATGCATATTTTAAACAGTTCGGGTTATTAAATAAAACAGGAATAGATTTGCCGGGAGAAGCGGCGACTATCATGCATCAAAAAGAAAATATGGGACTGGTGGAGTTAGCCACAGTTTCTTTCGGGCAGTCCTTTCAGATCACGCCCATTCAGCTGGTTACCACTATCAGTTCTTTGGTAAACGGCGGGAAAAGGGTAACGCCTCATTTTGCTCTTTCTCTGGAAGACCCTTCCACGGGCAATATCAGAAAATTTAATTATGAGGTAAAGGAAGGAATTGTGTCGGAGGAAACCTCGGAGCTTCTTCGGTTTATGCTGGAAAAGGTTGTTTCCGAAGGCGGAGGACAGAAAGCTTATATCGAAGGCTATTCTATAGGCGGGAAAACCGCTACCAGCCAGACCCTTCCAAGGGGGAGCGGAAAATATATTGCTTCCTTCATCGGCTTTGAGCCGGCGGAGGATCCGCAGGTTATTGCCATTGCAATCATTAATAATCCTAAGGGCGTTTATTATGGCGGTCAGATCGCGGCGCCTGTTGTGAAGAAACTATATGAAAATATTCTTCCCTATTTGGAGGGAATCCAGTATAATTAACAGTGGATAAACGGAAAGGAAAAGAGAGAAATGTATCAGGAGATTATCGTACCAACATTAATATCGTTTGCCATAAGCGTTATACTGGGCCCTGTATTGATTCCTTTTCTGCGCCGCTTAAAGGTGGGGCAGACTGTCAGGGACGAAGGCCCCCAGAGCCATCTGAAAAAAAGCGGAACCCCTACCATGGGAGGAGTTTTGATTCTGACGGCAATGACGGTTACATCCCTGGTTTATATGAAAGACTATCCGGATATTCTGCCCATTTTGTTTTTAACCTTAGGGTTTGGGCTCATAGGTTTTCTGGATGATTATATCAAGGTCGTGCTGAAACGTTCACTGGGACTTCGGGCGTGGCAGAAATTCGGCCTGCAGATTATTGTTACCGCAGTTTTTGCTTTTTATCTTCATCAATATACCAATGTGGGTCTGGCATGGAGGATTCCCTTTATGTCCGGACAATATGTGGATTTCGGAATTTTCAATATTCCACTGATTTTTATTGTAGTACTGGGGACGGTAAACGGAACCAACTTTACGGACGGACTGGATGGGCTGGCAACAAGCGTGACCATACTGGTTGCCACATTCTTTACGGTATGCGCCATCGGGTTAAATGCGCCCATCACGCCTATTACCTGTGCGGCGGTAGGGGCTTTGCTGGGATTTCTGCTTTTTAACGGCTATCCCGCCAGCGTTTTTATGGGAGATACCGGTTCCCTGGCTTTGGGAGGCTTTGTGGCGGCATGTGCCTATATGATGCAGCTTCAGCTGTTTCTGGTCATCGTAGGCTTTATCTATGTGGCGGAAGTGGCAAGCGTTATGCTTCAGGTATCGTATTTTAAACTGACAGGCGGAAAGAGAATTTTTAAAATGGCGCCGATACATCATCATTTTGAGCTGTGCGGCTGGAAAGAAACAAAGGTTGTAAACGTATTTTCCATTGTGACGGCTATTTTGTGTCTCATAGGCTTTCTGGCACTTAAATGAGAGAGGGAGAAGATTCATGGCATCCGGAAAAAAGAGAAAAATGAAAAATCAGAATTTCTTTGATTATACCCTGCTGTTTGTGGTTATATTCCTGATTATTTTCGGGCTGGTTATGATGTATTCCTCCAGCACCTACGATGCGGCATCCGACCATAACGGGGATTCCGCATTTTATCTGCGCAGACAGCTGTTTGCCACGGTTTTAGGCGTATTCGTCATGGCGGCAACTATCCTGATCGATTACCATATCTGGGAAAGGTTCGCATTTCCCGGTCTTTTGATTTCCTTTGTTCTGGTTATTCTGGTACTGACGCCCTTAGGCATTGAGGTCAACGGCGCCAGGCGGTGGATCGGAATCGGTCCCTTATCCCTGCAGCCGGCGGAGGTTGTGAAGATTGAGACCATTCTGTTTTGTGCGGTGCTCATTAATAAGGTAAATAAAAAATACATAACCACCATAAAAGGAATGGCCGCCATATTGCTGATTCCGGTTATTTTTGCCTTGATGCTGTGGAAGATTACCAATAATTTAAGCTCGGCAATCATTGTGGGCGGCATCGCCGTTGTTATGCTTTTTGTTGCCGATTCCGACTATTTAAAATATGTTATTGCAATCCTTTTAGTGGTGGCGCTGGCTGCAATTGTCATTTATGTGGCGACCCATTGGGAGGGAGACAGCTTCCGTCTCAAGAGAATTGAGACCTGGTTAGACCCGGAATCCGACCCGTCGGATAAGGGCTTTCAAACATTGCAGGCGTTGTATGCCATTGGTTCCGGCGGCATTTTCGGAAAGGGCTTAGGTGCCAGCATGCAGAAGCTGGGATTTCTTCCCGAGGCCCAGAACGACATGATCTTCTCCATTATCTGTGAGGAATTGGGGCTGTTCGGCGCTTTGGCGGTTATCCTGCTCTTTGTTCTTCTGATCTGGAGATGTATGGTCATTGCCAATAACGCAAAGGATTTGTTTGGCGCTATGCTGGTGGTGGGGGTTATGGCTCATTTTGCCATCCAGGTTATTCTGAATATCGCCGTTGTTACCAATACCATGCCCAATACGGGAATTTCCCTTCCCTTTATCAGCTACGGAGGCACATCGGAAATGTTCCTTATGGCGGAAGTAGGGCTGGTGCTGAATGTCTCAAGGCAGATCCGGCTCAGGGATGCCATGTAGGTTACACGGGACAGTCTTTTCGCATATATTAAAATAGATGATATTCACGAATGGATGGTGGATATGGATGCGATCAGTATATGCGGAGGGAACACGCTGTGCGGAGAAGTAAGGATACAGGGCTCCAAAAACGGGACGCTGCCCCTCTTAGCGGCATCCGTTCTTGTAAAGGGGAAAACGGTACTGGAAAATTGTCCCCGGATCACGGATGTGGATCATATGATAAAGCTGTTGGAGTATGCGGGCTGTAAGATTACAATAAATAACAGGAGTGTGGAAATTGACGCCTCCCATATTTCCCAGACGGACTTTCCAAAGGAGCATACGGGCGTAATGCGTTCTTCCATCATGCTTCTGGGGGCCATGCTGGGAAGGACGGGAGAGATTAAAACCTCTTATCCCGGCGGATGTGTGATTGGGGAAAGACCTATTGATATGCATATGAACGCCTTATCCCAGATGGGCGTGGAGTTTACGGATTCCGATTCAGAGGTTTCGGCTTACGCCAAAGATCTTCACGGCGGAAAGGTAAAGCTGGCCTTTCCAAGTGTGGGAGCCACGGAAAATGTGATTCTGACTGCCGTACTGGCGGAAGGGGTTACGGAAATCGAAGGATGTGCAAGAGAACCGGAGATTGTGGAGTTATGTACCTTTTTGAACAGGGCGGGAGCCAGGATAGAGGGTGCCGGGGAAAGCAGGATACAGATTACCGGCGTAAAAGAATTACAGGAGATATGTTATCGTATTATGCCGGACAGGATCGTGGCAGGCACTTATCTTCTGGCGGGAGTTATGACCAAGGGCATTGTGGTGCTCAATGATGCCCCGGTGGACCAGATGCAGGAGCTGTTTAAGGTACTGCAGCTTATGGGTGCTGATATTGTCATTGCCGGAGAATGGGTGTGTATTAACGGAGAACATGCCGGCAAATCCGTTCCGGGTCTTAAAACCTCCGTCTATCCGGGATTTCCCACGGATCTGCAATCGGCGTTTATGGCGGCTTTTTCCATAGCAGAAGGCTGTACTATTATAGAAGAAAATATATTTGAAAACAGATTTAAAATTGTATCCGAATTGTCAAAAATGGGTGCGGATATTCATATTTCCGGCAACCGCGCCATGATATGCGGCGTGGATTCCCTGAAAGGATGTACGGTAGAAGCCATGGAGTTAAGAGGCGGCGCAGCCCTTGTGCTGGCAGGTCTGGCTGCATCGGGAACCACCCTTGTGAAAAATAAGCATTTTATAGATCGGGGATATGAAGATATAGGCAGGGATTTGAGAGCTCTGGGAGCTAACATCCGTTATGTTTAGGGCTTTCTGGTGAAAAGAATGAAAAATGTGTACGAGAGATTTACATTTAAACAAAGGATTCTGATGTCAGCGGCAGCGCTCCTGATTCTGGCGGCAGCTGCCCTGGCATTTGTTTTGGTGCATTTTAGGGTTACGGAAGTGGAAGTCATAGGCAACCATCATTATACCGAGGACGAAATCAAGGCCATGGTATTAAAGGACAGCTTTGTGGACAACTCCCTGCTGTTAAATTTAAAATACCACAGCAAATCCATAGACGATATTCCTTTTATTGAATCCATGGATGTGGAAGTGCTGGGGGCTGACAGCATCAGAATCATGGTTTATGAGAAAACCTTGGCGGGCTGTGTGACCTACCTGGGCAGTTATATGTATTTTGACAGGGAAGGCATTGTGGTGGAGAGCGCTTCGGAGGCCACCGAAGGCGTTCCTGAGATTACAGGTTTAAATTTCGGCTTTGTACAGCTTTATAAAAAGCTTCCGGTAGAAAATGAAGATGTTTTTAAGGAAATCCTGAATCTGACCCAGCTTTTGGAAAAATATGAAATAACTGCCGACAAAATTTATTTTGACATGAATATGAATGTGACCCTGTATTTCGGACAAGCCAGGGTAAAGCTGGGGGACGGCACCAGAATAGATGAGAAAATCGCTCAATTAAGCGCCATTGTTCCCTCTATTGAAGGAAAAAAAGGGGTGCTGGATATGTCGGAGCTTAACGAAAATACCAGAAGTCTGACATTTAAGCCGGATTAAAAATATTGTACTTTTATTGATGCAGTCCGTTCATCCGTTATTCCGCAAAATGTGTTGCCGGTTATGAGTGGAATTAACATACATTAACAGAAATCTACAAGAAATTGAAAAAATAGGTTGATAATTTTCGTAAATAATTATATGATAAAGTATATGGAATTTTAGAGGATTTGTGAAGGAGGACTTACTCTTGCTGGAAATTAAGTCAAATGATGCAGAAACTGCAGCCAAGATTATCGTAGTAGGTGTCGGCGGTGCAGGAAATAATGCTGTTAATAGAATGATCGAAGAAAATATAGGCGGCGTCGGGTTTATCGGTGTTAATACGGACAAGCAGGCATTACAGCTTTGCAAGGCGCCTAAGTTATTACAGATTGGCGAGAAACTGACCAAAGGTCTCGGAGCCGGAGCCAAACCTGAAATCGGAGAAAAGGCTGCGGAAGAGAGTATAGAGGAGATTACAAGCTCTTTAAAGGGCTCTGATATGGTATTTGTTACCTGCGGCATGGGCGGCGGTACAGGAACCGGTGCAGCTCCTATTGTTGCTAAGATTGCAAAAGAAATGGGTATTCTGACTGTAGGCGTCGTTACCAAGCCTTTTAAGTTTGAGGCCCGTACCAGAATGGAGAATGCAGTAGGCGGAATCGAAAAATTAAGGGACAACGTGGATACCCTGATTGTGATTCCCAATGATAAGCTGTTGGAAATTGTTGACAGGAGAACAACCCTTCCCGATGCCCTTAAGAAGGCTGACGAGGTATTGCAGCAGGCAGTACAGGGTATTACGGATTTGATCAATGTTCCTGCAGTAATCAATCTGGACTTTGCGGATGTCCAGACTGTTATGAAGGACAAGGGTATTGCCCATATCGGTATCGGATTCGGAAAAGGCGACGAGAAGGCCAATGAAGCGGTCAAGATGGCTGTAGGCTCTCCCCTTTTGGAGACCACCATTACAGGCGCTACAGATGTGATTATCAATGTTTCCGGAGATATTGCCCTGGCAGATGCTTCCGATGCGGTAAGCTATGTTCAGGATATGGTAGGCGAAAACGTCAACATTATCTTCGGCGCTATGTATGACGAAACCATGACTGATTCCTGCAGCGTTACGGTTATTGCTACCGGCATTGAGCAGGCATCCAGTGTGGGAGCAAACATTATGAGCAAAATGGGCGGAAGCTTTTTACATACGCCTGTGGGAGGAGCGGCAAGACCCAAGCCGGCAGTTAAGGCTCCCGCCGGTGCTAATGTGAATACGTCAGCTACGGGGACAGGCCCCATACCTTCCGTTACACCCATTAAGCCCGTAAACGGCTTCCAGAAACCGGAAACTATCAGAAGCAATGTAGAGTCCCAGTCCTTAAAGATTCCGGATTTTTTACAGAGAAATAAATAAAGAAGTGTACTTTCTTATCACACCGCTTTGCAGGAAATTGCAGGGCGGTGTTTTTTTGTATAGCAGTCTTTTAATACCCCCTGCTATGCAGGGGGACAACAGATGCTTTA
>CAZDRM010000046.1:0-14434 GCA_964507745.1 uncultured Lachnospiraceae bacterium
AGTGTCCCTGGCTGACTCCTTTTCCCCAGAAGGTATAATCCTTTCCTTCCGGCAGGATGGCGTTGGCATATAATCTGTTTAAGGAAAACATGCCCGGGTCCCAGCCACAGGAAATCAGCGCAACATGACCGCTCTCCTTTGCCGCCGCATCCACCTTTGCAAAATGCTCCGGTATTTTGGCATGGGTATCGAAGCTGTCTACTACATTAAAGTATTTCACATATTCCGGCGTCTGCTCCGGCAGATCCGTAGCGCTTCCGCCGCAGAGCACTACAACATCCAGTTTCCCCTGCATCTTCTCAAGTTCCTCTATGGGATATACCGGAACGCCCTCTGTCCGGATTTTTACATCCTCAGGATTCCTTCTGGTAAACACAGCAGCCAGTTCCATATCCTCATTCTGTCTGATTCCACATTCAATTCCTCTTCCTAAATTTCCATAACCGATAATTCCTATTTTCATTTCACAGTTCCTCCCTTTTCCTTCTTGCTCTAATATCATACCAAAAAGAGGGGCATTTATAAACTCGTATTTTTCATTTTTAGTATTTTTTACAAAAAGAAGCCCGCGCCCCCCGGCGCAGACCTCCTTTTGTAACCTTTATTAACCTTCTCGAAAAACCGAATCTTTATTCGCCCGCCTCCGGTGCTGCCAGCGCGTCCTCATAAGCCTTCAAAATCGTTGTCTGAATCAACTCCCTGGTAGCCGAATTAATGGGATGTGCGATATCCCTGTATTCTCCATCAGCAGTCTTCTTACTCGGCATAGCAATAAATAAACCCTTTTCTCCGTCAATTACCTTGATGTCATGTACTACGAAAACGTCATCCAATGTAATGGACACAACCGCTTTCATTTTACCTTCATGGTTTATCTTTCGTACATGTACGTCTGTAATATTCATTCGTATTCCCCCTTAGCTCCTTACAGATCAGATCACGAACCTGTCATTTTGTTCCACAATAACCTTAATTCCATCTTCCCCTTTCAGATATGAATTGGCGCGGATCGTATCATGGCTTTCCACAATACAATTCTCAATATAAGTATTGTCTCCGATATATACATCATTGAGAATAACGGAATTTTTGATGGTGCAGTTATTACCTACAAACACATCCTTAAAGATAACGGAATTCTCTACCGTTCCATTAATGATGCTTCCGCTGGAAATCAAACAGTTTTTGAGTTTTGCACCTACATTATATTTTGCAGGCGGAAGGTCATCTACCTTGGAATAAATATCCGGATGCTCTCTGAAGAAATAATTGCGGATATCCGGTTTTAAGAAATCCATATTTGTGGTGTAATAATCCTCAACAGTCGCAATATTCTTCCAGTAATCCGTCATCTTATATCCATAGATTCTCTTTAAGCTCTTGTAACGGATCAGAATATCCTTAACAAAATCATAAAGATTCTCCTCTGCACATTTTTCAATCAGCTCAATCAGCTGTCTTCTTCTGATAACATAGATACCGCAGGATATGGTGTTGGATTTTGCCACAATGGGCTTTTCCTCAAACTCTTCAATACGGTAATCCTCATTCATCTTAACGGTACCGTAACGGTCTACATTTTCTCCCGCATCCATGTCCCTGCAGACAACTGTAATATCCGCCTTTTTTGCGATGTGATATTCCAGCACCTTGTTATAATCCATCTTATATACGCAGTCACCGGAAGCTATCACAACATAAGGCTCATGGCTTTCCTTTAAAAATGAAAGGTTCTGGTAAATGGCATCCGCCGTTCCACGATACCAGGAGTTGTTTTCGCTGGTTACCGTAGGTGTAAATACAAACAATCCCCCCTGCTTTCTGCCGAAGTCCCACCATTTGGAGGAACTTAAATGTTCATTTAAGCTTCTTGCGTTATATTGGGTAAATACCCCTACCTTCTGAACGCGGGAGTTGGTCATATTGCTCAATGCAAAGTCAATGCTTCGATAGCTTCCTGCAATGGGCATGGCCGAAATAGCTCTCTTCTTGGATAACTCACCCATTCTGTGATTGTTACCGCCGGCTAAAATAATTCCTATCGCTCTCATACCTCATCACCTGCCTTAACTAAAGATTTTCCGCTTGCCAGCTGCATGTTTTCATAATCCTCAGGGCCTGTTTCGCCTGAAATTACCACGTTCTTTCCTATGGTAACACCGCTTGGCACCACTGATTTTTCACCCACGCACACCAGACCGTGATTGTAAATATGAGGAGCCGTATCATTGTCCACTTCCTCGCCGCAGCCGATTTTTACATGGTCTCCGATAATTACATTTTCTGCTATGATCGCTTTTTCTATGTTTCCACCGAAGCCGATCTCCGTATCGTTCATAATAATAGAATCTCTTACAACGGTTCCCTCTCCGATGGTAACGCCGCAGCCGATTACGGAGTTGTAAACCTTGCCGTAAATCTGAGCGCCTTCGCCGATAATACACTTCTCAATCTCGCTGTCGGCGGATATATACTGAGGCGGAAGCTTATCACACTTGGTATAAATCTTCCAATATTCCTCATAGAGATTAAATTCCGGAACAATATCGATTAACTCCATGTTGGCTTCCCAATAGGAATGCAGAGTTCCTACATCCTTCCAGTAGCCGTTATACTCATAAGCATAGCAGGGTGCGCCTTTTCCATGGCAGTATGGAATGACATGCTTTCCAAAATCCAGCGAAGGCTGCTGTGCATTGGCAATCAGTGCATCCTTCAAGGTTTTCCAGTTAAAAATATATATACCCATACTTGCCAGATTACTCCGGGGATTTTCAGGTTTTTCTTCAAATTCATTGATGCGGCGTTCTTCATCCGTAATCAGAATACCGAATCTCTTGGCTTCCTCCAACGGAACCGGCATTGCCGCAAGGGTAACCTCTGCTCCCTTTGACTTATGGTAATCAAGCATGACTTCGTAATCCATCTTATAAATATGGTCGCCGGATAAAATCAAAACATACTCCGGGTTAAAGCTGTCCATATATGCAATATTCTGATAGATGGCATTAGCAGTTCCTGTATACCACTCCGTATTTGAACTCTTTTCATATGGCGGTAAAACCGTAACCCCGCCGATGTTTCTATCCAAATCCCACGGGATACCAATACCGATATGAGTATTTAACCTAAGCGGCTGATACTGTGTCAGCACGCCTACCGTATCAACCCCCGAATTAATACAGTTGCTGAGCGGGAAATCAATGATGCGGTATTTGCCACCAAAGGATACAGCGGGTTTTGCCACTTTTGCCGTCAACACTCCAAGTCTGCTGCCCTGTCCGCCGGCTAACAGCATGGCAATCATTTCTTTCTTAATCATGTCCTCACCTCTTGCTATCTCTCCCAATATCCTGAAATAATATTACGAAAAGAATATTTTTATTAAATGACAATATTGATTATAGCATACTATCTATGCAAAGTGAATATTTTTTACAAATAAATTATCCCTATTTTTTAAACTATATGTTAAAAATATACAAAATTCTTCTTTTTATTCTGAGTATTTTTAGCTGTTTTGTATATTACCCGTCTTGCATTTTTAGTATTTTAGTACTAGCAATTGTAAAAAATGTATAATTCCGCATTTTTTGTGTTTTTTCGTGTCCGGCAAAATAAGAGTTGGTTTTTTCTCTATGTATGGTTATAATAAATTTGTAAATTTTTTAAGAATAGGAAGTGTATCCCATGTATCATATTGATTTTAACAATCCTGTCCACGTACATTTTATCGGCATCGGCGGCATCAGCATGAGCGGCCTTGCAGAAATTTTACTGGACCGGAAATTTACTGTATCCGGTTCGGATGCAAAGGAAAGCAGTTTGACCGCACACCTTACAGAAAAAGGGGCGTTCGTCATTTACGGCCAGTCTGCCGAAAATATTACAAAGGATATAGATGTTGTTGTATACACTGCGGCAATACGCGAAGACAATCCCGAGCTTACCGCCGCCAAAGAGCAGAATATTCCCTGCCTGACCCGGGCACAGCTTTTAGGCCAGATCATGTTAAACTACGATACTCCCGTTGCAGTCAGCGGAACACACGGAAAGACTACAACAACCTCCATGATCAGCGAAATTCTGCTTACGGCGGATACGGATCCTACACTTTCTATCGGCGGAATTCTTTCTTCCATCAGCGGTAATATCAGAGTGGGCAATTCTCCTTTGTTTGTTACCGAAGCCTGCGAATATACCAACAGCTTTTTAAGCTTCTACCCAAAAATCGGATTGATTCTTAATATAGAAGAAGACCATATGGACTTCTTTAAAGATATTCATGATATACGGCAGTCTTTCCGCAAATTCGCTTCCCTGCTTCCTGAGGACGGCCTCCTGATCATAAACGGGGATATTGACAATTTACCGGAGATTACCGGCTCCTTAAAATGCCGCGTCATAACTTACGGCAGCGATTCTTCTTCCGACTATTATCCTGAAGAAATTACCTATGACGAATTTGCCAGACCCTCTTACTGTCTGTGTCATAAGGATACCCGCCGTTCTTTCACGCTAGGCGTTCCGGGGGAACACAACGTATATAACTCCATGGCGGCTATTGCCCTGGCTGATGCCCTTGCCCTCTCTACAGACTGCGTCAAAAAGGCGCTTGCCGGTTTTCACGGCACCGACAGAAGGTTTCAGTTAAAGGGGGAACGTGACGGCGTTACGATCATTGACGATTATGCCCATCATCCCACGGAAATTTCCGCAACCCTCTCGGCGGCGGCAAATTTCCCCCACAAAAAGCTCTGGTGCGTGTTCCAGCCTCATACCTACACAAGAACAAAGGCCTTCCTTCCCCAATTTGCAGAGTCTTTATCCGCAGCCGACCATGTGGTGCTTGCGGACATCTATGCGGCAAGGGAAAAGAATCTTTTAGGAATCAGTTCCAAAGATTTGCAAAACGAACTTTTAAAACTGGGTGTTGCATGTGATTATTTTCCTTCTTTTGAAGAAATTGAAAATTTTTTAAAGAAAAATTTTTCCCCCGGCGATTTGTTGATAACTATGGGGGCCGGAGACGTTGTAAATATTGGAGAAGACCTTTTAAAAAAATAATTATACACATTATCCACAATGAAGTGCTTAAAATTACCCACTTTTCATTGTGGATATTTTAATTTACATAATGTTCTTCTGCATCCCCGAAAAACACAAGGCGGGCTCTGATTTATCGACAAATATTTTAAGTTATGTGGACTTGCAATCCACATTATCCACATTTTCACAAAAGTGCCGCAAGCCCAGCATTTACGGGCTTTTCGGCAAAATTACCTATTTCATTTTTTCTTCATTTATGCTATACTTCATATGCTTTAAAGAATGAATTAAATCAGGTGATGAGATGACAAATTTAACCGTTTACAAGGATCAGGATTTGAACGCTACCATTATATCCAATCAGTTTATTGATGAATATATGGTGGCTGCTAATGATGCGCAGATAAAGATTTATCTGTATCTGGTTCGTATGACCAGTGCCAATCTGCCTTTTGGCATTTCCGATATTGCAGACAGATTTAATTATACGGAAAAGGATGTTCTGCGTGCACTCCGTTACTGGGAAAAACAGAAGCTCCTTTCTTTGGATTATGACGGCGAGCGTTCCTTAAAGGCAGTTCATATCCTTCCCTTTCCGTCTCTGACCCCTAAGGCCGAAATTCTGCCTTTGACGCCCAAGCCTACCGTCATTCCGGAACCGGTTCCGGTCAATTCCAGACCCCTTTCCAAGGCTTCCGCTTCCAAAGGCGCGCCTGTTATACGGGAAGCTTTCTCTGCCGATGATTTAAATGCATTCCAGAATGATAACGAAACCGCCCAGATTATTTTTATCGCAGAGCAATATACCGGTAAAATACTTTCCCGGAATGATTTGGAGATTCTTCTTTTTATTTATGCCACTCTGGGCTTTTCTACAGATTTAATTGACTATTTGATTCAGTATTGTGTGGAGAGAGGCAAAAAACAGTTTTCTTATATGGAAAAGGTAGCTATTGACTGGGCCCAGGCTCACATTACTACCGTAAGGCAGGCAAAGCTTCGCACTACCAAATATGAGAAGCAGGTATACAGCATTATGCGCGCTTTAGGCAAAAGCGCGGCCCCTACCGAACCTGAAGTAGCCTTCATCAAAAAATGGACCGGCGAGATGGGTTTTTCCCTGGAAGTCATTTTGAAGGCCTGCGAACGTGCGGTTTTGGCTACAGACCACAACCGTTTTCCTTACACTAATGCTATTTTGATAAAATGGCAGGAAGCCAATGTCAAATCCCTAAAGGATATTGAAGCGTTGGACAATTCCTATCAGAAATCCTCCGTTTCCCTTTCCAGAAAGGACGGCGGGTTCAATGATTTTACCCAGCGTACCTATGACTATGACGCTCTTGAAAAAATGCTTTTAAGCAACTGATACCTATCCCATGGAGGCACAGATATTATGGGTTTAAGCAACCGGCAATTTGATTCCATTATGGAAAAATATGACAGTATCCGCCTGGAAAACAATCGAAAGCAGATAGCAAGGGCAAATGAGGTCCTTGCTAAAATTCCCGGATATTTTGATCTGGAAGAGGAACTGCGTTCCCTGCGCATGGAGCGTACCCGTGCAAGCCTGAACCAGGACGAGCCCGCTCTTACGGAACTGAAAACCAAAGAGGAGCTTTTCATAGACAAACGGAACCGTCTTTTAAAGGAGGCGGGATATCCTTCTGACTATCTTTCTCCCATCTATCAATGCCCCAAATGCCATGACACCGGTTTTCTTCCCGAAAGCCGTACTAAGTGCAGCTGTTTTATTGCCGCACAGACAAGGCTTTTGTTTGAGCAGTCCGGCATATTTGATTTAATTCAAATCCAAAATTTTGACACCCTTTCTTTTGACTATTTCAATGATGCGGAAAGAGCTTCTTATTCAAACGCAGTAAGCAGCGCAAAAAATTTTATAAGAAATTTCAACACGGACTACCAAAATCTTGTTTTTTATGGTAATGTTGGTACTGGTAAAACTTTTCTATCCTGCTGTATCGCCAAGGAACTGATGGAGACGGGATTTTCCGTTACCTATTGCAGCGCGGATAAATTATTCAAGGATTTGGTTGATCTGCGCTTCGGCGATGATAGAAACGAATACTTTTCCTTCATAGAAGACATGAATCAATGTGATTTGCTTATCATAGACGATTTGGGTACGGAGGCAATTACCGAACGGGTAAAGGCAGATTTATTTACCTGCCTCAATAACCGGGATTTGTCCAAAAAGGCCACTCTGATTTCTACAAATCTGACCTTGGATGAATTAAACCGACGTTATTCCGAAAGAATTTTCTCCCGTGTCAGCAGCCATTTCACTTTTTGTAAATTTGAGGGACGAGATATCAGAATGCTGAAAAAATTTCAAGAGAAGAGAAAGTGAGGTTCTTTCCACATGTCCAAGCGTGAAGAAATGAGAAACCTGGAAACAATTCCCGTAGGCTCTTTGGGAATTGTGGCCTTAGAAGGCTGTAAAGCCTTAGGCGAAAAAGTTGACCGTTATCTGGTCGGCTGGAGAACAGAGCGCGAAAATGCCCACAGCGAAAGTCTTGCATTTAAAGGCTATCAGAGAGATTCCTATCTGATTCAGACCAAGGTGCCCCGTTTTGGTTCAGGTGAAGCCAAGGGCGTTATTCTGGAATCAGTCCGGGGAACCGACCTTTATCTTCTTGTAGATGTGGCAAACCATTCCCTTAAATATTCCTTATGCGGACATCCTAATCATATGTCTCCTGATGACCATTTTCAGGATTTGAAGCGCATCATTGCTGCCGTAGGCGGAAAAGCGCGGCGCATTACGGTTATTATGCCTTTTCTTTATGAAAGCAGGCAGCATAAGAGAAGCTCCAGGGAGTCCTTAGACTGCGCTATCGCCCTTCAGGAACTGGTCGGCATGGGAGTGGATAACATCATTACCTTTGACGCCCATGATTCAAGGGTACAGAACGCAATTCCTTTAAACGGATTCGAAACCGTACAGCCGGCTTATCAGTTTATCAAGGGACTTCTTTCCCACGTTAAGAACCTTACCATCGATGCCGACCATATGATGGTCGTCAGTCCCGATGAAGGCGGTATGAGCCGCGCTATTTATATCGCCAACGTTTTAGGTCTGGATATGGGAATGTTTTATAAAAGACGGGATTATACCCGTATCGTGAACGGCAGAAATCCTATCGTGGCCCATGAATTCTTAGGCGCCAGCGTAGAGGGCAAAGATATTATCGTTGTAGACGATATGATTTCCTCCGGCGAAAGCGTTTTGGAAGTAGCGGCTGCACTGAAAAAGAGAAAAGCCAACCGTATTTTTATCTGTGCAACCTTCGGACTTTTTACAAACGGACTTGCCAAATTTGATCAGGCTTACGAAGAGGGTATCATTGACGATATTTTAACAACCAATCTGGTGTACCAGTCGCCGGAGCTTTTGGAACGGCCCTATTATATCGACTGCGACATGAGCAAATACATTGCTTTTATCGTAGATACTTTAAATCATGATGCCTCTATCAGCGATCTTCTCAATCCCAGTGACAGGATTCAGAGTTTAGTTGAAAAATATAGAAACGGCGAAATCTAATATAAAAAATAAGCTGACATTTTCCACCATAAATGCTTTTTGAAAATGTCAGCTTATTTTTTGCTTTCTGAGCCTGTTTTTTTCGTATGTATCAAAACTGATGCCCGCAGACACTGCAGAATGCGGCATCATCCGCAACGCTTCTGCCGCAGATAGGGCAGACTTTTTCGATAGTGCTGTCTTCGGCATCTGCCACCGCTTCTCCGCCTTTTTTCTTTTCTTCAATTTCCGCCTTTAAACGACCGATCTTTTCCAGATTATCTTTTATGATCTGAAACTGCTCCTCATATTCACTTTTCTCTTCATGCTCATGGGTCTTAAAATATTCCTCGCCTATTTTTTCGTAAGCCTTTTTGATTCGGCTTTCACATTTGCCTACCTGAACCTGAAGGCCCGGAATCCCCGCATAATTTTTTGCTTTTTTGGTCACTTCACTATCTTTAATGGTCTGAAATGTTTCCCCTGCTTTTGCAGACACCTTGCTTAAAAAATCCATAGTCTGTTTCCTCCTTTTTACTCTATATAAATGATATGTTATATGGTAAAATATGGTTCCTGAAAAGTCAATTGCTTTCCCAAGTGTTTATAAATATTTAATCGCTTTTCATCGACAATCCCATATTTGGACAGAATTTTCTTGACATTTCCCGCCTCCGTGCTATACTGAATGCGTTGTGACGGCCGGTTAACACCATCTCTGCCGCAACAACCGGTCAGTTCGAGACCTTCCTGACCTATCCGTCCAAACGGAGAAAAAACAAAACTAAAGGAGAATCTGTCATGAAAAACAGAAAAGCTTATTTTATCACTCAGGCAGCCGTCATTGCTGCCGTCTACGTAGTGCTGACTCTTGCCATCAATGCCTTTGATCTGGCAAGCGGCGCCAT
This sequence comes from uncultured Lachnospiraceae bacterium, assembly GCA_964507745.1. Classification (GTDB taxonomy): domain Bacteria; phylum Bacillota; class Clostridia; order Lachnospirales; family Lachnospiraceae; genus UBA2882. The sequence continues at coordinate 9,505 of CAZDRM010000046.1, forward strand.
TCAGGTCCGGATTTCCGAAGCCCTCACTATTTTACCTTATTTTACCCCTGCAGCCATTCCCGGTTTGTTCGTAGGATGTCTGTTAAGCAATTTCTTAACAGGTGCGCCCATCTGGGATGTTCTATTCGGAAGCCTTGCAACCCTTTTGGGTGCAGCGGGAACCTACATACTCCGCAGGCAGAAATGGCTGGCGCCGATTCCGCCTGTTATTGCCAATGTCCTGATCATTCCCCCCGTACTGCATTTCGCATACGGTCTGCCCGGCGGCATTCCTTTCTTTATGCTCACAGTGGGTGTGGGAGAAGTGATTTCCTGCGGCATTTTGGGCATGCTTTTATTGTTTCTGCTGCAAAAATACCGTCACATTATTTTTCAATAAAGCAGGCTATAAACTGATTGCCGTTCTGGTTAAACCACTCCTTGGAATCATTCATGCCTTTGTGGGCGGTTTTTCCTGTAAGGGGGTCCATAATGATGGTATTCAACTCATTATATCCCGCAATAACTACGGCATTTTTATCATTTAAAATAGCCATAACGGGAATATCCCTGCTGACATAATAGAGCACGGCATCCAGACTGCAGCCACTAAGGTCTAATATTTCCGCATCCGGGAGCTGTTCTTGTAATATGGAAAGAGCTGTTTCTCCCTGATCAAGGAAATACTGGCTGTTTCTGGTAATGCCCTCTGCCGCCAGCATGGAGTTTAAGCATACCGCCAATGAGGTATTTTCTTCGTCTGCCGTACCTGTTTCCACTCTCATAATCTGATTTCTTGAGGGTCGGTTTCCCCTTACCCATATATAATTTCCGCTTTCATTTATAACCGTTCCCGAGGTGCTTTCCGCATATGTCACGGCCTCTGCCACATTGGAATATACCCTGTCAATGCCGTTAAAGCCGTAAACATAGTATTTATTCATATCCTGTTTGGGATATTGCAAATGTATTTCATGCCCACCCTCGTACATAACCTCTTTGGGAGTCAGGAATTTTAAGGATTTTGTGTTTATGTTTCCTTTTACGGCAATCTGGACCAGCTTTTCCAGATTTCCTGTAACCACCACCTCCACGGCATTTTCTCCCGACAATTCAATTTCATTACTCATAATCTGGTCGTTGGAAGCGGGAATATAATTTCCGCTTACCGTTCCCTTGCTGACCCTCTCTAAATTAATCTGGTTGCTTTCTATGCTGATATCCAGCACATAGATATCGGGTTTTTCATAATTCATGCTAACAGAATTATTGGAACCGTTACAGATATTTACACAAAACATAGGCATGATTACGCTTCCCACATTATCCGTATAAATATCCGACTTCTTAACCAGTCCGTATATCAGGTCCTCTTCCATAAAGCCTAAGGGGCGTATATAATTGCCGTTTCCCGCCTCTACCCTGGAAATAGTTCTGCTGTTCAAATTCATCAGGGCAAGGCTTTCACTCTTGGATACATCCGCCCCTTCAGGCCAGACTACCATGCGGTTGGACTCGGAAACCTTCAAACTGCCCTGTGGCAGGTTCTCCACCACCGCTTCATAAGAATTCTCCTCCAGCCTTATACAGAAAATGCTGCCGTTTAAGTATAAAAACAACTCATTATTATTATTTAAATATGTCAGCTGCTCCATATCGCTCTTCAGTACGGCAAAGAATTTGTTGTACGGGATAAACGCCTCTTCCTCAATGGTATTCATAGCGCCGTTATAGAAATATACCGCAACACCCATATTGCCTTCATGGGCGCCTCTGTTCATATATCCGTATACCATAAACTGCACATTGCCCGTTTCATCCACATTCAGAATCCTTATGACATTCTGGTTGTAGAAGGTCCTTTCATCCCCATGGTCCTCTCCGTAAAATCCAAAGAGCTGGGAAAAGCGGTTGCTTGTGGAATTATAGCAGAACAGCCTGTTCTCTGATACGAAAGCAAAAATGCCCCCGTCCTCGCTTTCCATGATCTCCACATTTCCGTTGCGGATGCCCAGATCCAGTTTATTGTTGGTAAAAGCCTTCATATCCATTTCAAAGACCTGATTCATGGTTCTTTCATAATCCAGAAGATAAATTCTCTGGGTTCCGTAACGAAGGCGGTAAAACTCCTCAACCCTGCAGATCCTTTCGCCTTCCTCCGTATTCACTTTGACAAAATATCCCATTTTTACCCGCATGGTCTCCTGAAAAAATTCCGTAACATATAATTGGGGATCCGTGATTTTTTCCACATCCAGATTACCCCATGTAATCTGGGCAAAGCTGCTGTGGATATTCACATTGCTGAAAGTAGTATTATCCCCTGTTTCATCGGACTCCAAATACTTGGTTAAATCCCTTGCCGCTTCCTTATCAAAGGTCTTGTTATGGAAATCCTTCACAAAACGGATTTCTTCCCCTGCATGGTTCTCGCTTCTCTGAATAATGCGTGTATAATAACGTATGCTTTTCCCTGACGAAGTCTCTACAAGCACTACAAATTCATACTCTGTATCCGGGTCAATCAGGTCTTTTACCACAATGTCTGCGGAAATAGAGGCATCCTGCTCTTTATAATTGTAAACTTCCGAATTTTCAATGAGCCTCCCCCCGTCAGTGGAACGTACTTCAAAGGAAAGAGAGGTTATATCATTGTTGTATTTTTCCAGATATAAGGATATTTTCCGGTCCTCGCCTAAGGGCGTTATGGTGTCTCTCATAAAAGAAGCATCCATCTCGTTGCTGTATCCGTGAAGGCAGTTTATATGCTCTCCTTCATAATTGATATAAACAAGGGGAAAGGATGCGGGACTCATCTCCATAGTCATATCCGTATTTCCCCTATTCATAATAAAGCTTATGGTAAATAATGATAAAAAGAAGGTCAGAACACAGACCACTCCTTTAATTAATCCCTTTTTCATAACTGCTCTCCACTCCGGTTTTTACTGCTCTCTCCCGGGCATTCTTTCACTGGTTTTTAAGTAGCTTCTGTAAGGTGGGCTCCGCATTTAAAAACGCCGACAGTTCTTCCGGATTTTCATTTTTTTTCGGCTTCATACGGGTATTTTTCACACATCTGAGCAAAATGTTTTTGGGCGTATGCTCCATATCGATAAATTCCATTACCTGCACATCATAGCCTGCTTCTTCCAGCAGCGCCGCCCGGATTCCGTCAGTCAAAAGGGCGGATATCCTTTCTTTTAACAGGCCATGCTTAAAAACGCTTTCCAGAGGTTCACAGAAAATCTGCCTGTTCAATTCATGCTGACAGCAGGGAACCGATAAAATAACTTCGGCATTCCATTTTACCGCTTTTGCCAGTGCATAATCGGTAGCCGTATCACAGGCATGGAGAGTCACTACCATATCTACCCGGCTTTTCCCCTCATAAGTACCTATATCCCCTGTTAAAAACTGCAAATCATCATATCCGTATTTTTCTTTTAACCCGTTGCACTTTTCGATAACATCTTCCTTTAAATCCAGACCGGTAATTTCCACATCCAGACCGTTCATGATTTTCAGATAATAATAAATGGCAAAGGTCAGATAGCTTTTCCCACATCCGAAATCCACAATGGAAATCCTGCGGTCCTTTGGCAGCACCGGCAGAATATCCCTGATAAACTCCAGAAAACGGTTTATCTGGCGGAACTTGTCATATTTTCCGTTTATGATTTTCCCTTCCTTTGTCTGTACCCCTAAATCCACAAGAAAGGGAACCGGCACGTTCTTCGGAAGAATATAATCCTTTTCCCTGTTATGTGAAAGCGCTTTCTTCCTTTGGGAATTCTCCCTTTCATTTACAAAGTCTTCATTTTTCTCCATTATCTCACTCTTAATGGTCAGATTTCCTTTTTTCCCTGATAAAACACTGACCTTGATGCCTTCTCCATAGGCCTGAAGCTGCTTATAAAAATTCATCTTTTCCTTTATAAAGGAAACTGCTTCTTCTCTTGAAAGATTGCTGTGAAATACCTGTTTTTCGGTGTAACCGGCTGTCTGAAACATCAGCTGTTCTTTTATCAGTATGGGACGAATCTGTATTTTTTGAATTCCTTCCCGTTCTTCCGATGCCGCAGCCTTCTTTATGCCGCTTATGGTAATCTGTGTTAAATTTTCATTTAAGATTCTTAAAAGAACCGCTTCCAGTTTATCCATCCTATGTCCGCTTCATTCCTGATCTGCCGGATATGGCGGGCACCCCCGCTTCCGGTTTATAGTTCACGCAAAAATATAGTCATAGTAAAATGACTATGACTATATTCTAATTCCTTTCCTCTAAAACCACAACTAAAATTTAAGGTATCCCCTGTTTTTTCTGTGTCGTCTTTTCAAAATTTCCTCATGAAGCAGCAGCATGACAATTTCTTCAAACCCGTCCCAGTCTAACATTTTACAAAGAGGATTTTCTAAATCATCCTTGTATTTTTTTCTGATCTTATCCGCAATGTCCCTTCCATGCTTCTGCAAAAGAAAACGGTCCGGATATTCATCATAAATCATACTGCCGCTGTAATCCATCAGGTTCATGGTCTGGGCAATTTCCCCCTGCAGGATCCTGATTCCAATAGGGTGCTGTCCCTGAAGATATTCCATATCTTTAATAAGCTCATGCTCGTCTTCATAATATAAGGGAAGAGGATAGGTCATATAGAAGGGGAGAATTTTTCGATGGTCCATATTTGAAATGACTCCGTTTTTTATTATGTTATGTTCCTTTTTGGCAGATAGTTCCTTTTTTGCTTTCTGTCATATTCAAAAAGAGATGCCGTACACTCCGGCATCTCTTTTCTGATCATTATTGTATTTTACTTTAATACTTCAATACGCGCAATGGCTCTCTGCAAAGCTGTTTCAGCTCTTGCTATGTCAGTGTCCGAAGTTTTATTATGGATTCTGTCCATAGCACGCTCTTTTGCCTGCTCTGCTCTTTCTTCATCGATTT
>CAZDRM010000047.1:0-14427 GCA_964507745.1 uncultured Lachnospiraceae bacterium
AGAATGGCATCTGCGTCATTCCTCACTATTATACCGTAGACGAAGAAGTATTCGGGGACGGAAAAGAGCTGAGCTATAAAGAATTTTATGATGAAATGAGAAATTTAAAAAAAGTGGGCACCATGGCAAGCAATCCTGCCGTAATAGAAGAGAAATTCAGCGCCTATGCCAAAGAAGGAAAGGATATTCTGCATATCAGCTTTTCTTCCGCCTTAAGCGGCGGCTGCGGAAACGTACAGATGGTTTCCAAGCAGATCATGGAAGAATTTTCCGATGCCAATATCATTGTAGTAGATACCCTTGCCGCTTCTCTAGGCGAAGGCATTCTGATTATGAAGGCCATTGAAATGAAGAAAGAGGGTAAGACCCTTACAGAAACGGCAAAGGCTATTGAAGAGCTTGTCCCCCATATCTGCACCTTATTTACCGTAGACGACTTAAACTATCTCTACCGCGGCGGACGCCTTTCCAAAACCAGCGCGGTAGTGGGCACGCTTGTAAATATAAAGCCTATTCTCAGGATTAATGAGGAAGGCAGGCTGGTAGCCCTTTCCAAAATAAGGGGCCGCAACAAATCCTTGCAGACCATGGCAAACCTTATGGACGAATATCTGGGAGAATACAGTGATAAACAGCTTGTCATCGGGCTCATTCACGGAGACTGTGAAGAAGACGCCCTGTATCTGAAAAAAATCATAGAAGAGAAATACGGTTATAACGATTTTATGATTCAGCCCATCGGTCCCAGCATCGGCGCGCATTCCGGTCCCGGAACCGTAGGTCTGATTTTCTTAGGGGAACATCGCTAAACCCTTAGTTGTCCTGTTGCCTGCTTTTTGCACTTCGCATCCCGTTATATATGGCTTTGAGTCCTGCGAAGAGCACAGCTGCAACAGGCCAGATAACCCAGGTTATGCCCCAGTTTCCAAATTTCCATTGCATATAATCCGATTTTATCCATCTGCCGGCTCCCAGATTAGGTCCTATAAAGCTGATGCCCAGATAAAGAGCAGTCACGATGCACCAGTATGCGGTAGAAAACAGAGAGTCCGACTGTTTCAAGTTCTTCTTTTCCCTTGTATAATCGCCTTCCTGCAGCAATTTCTCATAGCTTTCCCAGATACTCCCAAACCGCACAAAACAAAAAACGCTGATTGCAACGGTCAGAAGAATAAGCGCTGTACAACAAACATAAATCATATCTTCCGCATTCACTGCCGCCGCAGCCATTAAAGGCATGATTCCAACAAAGATCAACGCAATGCCTGCGCACACGCTGATGCGGTAAGTCTTTTCAAATTTTTCCTTCTTTTTTTCCACCAGTTCTTTTACGCCGAAGCCTAATGAAATTTTTTCTTTTTCCAGATATTCATATTTGGAAAGCTGCATGCCCGTTATTTTCATAAGAACGACTCCTATGGCAACAAGCGCCAGAAGAATTATGATGCCCAGGCCTCCCGCTTCATCTTCTGAAATGATATTCTTATATTCCGCTATTCCGCCCAGAATAAGCAGACAGACGGGCGACAGAACAAAGAGACCCGTTCCGATGCCTCTTTTATTCGCCAGCTTTTCTGTAAGTTCCATAAATTCATTGGCTTCTTCCATGGAAACATTCCGCACAGGGTCTTCTTCATTATGGTTCGTTCCCTGTCCGGAAATGAAATCTTCCGATTCCCCTTCTTCCTTTAAAAGATAATCCGTGCTGACTGCAAAGATATTACTTATTTTAATAATTTTATCCAGGTCGGGAATCGACTGCCCGCTTTCCCACTTGCTTACGGACTGTCTGGAAATATCCATTTTGTCTGCCAGATCCTCCTGGGACCAGCCTTTTTGTTTTCTCAAAAGAGCAATTTTTTCTGCTAAATTCATTTTTATCATTCCTTTCATTCATTATAAATCCGCCGGTTCTTTTTGTCATCAGATTCAACAATATTGTCAGGTAAACTCTAGCAAAATTCCCGGTTGACAACCACCAAGTGCGCTAGGAAATTTGACAACCGGCAGTTGCAAAATGAAAAAAACGGCTGTTTCATGAGATTTTTCCATAAGAAAAAGCCGGCTCAGCCGGCTTCTTCTTATGACTTTTGTTATTATCTGCAGTTCTCACTGCTTTTTATGATTCTGCTCCTTATGATTAGCTTCTCCTGCGTCTCCTCCTAAAATACAATCCGAAGATTACACCTGCTCCAAGGAAGCCTGCTGCACAAAGCGCTATCAGCATTCCCAAAGGTGTGCTGTCTCCTGTTTTTGGCGCTTTTGTTGTGTTTGAGCTTACCGAGCTTGAATTTTTATTAGTGTTTGTGCTAGTGTTTGTGCCAGTACTCGGAGTTGAGGAATTATTACTATCTTGACTATTTTTCGCATAATCGAGCATTACTAAAGTGCTGTCCTCACGGCGTACATAGCTACCTTTCTCATCCTTCTGGAGAAGATTTCCGTCGCTGTCAATTGCAAAAGCAATATCCTTTGCAATCTGATATCCGTCAGGCGCTTCAGTCTCGGAGAGGGTGTAATAGGTTAAGCCGCCCTGTACCGCCTTAAAGATTTCGTTCGGAAGCAATACAGGCTCTCCTGTGGAAGTAAAGGTATAAATTTCCTTACCCGTCTCGTCCTTAATAACCAGTTTCGCTCCTGCAAGAGACTGCTTGTTTCCGCCATCCTGTTTACTTACCAAAACCTTAATCGGATAGTCTAACATTACAATTCTCTTGTTTTCTACCTGCACACCATTTACAAGCACCTCATTATCGGCAGTTACCATAAACTCAATACTCTGTGCGTATCCGTATCCGTAAGGCGCCTTTGTCTCCGTCAAAATATAGGTAACTCCGGGTGTGAAGGTGCCGTCCTCGAAGGAATAACCCTCCTTCGTGGTCTCCCATGAAATCGGTTCAAAATTCATGTCATCCTTTGCGGTTATAGTAAGCTCCACTCCCGCAATCGGATTACCTGACGTATCCATCTTTTCAATGGTAAACATAGGCTCATCATACATGGTAAGCATATTATCTTCCTTCTGCTTATAGTCCCCATTCTCAAGCTGATAGATATTTCCGTCCCTGTCAATTGCAAAAGGAATATCCGCAGCTTTACGATAGCCGTTAGGCGCTGTCACTTCACGCAAAATATATTCTGCATAAGTTCCATTGCCTGCAATAAGCTGACTCGTATCCACCTCACAGGGCTCGCTTCCGGATGTCCAGGATGCCAGTACATTGCCTGCCTTATCCAATATGGAAAGCTCCGCTCCGGGCACTTCCGCATGACTATAGAAGTTCTGCTTGCTCACTGTGAGCTTAATCTTTCCATCCTTAATTTTGACTGTCCTGTTATCCTCAGGATCCTCTGCCTTCTCCCCGTCAATAATCTGGTAAACCTGATGATCATCCTTACCAATAGTAAAGGTAATGGGATCCGTGTAAGCATAGCCTACAGGCGCTTCCATCTCTGTTAGGACATAAGTACATCCCGGCGTAAGCTCCAGCATATCCCATGTTCTCACAGAACCGTCACTTGTCCATATGGTTGTTTCCCAGTAGGGATCATCCACAGTCTCCAATTTTAAGGTACAGCCTGACAGACAGTCGTCTACGTTATCCAAATCGAACTTACCGATGCCCAGTCCTGCTTCATCATCTTCCATAACAATGGTGTTGTTTACTACTTTTACACCATCCTCTCTTGTAATGACGCCTTCCTTGTCAATATGAATAATGATGTTCTCCGCTATCTTAAAGCCGTCAGGTGCATACAGTTCCTCGAGAATATAATACGCATCGCACGCCAAATCAGTAGGCAGAACGGTGTATGACTTTTGACCGTCGGACTTAAATGTTACAATTTCTTTACCAATTGCACCTGTTTTATTGTTGTACTCTGATAATTTTAAGGTTGCTCCTTTTAATATCATGCCGAAGCTGTCCTGCTTGCGGATTTTTAACTCAATAGGCGCATCATAAACCATAAAGGTGTCTTTATCTGGATTCAGGTTGACTGCTCTACCGTCTAAAATCTCGATATTAGGCGTGCTGCCATCGAAGGTCAGCCTGAATACAATATCATTTGCCGACAGATAACCCTCCGGTGGACCTACCTCTTTTAGGCGATAAACACCACGCCTCAGTAAATCAACCTTTATCGGCCGACTGTCGGAAACATAATCATTAAGTGTTGGCTTCTCAATAGGGGCCCATGTGTCTTCATCACAAACCCAAATTTCAAACACTGCTCCCGAAACATCCAGTCTGGTATTTGCATCCAGCTTTCTCAAATAGAAGGGCTCTTTCTTTTCATCCAACATGGTAATGGTTCCTGTCAGAGTCGGATTCTTTCCGTTTTCATCATATTCATACACACTGCCGTCCTCACTGACATGAAACTTGATATCTTTTGCCAATGCATAAGTATCCGGTGCACTGATTTCCCTTAAAGTATACACATTGTTGCCTGTTTTAGGTGCTGTCAGGATTCCCACAGGTACCTCATAAGGTGCAATTCCATTGGTGGTAAAGCGGTATATTTCCTTGTCATCCGCATTGAGAATTGCCAGCGTTGCATTGGCAAGCTCCAGTCCCGGAGCTTCCTTAGCCTGTTTACTGATTGTCAGATTAATAGGTCTGTCTCTTACGACAATAGTCTGGCCGTTTTTCTCCACATTTACGCCCGTTACGGTAATGCTTCCGTCCGAATTAACGGTAAATTCCGCATCCGGCATATAGCCATAGCCATCCGGTGCAATCATCTCAGACAATACATATGTCTTACCGATTTGCAGAACGCCCGGAATAACACTATGCGGCCGCCGGTCATTGGAAGTCCAGCTGTCCAAAGTCTTATTCGGATTATCCTTTGCTACAATTTTGAATACCGCTCCTTGAATTTCCGCACTTCCGTCCACAGCCTGCTTACTTACCCACACCTCAATGGGTGCATCTTTGTAAGTTAACTTTTTCTGTTCGTCATCGATAATGACAACTCTGGTCTCTTCTGCACTTAAGGTATACCCCGCAGGTACACCGGTCTCCTTCACATAGTAAATTCCACATGGAATTTCATTAAATGCCGCAAGACCGCTCTTGTCGGTTGTAGCAGGATTCGTCAATCCCTCAATATCAACTTTCTCTTTCTTTCCGTCCACTTCCTGATACAGCGTATACTGTACACCTGCTAAAGGAGGATTTCCTTCGGCTATAGCTGTTTTGGTAATCAGAATATCGCCTTTTATAGGATCATTTTCCACAATTGCCTTATCGGCCACATCGTTTATATCTACAGAACCGCCTACCCATAAAATCTCATCATCTGTCAGATTGGGCTTTCCTGTAATCGGAGGATCGCCGTACATATTGACAGCTGACTTTCCTTCTCCCAAAAGGATTTCATCGTCTGAGGCCGGGTCATAATATCCTGCGGGAGATGAAGTTTCTTTAATGGTATACTTGGTATCATCCTCATCTCCTTCTACATGAATTCGCTTAAAATATGCGATTCCATCTTCATCTGTTACCGCCGAGCCGATTTGGTTCTTTCCTTTGCTGTTTTCCGCATACATAACAAAGGTTGCATTGGCTACAGGTTTTCCGGTCTCACTGTCAACCTTCTTCAATTTTACACTGATATAAGGTGCGTTAGATCTGTAGTTCTCAACCTCAAGATTCTTTTTACCCTCCTCCGTTATATACTGCGTCTGGGTAACATCGGAATCCACAACTACCTTGTAAATTCCCGTATCCCTTACAAACCCGTCCGGCGCCTTTGTTTCCTGTATATAGTAAGTGCCGTAACGAAGCTCTGTAAAATCTACATGGCCGTTTGCATCGGATGTTGCTTTGGCCACGGGGAGATTGTTTTCATCAAACAAGGTAAAAATCGCTCCTGCCAAGGGTTCAAATTCTTTATTGCCTGTATTATCTTCACCTACCTGTTCGCCGTATTTCAAAAGCTGTATGCTTCCGTTTTCTTTTTCATTAGTAACGTTATATTCGTAAACACCGTCGTCGTTAAATGCAGCTTCAATATTGGCGCCGGTTATGGTCCATGATGTACCGGTGGCATCCTTATAGCCTTCGGGAGACTCCAGCTCTTTTAAAATATAATCTCCATATGAGATGTTGTGGAACACTACCACACCGTCCTCATTGGTTACTCCTGAAGCCACCTGCTTTCCGCCCTGAAAAAGTCCGAATCTTGCGCCGGAAAGCTTTGTATTCGAATCAGCCATATCCGTTTTGAGTATCCTGATATCGCATTTAATGACCTTGTTAACCATGGTCACTTCCGTATCTCCAAGCTGCTTTACCGTAATATTTCTATCGGCAGCTGTTGCATATCCGGTCTTTCCGGCAGTTTCCTTAATCACATAATTGCCAAAAGGAATATCCGTAAATACCGCAACGCCCTTGCTGTCAGTTTTAACAGGCCCTTTTACAAGGGTACCGTTTTCCGCATACAGAGTAAACTCTATGCCTGACAGAGTCTGAGCCGGCGTACTGTTATCGGTCTTGGTAATTACGATATTACCTCTGGCCACTTCGTTTTCTACCGTAATATCTTTTGTCTGATCTGTAGTTTCCGTTCCCTTTCCTACCGTTATAGGATATGGTGTATTATCCAGCACATAACCGTTGGGAGCTGCAGTCTCCTGATAATAATAGGTTTCTCCAAGCTGCAGACCGCTTAAGGTAACATATCCGTTTCCGTCTGTAGTTCCATAAGCAACCCTTTCCCCAGACTTATCATAGATAGAGAAGGATGCACCGGCAATTCCTGTGGTGCTGCCTTTTGCCACCTTCTTAATCCGCAGATTGCCCAGAGCATGGGTATTCTCCATCGTATAAACATCCATAGGGGTTCCGGTTCCGTTATAGGTAACCATAATACTATTATTCGAAGGATCCGCAGCAATTACCACGGTAACCGCATTGTTGGGAGACGGAAGCTTATATCCCGAAGGCGGTGCTATTTCTTTTAAGTAATAAGTGCCCTCTTTCAAACCGGAAAAATCAGCCTTACCGGAGGCATCGGTAATTCTTGTATCCTGTAAATCCATGCAGGCCGCATCACTATAAAGCCCGATTTTCGCTCCCCGCAGTATGTCGCCGTATTCATTGATCTTCTTAATATGAATATCCGCTGTATTCTGCCTGTCCTTACTAACATTGGGAACTATAATTTCATAATATTGAATTCCCATTTCGTCTGCTACAAGATGATCCTGGTCATAATCGGTAATCACTTTGTCCTGCTCTAAAAGGGTATAACCGTCAGGAGCCTGAACCTCACGCAGATGCAACTCATATCCCATAAGGGTATTATAGCATTCAAAAACCGCATAACCGTCTTCGCCGGATGTTGCCTCGCCGATTACTTCGTCGTTTAAGATCAGCTCAAACCTTGCACCAGGCAAAGCTGCTTTGGTAACGGAATCTACCTTTTTAACCCTGATTTCCCTTCTTGTAATAGAACCTGCCGAAGAAGAACTGAAGTTTACATTATCCACTTTGGCGCTTTCCTTTTCAAAGCTCTTTCCGTCTCCTTTAAAAACAACAGTATTGGTAATCGTCTTTCCCTCCAGCTCCCCTGCAGCACAGTTGAACCGTGTGGTAAATACAAACTGGTAACAGTCGCTGCCGATATTGGGCAGCTGTACGATTATTTTACCGTTAACCACGGTAATCACATACTTGCTTCCAGAAACCTCCGTTCTGTTTCCTTTAGCATCCAGCTTATATAATTTTCCTCCCATATAATCAAAATAGTCGGCAAGATCATCATAAATCTTGGGGTTCTCGATGCCGCTCATATCATTACGGGTCTCATTGATGGTAACCGTCCATTCCACATCCCTGGTACCCGATTTATAATCATAGGTTTTGTTAACAACGCCGCCTACAGTACCTTCCACAGTACTTTTATCCTTATCCTTTACGGTTACATTTCCTTCATAATCAACAGAAATCTCCGCTTCATTGGTATACCGTCCGCTCTCGTTTGCTTTATCTAAGCCAGGCACCTTGGTGCTGTATACAATCTGAAAAGCCTGTGTATAAAATCTGCTTTCCGCCGGAGTCTTTGATAAAGCGTAAGAAATCGTCTGCTTTCCTCCGCTGGTGCCGATTTCAGGTTCTTTGTATACAGGATTTGCATCATAGTACATATTCTGTATCCTGAAGGTTCCCGGCATATACTCCATTCCCTCCGGAATAATATCCGTCACAGTCAGATTTTTTACTGTAAGCTGGGGTTCCCATACGGTTATAGTCCATTCCACAGTACCGTTATCCTTTATCTGACCATTCTTATCTATCAGATTGGGTGTCCTAACCTGAACCCATTTTTCCGCATCGTCTTTTACAGGTTTGCCGGGATTCAAAGAACTTTCCACTGCGGCAGTGTTTTTAAATCCTGTCCAGTTATTCTCGTCGTATTGTTCGGGATTTATAATCTCTGTTACTACAGTAATTACCTTTCGTTTATTGAGATTGCCCAGATTAAACTCAATTGTACCGTTGCCGTTTTCTTCTGCCGTCGCTCCGGAAGCACTGATAAATTTCATTTTGGTAGAATCGAAAGTATCCGTGACAACCACGTTGTTCATTTCCACATTATCCGGATTCACAACAATCTCCCATGTTAAACGATTGGTTATGCTGTTGTAATCCTTAAAGTTCTTCTGAATCAGGGTAAGCCCCGGTGCAGTACCCGTTTGTGTCACATCATACATGACATCATTTTCGCCTACCAGATGCCCGGTATTCGTAAAGGTTTGCTGGGAATAATCTGTCACATGGGTTGTATAAGTAAGAGTATAGGTCTTCGTATCATCAGCAGCCGAAAAATCAATCCTAAACCCGTTTTCATCTTTGTCGGTTATTTGACTTCCTCCGGAAAGACCGGGACTTATATTGATATCCCCCTCAAGCTTCTGTCCGGGCCCGACAATATCTTCATAGTCAAGCTGCTTTATATTTAACTTTTCTTTGTTGATAACCACAGTCCAGGTAATATTTCCGTTAGCATCCACCTTGGTACCGCTTTTACTGAGCATATCCGGCTTAACGTATACCTGCCCCTCATCCTTTGACCATTCTGAGTTGTCATCCGGCTTAAAAGTGGCTGTATTCGCGATATTTTTACCGGTGTTAGCAGTAATGGTTTCTCCAAAATCAAAAATCGACTCGTCGTAATATGTACAGAAAGTAACGTCGGCACGATAGTACGGTTTACAGTCAATTACTTCGATATCAATAGACTGCTCCCCTCCCTTTGCATTCGTTTTCACTTCTCCGTTAATCTTTCCCTTATCATGGTCGTATGAAAGTCCTTCTACCTTCGGATAGCCGGGAATAGCTGCATAGGTAAGTCCCTTGGGTAACTCGTCATGAATGGTTCCTGTAATATAGTCTCTTCCGTTTGCCCCCAAAGAAATCTTCCATTCAATATAGTTTTGACCGTTCTCATTGATAACACGGGCGCCGGTCTTTTCCATAGTAACAGGACCCTTCTGCGGTTTTTCTTCAACCCCTTTTTTACCTGTGGTATCAATGGAAAAATCAAAACTACCGGAAGCAGTGGGGAATTTAACATCAACATGCTTGCCCCCTTCCTGATTCTCTTCACTCAGGTTCCCCTCAAACTGTACATAGAAGGGGATATTTTTATTGGCAGCGGTATCAGGTATCTCATCAAAGATAAAAATCAGCGTACCGTCCCTTGAAATATCAACAGTACCTATTGATTTGCCGTCATTATCAGCCAATTGATGATGTGCATTTACATCCACCCTGATTCCTTCGGGAATCTTATAGGTATAGGGACGCCCCGGTTCAATAGCTGAAGGTTTCCCTAATATAAAATCCAGCCTCATATTGATATCCGCATTATAGGGAAGCTCATATTTACCATTCTGGCTCAACGCCACTGTGTGGCTCTTGCCGTTGTCATCCTGATAGCTTGCCTTCAGGGTAAACTTATTTAAGGTAATGGTCGTGTTGTCAAAAATATCCGTCCCGTTGGCCTCCGCTGCAAGTCTGCGAGCCCCGACGCCGGAAGATGTGCCGGTGTCCTCATGTACCGAATCGGAATACAAGCTTCTGTCGCCTGCGCTGACATCTGTATACGTTCCTGTAGACAACAGGGCTACAACAAGCATTGCCGAGAACAGTCTCCTCAAAAACCTTCTTTTTCCTCCGTTTAACAGTTTTTTCTTCATAAGAATATACCTCCCCAATCCCATGATTTTGTACTATTTGCTCCCGCATCCGACGATTCCGTCATGACACTTAAGTCAATATCGGCCCGCCGCAGGTTTTATCTGTATGGCTGTGCAACGGCCCCAATAACCAGACGCTGCTGTGCAGTTCCGTATTCGCAGGTGGAAAGCAGCACAACCTGTCCGTCAATTTCTGTAGAACTGTCATACCAGAAAGAATTGCGTTTCAATTCCTTCAGGTATTCTTCCGTATCCGCATCCGTACCGGGAAGCTCGTTGTAATGAAAGTACTCCTCAGGCGTCAAATCGATTAACGCCGCGGCGAATACCTTGTAAGGTTCATCCCCGAATCCCCGGTCCAGATAGATAATCTGGTGTTCCTCTCTGAATTCTTTCTTTTTATATTTTTTGAGTCCTCCAAACATGGTTCCATCCTTCATATGATGCCCATGTAAAAGGATAAACCCGTCATCTATTTTGCAGTTCTCATCCATAAATATAGCCCCGTGGCTATTGGACTGCCGCATAAAATCATGACTCAGATAATAGGAATTATCCCTCTGTACCACAGGATAATAAATTTCCGTATCAGGAACCGTAATCCATGCTATGTAATCAGGATTCGTCTCCCTTAACCTCATGGCATTCCTCTCAGAAACCTCCTGCCATTCCGCGGTACCAACGCCGTTCTGACCGTTTCCGTCCGGCACCTCTCTCAATCCGGCAACCGTATCATCCATTTCCTTCTGTTCACGATAGCCCCCGTAATACTGTAACAAAAAGTAACCCGCCGCCAGAAAAACCCCCAGAAAGACAAATCCGAGACAAAGCAGCACCCCGTCAAATCCCCTGTTCGCTTTTCCATCTTCCTTCGCATTCCTTCTCATATCTCAAGGCCCATTCCGTGATTCAAATTTTAGCACATGGGTAAAGACGTCCATGGTTATTTTATATTACTACCATTCCATAAAATTTGCAACAAAAAAAAGACAATCTCCCTAATTTTTTCGTGATTTTGCACAATTCTCTCTCCTTCTCCTTTTTCAAAACACAAAAACTCCCAAAAATATTTTAAAAAATTCCCAAAAGCCACAACGCCCTGCCGAATAAAGAAGTGGATTTGGCCCCGGGCTTGGCATTTTGCGCTGTCTGGGGCTCTCTTTGTTCAAAAAATATATTTAATTGAAGGAACCCTGTAAAGGCGTCGGCACTTAGATTGCGTCCTTTGCAATCTTAGTACCGCTACGCCTTTACCGGAACGCAAGTGTGTTCCTGAAATAAATATATTCTTTTGAACAAAGAAAGCCCTGGACAGCGCAAAACGCCAAGCCCGGAGCCAAATCCACTTCTTTATTCAGCAGGTACTTCTTACATCGTTCCGTTTATAACGGGAATTCTCTTTTCAACATCGTATTCCCGGCACAATTCCTCCAGATACTCTTTATCATCCACAGCTCTCTCGAAATCCCCGAGGCGGTTATCCGCCATAAGGACTCTATACAGCATCAGTATGCGCTGTTCGCCGGTTTGCTGCCCAATCTCCTGTCCAATTTCGCGTTCATCCTCCCGGATCAGCCTCATTTCACGCTCTTCATCAAATTCATAAATGCTCACTTTCACAACCTCCGCCTTCTGTTTCATAAGAAATTCTCTTAATATATCCTGTTCAATACATTCATCTACCGCCTTTACAACAGCATCCTTAAGCGGCATCTCTTTGTTATATTTTCTTACTTTATCCACATACTGCATATACTGCTTTAAGTCCGGACACTTTCTCTTTAGCTCTTCATTCATTCCTTCGTTGATATTCAGGACTGCTACCTTCAACTCCAGTTCAGGATTATCCGTTGGGACTAAAAAGCTGTCCGACAGCTTTATTTCCATATGCTCCCGCATCTTATCCTGGCCATTGTAGAATACAATAAAATTCGGATTCGGTATCATCAGCCTTTTGCTGCTGTAAATGGTTTTGTCCACTATGGTCTTTTGCAGGATATCCGCTATGTACAATAAATCCCGCAGAGGCAGATTCACGGGAAGCGTGGACTGGTGCTCATAGAGATGAATCTGATTAACGATTACAAAGGAAATATCATTGTGCAGATTCATGTAAATGGCATTATCCAAAGTGTTAAACTCCAACAGCGATTCATCCTCATAGGCTGTGCCATTTATGCCATTGTAAAGGGACAAGGCTCTCCGCTTATGGCTGAATAAAAGTCTGAATACCGTATCCTTGTATTTCTTCTGCTCCTTCACTCCACTCTGCTGCGCAAAATCCATAGATTTTTGATCAGAAGTCTTTGGCTTTTGTCGGATTGTCCTCCTGTTTTGCATTTTCTTTCTTTTGTTCATAAATACCTCCTTAATGACAGGAGCTATCCGACTTATCATGCATATCATATACTGTCCGTGTCTACATTCCACAGCTGCAGCATACCTTCCTGCCAGCGTCTGAAACCCCTGCTTTAAAATAAATTGTTTGGATTTTAAAAGCATTGATTTCAAGATGCCTTACGGCAAGAAATTAAGATGCACTAAGATTGTGCAAAAGAATGTCAGAAATATATGCTTTTATCTGATTTTATCATTTGATATAATGTGTGTCAATATACGTTTTTGCATTTTGCAGTCACTTGAATCAAAATCCCCCAAAAGCCACAACGCCCTGCCGAACAAAGAAAGCCCCGGACAGCGCAAAATGCCAAGCCCGGGGCCAAATCCACTTCTTTATTCAGCAGGTACTTCCTACATCATTCCATCCATCCCCGGTGCAGCCGGCATAGGCGGAATATTCTCCTTAATCGTTGCCACCACCGACTCCGTAGTCAGCAACGTAGAAGCCACACTGGTAGCATTCTGCAGCGCGCTCCTCGTAACCTTTGCAGGATCCAGAATACCGCTTTCCACCATATCCGTATACTCCTCCTTCAACGCATCAAATCCGATGCCCGGTTTAGATTCACGAACCTTATTAATAATAACGCTTCCTTCCAGTCCCGCATTAGATACAATATGATATAAAGGAGCCTCCAGAGCCTTTAGAATAATCTGTGCTCCTGTCTTCTCATCCCCTTCCAGCTTATCAGCCAGCTTTTCTACATCCTTTGCAGCATGGATATACGCAGAACCGCCGCCTGCAATGATACCTTCCTCCACTGCCGCTCTTGTAGCTGCCAGAGCATCCTCCAGACGAAGCTTTGCCTCTTTCATTTCGGTCTCGGTAGCTGCGCCCACACGGATAACCGCTACGCCGCCTGCCAGTTTGGCAAGTCTTTCCTGTAATTTCTCTCTGTCAAAATCAGATGTGGTCTCGTCAATCTGCTGTTTAATGCTTGCGATTCTTGCATCAATAGCAGCTTTTTCGCCCTCTCCGTCAACAATAACCGTATTTTCCTTCTGAATCTTAACAGATTTTGCGCGTCCCAACTGATCCATGGTGGTTTCCTTCAAATCCATGCCCAGCTCGGAAGAAATTACCTGTCCGCCTGTGAGAATCGCAATATCCTCAAGCATTGCTTTTCTTCTGTCGCCGTAGCCCGGAGCCTTTACCGCAACTACATTAAAGGTTCCTCTCAGCTTATTAACGATCAAAGTAGTAAGCGCTTCGCCCTCAACATCCTCAGCGATAATCAAAAGCTTTGCTCCCGACTGTACGATCTGCTCTAACAGGGGAAGAATCTCCTGAATATTGCTGATCTTCTTATCTGTAATCAAGATATAAGGACTATCCAGAGTTGCTTCCATCTTTTCCATATCTGTCGCCATATAAGCGGAAATGTAGCCTCTGTCAAACTGCATACCTTCTACCAGATCCAGCTCCGTCTGCATGGTCTTGCTTTCTTCAATGGTAATAACGCCGTCGCCGGAAACCTTTTCCATTGCATCAGCTACCAGATTGCCCACTTCCTCATCTCCAGAAGAAACAGCAGCAACCTTAGCGATATGCTCTTTGCCTTTTACTTTTGAACTCATCTTTGCAATGGCTTCCACTGCGCAGTCAGTTGCTTTTTTCATACCCTTTCTTAAAATAATAGGGTTAGCGCCTGCTGCCAGATTCTTAATACCCGCATTTACCATAGCCTGTGCCAAAACGGTTGCTGTTGTAGTACCGTCTCCGGCAACGTCATTTGTCTTGGTTGCAACCTCTTTTACAAGCTGTGCGCCCATGTTTTCAAACGCATCCTCTAATTCAATTTCTTTTGCAA
>CAZDRM010000048.1:0-14332 GCA_964507745.1 uncultured Lachnospiraceae bacterium
GGGGATTCATTTTAATATATCTCTTCTATATAATCTATGGTTTTATTTGTCTTGCTATAGGGCATACGCCGTTTACATTCTGGATTTACAATGTAGGGATGCTGATGGAGACAAAAAACCTGTTGTTTGTGACATTTATTATTCTGTTGGTAGAGATTGTGGTTATGATATTCTGGAAAGAGTATAACCGCATAAAATTCGGAAAACTGCGTCGTCGCACCTTTAAGCCGGACGCTTCTTTGGAACAGATGGCGAAATTCTTCGATATACCGGAGCAAGGCTTGAGGAGGATGCAGCAGGCGAAGATTTTAACACTTAAGAGTAATATAATCGAGAACGATTTCAAAGCAGAGCGAAAGCAGCTTTATGGCAAAGAACTGAAAAAAGGATAGCGACTTTGTCTGAAAAATTACCGTTCACGCCATATATTTACCGTTCACGCAAAATCAGGGAAATAAATAAAAATAGTAATATAATCTTATAAGATGCTGAAAACGGGATGATACTCCAATGGAAGTGCGCTGACGAATTTCTTTCGCTGGCGCCTTTTACTGGTTTCATATCAACTGAAAAAGAATGGGTACACAAAGATAACAGAAATGTGTTATAATATGTCGAGTATATTCTGATATTGAGTTCTGCATACGGATTTTATATGTATGAAATCAGCAGAACAATTTGATTAGTGTGTATGAAGGAATGAAATACATAAAGGAGACGGGACGGATGAATAAGGCAGAGAAGAACAGTTTTTGGGGAAGCATTAAAGGAAACATTACTTCCTATGTGGCGTTATGTACTGCGTTCATCATAGTGGTAACGGCTACGCTTAACAGCATTGTGATGAGGAACGTGTTGATGACAAACGGACACAACACGCTGACGGAGGAAGCGGAGAATACCGGCGAATTGATTGACGAGTGGCTTGTGAGACAGGCATACATAGTTCATACCATGAAGAGCGGGCTTGAGACCATGGACACGGAGGATATGGAAGCTGTCATGGATTATCTGGGAGCTAACCTTTCCCAGAATTCCGATGCCCTGATGTATTATTGCTGTCTGGGCTTTGATGGCGGAGTGTTCCCGGCAGACCATTCTTCTCTGGATCTGGACCCCACCACGAGAGGCTGGTGGAAGGATGCCATAAGTACGGGAGGCTTGATCTATACAGAGCCTTATACGGATTTTGCCACAGGACAGATGATAGTTTCCATAGCGGAACCCTTTACCATGGACGGACAGCAGGCTGTAGTTCTTGCGGATATTACCATTGACAGCCTGATTGAAATGGCCCATGGTATGGGAAAGGATGAAAGTGTGCAGACCTTTCTTCTTGCCGGCGATAACAGTGTGATTACCCATGAGAATCAGGAATATCTGCCCAAGGAAGAGGGCAATACGATTCTATCAGAAGTGCTTGACATTGATCTTCAAAACGAAGGTGTGTCTACTTTCCGGGATTATGACGGCATATCCAAATATCTGGTTGTGCGGGAAATAGAAGCGACGGGCTGGCGGATCGGAATCACGCAGCCGGTTTCTGTAATCAGCAGTGAAGTCAGGAATAATCTGATGCTCCCGCTGATTGTGGATATTATTCTTTTGGCAGTATTTATCATTCTGTTAAATATGGTAGTGGGACGTCTCTTAAAGCCTCTGGCAGAAATGAAAGCCTTTATTAAGGATAAAGTAATCGGGGCGCAGAACTGCGTAACCGAGAAAAAAGAGGTTAAGGAAATCAGCTATCTCATTGGAGAACTGGAGAACAGAGTAATTTCTACTATACAGAAGACCCAGCAGGAGACCGGACTTATTCGTGGTATGATATCGGAGACGGATACCCATATGGCGGATATGAACAATAATATCATGGAAATCAGTGCAGTCATGGAAGAAACAGGAGCAAGTGTGGCGACGCAGACCGCAAGCATCAGCGACATTGATGCCAATTGCCAGGATGTTGCAGAGGCCATGGATGAGCTGGTAAAGAATACACAGACCATTACCCAACGGGCAAAGGAGATTATCATGAGGGTGGAACAGATGGTTCCGGAACTGCTCGATGATAAGAAAAATGCCATTGAAATTACAATGGAAAGTAAGAAGAATCTTGAAATTGCCATTGAGGAGACAAAGGAAATCGGAAAGATCGTAGAGGTATCCGAGGCAATCAGCTCTATTGCGGAGCAGACTAATTTATTGGCGCTCAACGCTTCCATAGAGGCGGCAAGGGCGGGAGAAGCCGGAAGAGGTTTTGCCGTGGTTGCAGATGAAATTAAAAACCTGAGTAATACTACCGGAAATGAGATTGAAAAAGTAAACGAACTGGTTGGTAAGGTTATGAAAAGCGTGAATAAGCTTTCCGATGCAAGCAACAAAATTATTTCATTTTTGGATGAAATCGTGCTGAAGGATTATGATAAGCTGGAAGTGCTTGCAGGCAGCTACAGGGATGATGCGGATTATTATGTGGAAGTCAGTGATGTGCTGGGAACACATATTGAGAATTTAAATGAATCCATTGCCAACATCAATCAAATTATAGATACCATTGATGATTCTCAGAAGGAACTGGACGGGGCTGTTCAGTCGGTTAATGAAAACCTGCAGATGATTACCAATGCCAGCGAGAATGTCTTTGCGGAGACAAAGGATGTTATGAAAAGCGTTGTCTCCTTACAAGAGACGGTGGGGCAGTTTAATTTATAATAACTTTCCGCTGGAAATAAAATTTTAAACACAGGACACTTATCGGAGTCTGAATGATACTGGTAAGTGTTCTTTTTGAATCAATTGCCGCTTTTTGAAAGGAGCTAATTTTGACTGATAAATTAGATAAAATCAAACCAACCAAAGGGAGGAAGTTTAATGGACAGATTTATATGCTTTAGTATATTTATATTGATTCTCTCGTTACCCATGGTATTTTTTTCTATGATAATAAAGAGCGTTCCAAAGCTGAAGATGCGGGATGCCGCACCGTATCTGGATAAAATAAGTGCAATCAAAGATTGTGTGAATGTTGGTCCTGCCAAAGAAGAGGATATGGAAAAAATAAAGAGGACAATTCAGCATAGTATAGGTATTCTTACATTTACCATACTTATAGATATTCTTGCAATTGTCGGGCTGATAAGCATTGTCAGGGTAGAAAGAGTTGCAACGGTTTATATTGCGGTTTATATTGCAGTACTGGCAGCATTAAGCGCGGTCTGTTTATATAAAGGAATTAAGCATATGCAAGTATTTCGGGATTCTGGAGATTTTAACAAGAGGAACGGAGTCTTGCTCAAATACAAGGAAATGTATTACGGAAACCGTACGTATAGAGGCACATTAAAGTATCAGATGCTTATAGGTACCTATGATGATGAAAAAAATCCGATTGTTTTCAGAACGACAACACCCGAATCTGTTTTCCGGGCGATTCAGAAAAATGATAAATGGTCTGTGGTTATGTATCAGGGCAGACCGGCGGGCATTATAAAAGGATAGGTTTTATATACAAAAACAGTGAAAGGGGAATAAGTCATGGGAAGAAAAATAGCTGGTGGGATTGGATTGTGGTTGGTAATAAAGGCTTGTCTTAATTTAGCTCTTGAATTTAGTACGGAAAATGCCATAATTTCACTTGCAACGGTGGTAATTGTGTACATGTTTGGATTGGGTGTGCCTTATCTTAATTATATTACTGCAGGTTTGCTGGCAATAGTGATCGTTAAAAATCTGCCCTATAATATTACCCATTCTCAGATACTGTATTTAGCAGAAGCGGTAATAGATGTGGTATGTATCGTTATTCTGGTTACCAATCAAGAAGTGAAAAAACACTTTGAAAGACTGTGAGGAAAAGACTGCCGGAAACCGAAACAATATATGACCGGAAAAATAAAGCGAGGAAACGGATATGAAAAGCGGGCAAACCAAAACATACAAATTTTACGGCTGGGAGCATGCAGACGTCCCTGCCATAACAGACGACTACAAAGGAATCAACACACCCAGGGATTTATATGATGCCCTTTCGGAAATCTGGTGTGCGGATACCTGCGCGCCCAGAATGCGCAAAGACTGGTCGCCGGAGAATAAAACCCTGGGTCAATGCTCTATTACGGCTTTTCTGGCACAGGATATTTTCGGCGGCAGGGTATACGGGATATTAAGACCCGGCGGAAATTACCACTGCTACAATGTAATCGGGGACTGCTGTTTTGACTTAACCAGCGAGCAGTTTGATGAGATTCTGGTATATGAGGATAATCCCCGGCAGTTTCGGGAAATCCATTTTGCAAAAGAAGAGAAACGCCTCAGATACGAATATTTAAAGGAAGAGCTAAAGAGGAAAATGAAATAATTTTCCTCTTTGCTAAAGAATTTACAAAATCTGCCGATACTAATAATAAGACATAGCACAATCCATGGAAGGAGGAGAGTCTTATGCGTATTGGATCATACACACAGATACAGCAGGTTTACAACACGACCAAACCTTCAAAAGTATCTAAAACACAGAAGAAGGGATTCTCAGATGCGTTATCTATTTCGGGTGCCGGAAAAGATATGCAGACTGCAAAGGCTGCGTTATCAGAGACGCCGGATATCAGAAAAGATCTTGTAAATGATATTAAAGCACGGATAGATGCCGGAACTTACGGAGTAAGCGGAGACAGCTTCGCCGATAAGCTCGTAGAGAAATTCAATCAGGGCGCTCTCGCTCTGTAGGAAATGAGGTAATTCCAATGGCTAGTTTAATG
Organism: uncultured Lachnospiraceae bacterium; assembly: GCA_964507745.1. Classification (GTDB taxonomy): domain Bacteria; phylum Bacillota; class Clostridia; order Lachnospirales; family Lachnospiraceae; genus UBA2882. Next base: position 4,758 of record CAZDRM010000048.1, read on the forward strand.
GAAAATCTGATTGATCTTCTGGAACAGGAAAATAGTGAATACGAAAAGCTGTTGGAATTATCCATGCAGAAAACCCCGGTTATTATTGAAGGGGACATTTCAAAACTGGAAAAAATCACGGATGAGGAACAAATTATTGTAGGCAAGGTAAACCGTCTCGACAAAAAGCGGGAACAGGTAATGCAGGATATTGCCACAGTATTGAACAAGGATGTTCAAACACTGAAGCTGAGTAAGCTGACAGCGCTTTTGTCGGGAAGACCGGCTGAACAGAGGAAGTTGTCTGGAATTCATGCCAAATTGAAAGTTACCATGAACCAGATGGTACGGGTCAATAACCAGAACAGGGAGCTGATTCAAAGCTCTCTGGAGATGATACAGTACAATATGAATGTACTCAAAAGCATGAAAGCAGCTCCTGAAACCGCTAATTATACGCGGGAGGCATATAATTCGGGAAGCACGATGGGATATGAGCAGAAAGGATTCGATGCCAAACAATAGCCGGCAAAGAGGTGATATCTTATGGGATTATTTGGAAGTTTATATATAGGTGCATCCGGATTACAAACAAGTCAAAGTGCTCTTAATACTGTAGCCCACAACCTGTCCAACGTAGACACACAGGGATATACAAGGCAGCAGGTTGCCCAGGCTGACAGAAGCTACAATAACATATCTAAAGATGCAAATATTAAATCCTATAAACAAACAGGACTGGGTGTATACTACTCCAGGGTAAGACAGGTAAGGGATTATTTTCTGGACCAGACATACAGAAGAGAAGTGGGACGTATGTCCTTTTATCAGGTTTCCTATTCCACTTTTACCCAGGTTGAAGATTTATTGGGAGAATTTACCGGCAAATCCTTCAGCGACTCTTTGGGAAATTTAAGGGAATCTGTGGATGAACTGGCAAAAGAGCCGGCCAGCACTGTTAAACAGGGACTTCTGATACAGCGTGTATCCCAGTTTTTACAGCGCGCCAAAACCACTTATAATGATTTGTGCAGCCTGCAGGACAATTACAATGTTCAGGTAAGAAACGGGATTGACAGAATCAATACAGTTGCATCCAGGATTCATGAACTGAATAAGCAGATTTGCTGCATAGAGTTAGGCGGCTATGAGCATGCCAATGATTTAAGAGATGAAAGAAATTCCCTCATGGATGAATTGGGAGGGCTTATTAATATAGAATATAAAGAAGATGTCGATGGTGCCATGATCGTTAAGGCAGAGGGGCATCAGTTGATTTCAAGAACAGCGGTTTACGAACTGGCGGTTTATGCCGATCCGGAAACCGGCTTCTATACACCTTACTGGAAAACGGATGCCAAGACAACTACTCTGGCCAACGGGACAGAGGTGCCGGATATAAGCAACTGCAAGGTATACGATTTAACCCAGACCATGTCTACCGAAAAAAATACAGATATTGGCTCCGTTAAGGCGCAGCTTCTTGCCAGAGGAGATCACAGAGCCAATTATACGGATCTGGAGACGGACGCGGAGACTTATAACACCAATATTTCCCAGTCCATCATTATGAACGTTCAGGCGGAATTTGACAAACTGGTACATATCATTGCAACAAAAATGAACGAGGTACTTGCTTCGGCCGCAGATGCGGACAACGGCTATCTTGTGGATAAAGACGGAAATCCCATGCAGCTGTTCCAGAAGATTACTTCTCCGGGATATGACGAAGACGGCAATTACATACCGGAGGATGCTTCACCCGGGCAGACCCATACTTTGTACACTACGGCAAATATGATCATCAATCCCGATCTGGTAAAGACTCCCGCTCTTCTTAAATTTATTAACGGAGAGAAAAAAGAGGATTTTGCAGTAGCAAAGCTTTTACAGGATGTCTTCACTGACGAAGAATATGTTTTGAATCCAAATAATACAAACCGGTGCAATGTATTGGATTTTTATTCAAATATTGTGGATCAGATTGGAATCGGCGGTTCTGTATTCAAAAGCTATTACGATAACCAGACCACAACAGTGGACAGTACCGAATATAAGAGGCAGCAGGTAGTGGGAGTGTCTGATGATGAGGAGCTGAGCAATATGATTAAGTTCCAGAACGCTTATAACGCTTCCAGCCGCTACATTAATGCAATTGATGAAATGATTGAACACATTATTAATACACTGGGAGCATCATAAGGAAGGAAGTGGAATAAATGCCATCTACATTTTTTGGATTGAATATTGCGTATACAGGACTTACGGCGGCAAACGCAGGTTTGAATACAACCGGCAATAATATCTCTAATGTTAATACGGAAGGCTATTCCAGGCAGGTTGTAACCCAGCAGGCGAACAATGCTTTAAGGACCTATACTACATACGGATGTGCCGGAAGCGGTGTAGATACCATCGGCATTGAGAGACAGAGAGATGCATTTTACGATTTTAAATACTGGAATAACAATGCCCAGCTGGGAGAATTTGAAGAGCTGAAGTATTATATGAAGCAGATTGAAGACTATTTCAAAGATGATACTACAATAAAGGGCTTTTCCACAATTTTTGGCGAAATGTATGATGCATTGGCGGAATTAAAAAAGAATGCCGGAGATTCTACCGTCAAGGAGCAGTTTATCGGATATGCCGAAAATCTGACCTATTATTTCAATACCATGGCGGCAAATCTGGAGCGTATGCAGGATGATGTGAATTTAGAGCTTAAAAATCAGATTGAGCAGATTAATTCTTATGCAGCCGAAATCTCTTCCTTAAATAAGCAGATTAATGTAATTGAGATAAACGGCGGAAGGGCAAATGAATTAAGGGACCGCAGGGATCTTATCATTGATAAGCTTTCCAGAATTGTAGATACGAAAGTGGAAGAGCAGGTAATTTATGATTCCAGCGACCCTACGAGAACCACAGGCGCAACCCGTTATATTGTTAAGATAGCAGGGGGACAGACGCTGGTGGATTCCTCCAGATACAGTCAGTTAGTGTGTGAGGCAAAACCCAATTATGCCAATAATAACCAGACCGATGCGGAAGGACTTTACAATGTTTATTGGGATGACGGAAGGGATTTCTCCATATACGGCGGCACCATTGGCGGAGCGTTGCGCGGACTGATTGAGATGAGAGACGGAAACAACGGGGAAAACTTCCAGGGAACAGTTGCAGATGTGACCAGAGCCCAGGGCAAAACCCAGGTAAAAGTGGATATTACGGCTGATTATTTAAAGAATCTTTCCAGCTGTACCCTTCCGGGACAGGGCGTTATCAGACTGGGCAGTTATGAATATTATTATGACAGCTTCAGCGCAACCTATAATGCTGACGGGGAAATTGAAAGCTATACTTTTACTTTAAGCGATGATATAACAAAAAATAAACAGCTTCCGGATGCCGGACGTGTGGGCAAAGAAGCTGCCGTAGGATATGCAGTGGAATATCAGGGCATTCCTTATTATCAGGAACAGCTTACCGAATGGGTCAGAGTCTTCTCCGAAGTTTTCAACCGGATACTGACACAGGATGGCAGTGTGGACGGCTATGAACAGCCGGCGGATGTACTCTTTGTAGCCAATGATGCAATAGATGTGGAACAGCACAAATTCTTGGATTCCCGAAAGGATATGACCGAAGGAAAGGTTATTACCAGCACGGATGACAGTTATTATTATCTGACGGCAAAGAATTTTACCATAAGCAGGGATATGCTGGATGATCCTCAGAAGCTTGCAACCCGAACAGTGGAAACAGACGGCGAAAGCAAGTATAACATTGCGGATGAATTAATGAATTTAAGGACGGATACTTCCGTGATGAGCTTCAGGGGATGCAATGCCGGCGACTTTTTACAGTGCATTCTGGCTGATGTGGCATTGAATGCCCAGAGCGCTAATACGCTTACGGACAGCTATACCAGTATAGCGGGAGTTATTGATACCCAGAGACTGTCAGTCAGCGGTGTGGATTCTGACGAAGAGGCGCTGAGCCTTGTTCAGTTCCAGCATGCTTACAATCTGGCGTCCCAGATGATTTCGGTTTTGACGGAAGTGTATGACAGATTGATTCTGCAGACAGGAGTATAATGTTAAACTAAGCTTTTCAAGTGGAGGGACAACATGAGAATTACCAATAAAATCATTCAAAACAATGCCATAACCAACATTAACGGAAATAAGGTTCTGGAAGATAAACTGAATACTCAGCTGGCGACGGGAAGCAAAATCAACAGACCCAGTGATGATCCTGTTGTTGCGATCAGAGCCTTAAGACTTAGGAGCAATTTGAGTGAGGTAGAACAGTATTATAAGAAAAATGTGCCGGATGCCCAGAGCTGGCTGAAGATTACGGAAAGCGCCATAGATACGGCTGTCAGCGTTATTACTGATATGTACAATGACTGTACAACGGGCTCCGTAGGTTTCAAAACTGCCGAAGACAGGCAGAAGATTCTGGAAAACATGAAGGGTCTCCGTGATGAGATTTATGCAATCGGCAATGCTGAAACCGCAGGACGCTATGTATTTACAGGATACAGAACCAGCGTGCCTCTGGCTTTTGAAAAGGATACCCAGCTAAACTATACCATTACGGAACAGTTGGGCTCTGACTGTGTATCGGATTATACTTATATTGATACAAAGAATCTGGGCGACATTACGGCATCCAATGCTTTAGGCAATACAACGACTGATCAGGATGTTACTACAAATACAGTGCACAGGCTTCGCCTTGCGTACAATAATTGTACCGATGCGGCGCCTACTATCGAATACTATGACAGCACAGGTGAAAAAAAGACTGTTACAGCAACGACAATGTCCCTTAACGGCGGAACAGACCCCTATCTGGCAATGCAGGGAAACACCGGCAATGCGGCTGTATTTATTCCTGAGACAGGAGAGTTGATTTTAAGCGACGGACTCTATTCTGATCTGCAGAATGTAAAGGATATACCGGGAAGTAAGGATGACGACGGAAATGAGGTTAATGAAGGCGAAATCCGTGTTACCTATAAAAAAGAAGAGTGGAAAAAGAATGACCTTCGTCCGGAACATTATTTCTATTGCGAAACGCCTGCTGATAATGCTTCAGGAAAACTGGTTTATAATGCGCAGTATCTGACTGATCAGAAGGATGACGATACCAGACAGATCATATCCTATGATGTGGGATTCGGTCAGGAGGTACGCGTCAATACTCTTGCCAATGAAGTCTTTAACCATGATATTGCCCGGGATCTGGAAGGCATGATAGCCAATGTAGAGGCTGTTATTGAGATGGAAGGAATTGTTTCAACTCTGGAAGGTATGATCAAAAATGAGACTGATGAGACTAATCTGGACAAATTGAACGACAGGCTGAAAGCAGCTAACAAGGCCCTTACTTATCTGCAGGATAAAATGGAGAAAGATTTTGAACACGGCATTACACGGAGCCAGGGATATTTAAGTCAGGCCAATACCGCCCTGACCGGCGTGGGAAATCGTGGCGCAAGGCTTGATCTGGTGGAAAACCGTTTATCTTCCCAGCAAAGCAATTTCAAGACGCTGGCTGAAGAAAATGAAGGTATAGACCCTGCAGAAGTGGCGGTAGAGTTAAGCAGTGTGGAGATGACTTACAATGCGGCTTTAATGGCTACAGGAAAAATCACACAGACAACATTATTGAATTATCTGTAATATGCGGATAAGAAAAAGCAAAAGGGAGGCGTAAAAATGGAAGTAAAAACAAGATTATTTGGCGATATCAAGATTGAGGAAGATAAGGTCATTCGGTTTGTCAACGGACTGGTGGGATTTCATGAGCTCAAAGACTTTGCCCTGATTCATGACGGAGACAGCGAAGGCGTGAAGGGTATCCAGTGGCTTCAGTCCATGCAGGACGGCAACTTTGCCATTCCGGTGGTTAATCCTTTGCAGATACTGGACAGCTATGACCCGGTTGTGGAAGATGAGCTTTTAGCACCTTTAGGCGAGCTTGCCGCAGAGGATATGCTGGTGCTGGTAACCATTACCGTTCCGGCGGATCTTACAAAAATGACTGTCAATTTAAAAGGCCCTATTGTAATTAATGCGAAAAACTGTCTGGCCTGCCAGGTCATAGCGGAAAATGAAGGCCTTGAAGTAAAATATCCTGTCTATGACATTTTAAAGGCAAAAAAGGAGGGCAAGTGATATGTTAGCGTTATCCAGAAAAAAAGGCGAAGCCCTTATTATTAACAATGATATTGAAATTACTGTTCTTGAGGTAAAGGGAGAGCAGGTTAAGCTGGGAATTGCTGCGCCCAAGGAAGTGCCTGTATACCGTAAAGAGGTATATTTACAGATTCAGGAGTCTACAAAGGAAGCGGCGGCGTCAGAGAATTATGATGATTTAAAAAAATTATTTTAAATACGTTGCAAATTTATGGAAAAATGTTTATGATACTTATAAACATTTTTCTTTTTTTGCCGATATATATTACGAAGTAATAGAATTGCGTAAGTATCGCAAAAAGTAACAAATCAAATTTTTCACATGGAGGTGGAGAACATGGCAATTGAACCATTAGGAAGTATCATGACAGTTCAGGCAACTACAAAAGTTGAACCTGTACAGCCTGTTTCGGGAAGCACGGAAGCGAATCCCCAGGTTGAGAAGATTGCTCCGGATCCCACAACAGTTGTTGTGACGAGGACGGACGGCAAGCAAGACGGCTCCTCTAACGAGGCCCAGAATCAGCAGCCCAGCAATGAGCAGATTAAGCAGGCGGTTGAAAAACTCAATAAGAGTATGACCAACTCGGAAGCAGTATTTGGCATTCACGAAGCGACACAGCGGATAACGATCAAGATCGTTGACAAGGAGTCCAAGAAGGTTATCAAAGAGCTGCCCCCGGAAAAGACCCTTGATATGATTGCAAAGGTCTGGGAGATGGCGGGCCTTTTAGTAGATGAGAAGAGATAGGAGGAGATAACATGGCTATTAGAATGACAGGATTAAATTCCGGGCTGGATACAGAGAGCATTATTACCCAGCTTGTAAGTGCAAAAAAGACATCTGTAAATAGTTTAAAAAAGGCGCAGACCAAATTAAGCTGGAAGATTGATGCATGGAAATCTTTGAACACCAAGATTCTCAGTATGCAGAGCACAATTGACAAGCTGCGTTTTGACAGCGCATATGCGAAGAAAAAATCAACCGTTTCCCAGAGCGGTATATTATCCGTAGTTGCCGGGGAGAATGCAGTTAACGGCGTACAGACGGCCAGTGTAGAGAGTCTTGCAAAGGCAGGATACCTGACCGGCGGCAAATTAAAAACAGCAGACGGCGGCAAGGTAACAGCGGATACCAAAGTAACAGATTTGGGCATTGACGCAGGTTCTTCTTTCAAGATCAACGACAAGGAAGTTACCATTGATGAAAACACAACCATGTCGGATCTTGTAAGCCAGTTAAAGGCGGGCGGAGTTAATGTAAATTTTGACGAGAATCAGCAGAGATTATACATCAGCGCAAAAGAAACCGGTAAAGATAACGACTTCAAGATTACCGGAGATGACGCATTATTAAAGACATTGGGACTGGTAGAAGATGCTTCCAATCCTGACGGCGCTGTTAGGATCAAAGGCGAAAATGCAGTTATGTACTTAAACGGTGCAAAATATGAGTCCACAACCAATACATTCCAGATTAACGGGTCTACATATACTGCAACCGGCGTATCCGACAAAAATGCTGACGGCTCTTTCAAAGAAGTGACCATTAACACCATGGATGACTATGATGGAATTTATGATACTATCAAGAGTTTCTTCAAGCAGTATAATGAATTGATCAACGAAATGGATAAGCTGTATAACGCAGATCCTGCAAAGGGCTATGATCCTTTGCTTTCCGAAGAAAAGGAAGCATTGACGGATACAGAGGTTGAAGAATGGGAGAAAAAGGTTAAGGATTCCCTTCTCAGGAAGGATTCTTCCTTAAATTCCGTTATTTCTTCCATGACAACTGCTATGATGGGAAGTGTCAGTGTAAACGGCAAGGATATGTATCTGTCCAGCTTTGGTATTGCAACCTTGGGATACTTTAATGCTGAGGAAAATGAAAAACATGCATACCACATCAACGGAGACCCTGATGATACAAATACTTCCGAGAAAACGGATATATTAAAGTCCATGATCGCCAGCGACCCTGAAGCGGTTAAATCTTTCTTTACCCAGATGTCCGATAAGCTGTATAAGTCCCTGAGCTCGACTCTGGACAGAGTACCGGATTTCAAGAGCTATAGAAAAGCATACAGCGATCTGCAGATGAACAAAGAAATGGATGACTATAAGGCCAAGATTAAAAAGGCGGAAGAGGCAATGCAGGCTTATGAGGATAAGTGGTACGACAAGTTTGCTGCCATGGAGACTGCGCTCTCCAAGCTTTCCTCCAAGCAGAATGCAATTGGTTCGTTGTTTTCTTCATAAGATAATGCATAAAGCAGAAACGGCTTCTACATGGCTGTAATTCATAAGGAGTAACGAAAATGGCAATGATTGGCAACCCATATGCAAAGTATCAGGACAGTAAGATTTTAACCGCATCGCCTGCGGAACTGACATTAATGCTGTATGAGGGAATTATTAAGTTTACGAATATAGGCATTACGGCTATTGAGAACAGGGAGTTTCAGAAAGCAAACACCAATATAATGAAAGCGGAGCGGATAGTGGATCATCTATCCGCTACGCTTAATGATAAATATCCCGTGGCAAATGATTTTCGTAATGTATATAGTTGTATTATGCAGGCGCTGATAAGCGGCAACATGAAAAAAGATGTGGCAGAGTTGAATCGTGCATTGGAATACAGCCGGATGATTCGGGATACATGGAAAGATGTTATGAAGACCGTTGAAAAGGGGAGAGAATCGTGACAAACGAATTACAGCTGCTTATAGAGGCGTTGGAGAAGAAAGAAGGAATTTTACAGCAGATTCTTGATAAAAGCAAGTTTCAGTTAGAGGTCACGGAACAGGAAGATTTTGATGTGGAGCGCTTTGACGAGCTGGTTGATGATAAAGCAGCTTTGCTTGAAGAGATGACAAAACTGGACGAGGGCTTTGACCGGACATACGAACGCATCAAAGAAGAATTGTTGCTGCATAAGGATGAACACAAAAAGGAAATTGCAGCATTACAAAAGCTGATTTCAAATGGTGTTGATTTAGGCGCGCAGATTTCTGCTACTGAGGGGAGAACGAAGGATAAACTGGCTGTTTCCCTGACAAGAACCAAGAAGGATTTGGCGCAAAAGAGAGTATCCAGTAAAATTGCTACAGATTACTATAAGAGTACCAATAATTTAAAACATGTGGATTCTTTCTTTTTGGATAAGAAAAAATAGTGGTAAATATTTAATGCCTCTGCTCCAGGTTGAGAAGAGGCATATTTTTTAGTATGAGCATAAGCGGAATTGTGGAAGGATAGCCGAAAATGATAAAAATTCGGACAAGAGATAAGGAGCATTAAAAATGGAATTTCCCAAAAGCTACTTTGAAGATGAGGTAAGGGATGGCTTCTATGTTTCAAGTATGATAAAAAGGTCAT
>CAZDRM010000049.1:0-14055 GCA_964507745.1 uncultured Lachnospiraceae bacterium
GCACTGTAAACAATAGTAGGAGGAAAAGAAAAATGGCAGTAAACAGAGTTCCTGTTTTAAAGAGATGCAGATCTCTCGATTTAGACCCGACTTATTTAGGATATGACAAAAAATCAAACCGTAAATCCTTAAGAGCCGGAAAGAAGATGAGCGAGTATGGTACTCAGTTAAGAGAAAAGCAGAAAGCAAAATTTATCTATGGCGTATTGGAGAAGCCTTTCAGAAATTATTATAAGAAAGCTGAAAGAATGAAAGGTATGACCGGTGAAAACTTAATGGTTATGCTGGAAACCAGACTGGACAATGTGGTTTTCCGTCTTGGCTTTGCAAGAACAAGAAGAGAAGCAAGACAGGTTGTAGGCCACAAGCATTTTCTGGTAAACGGCAAGCCCGTTAATATCCCGTCTTATCTGGTAAAAGCCGGTGATGTAATCGAAGTAAGAGAAAAATCCAGAAGCTTACAGAGATATAAAGATATCGTTGAAGTAACCGGCGGAAGACTGGTTCCCGAATGGTTAGACCAGGATTTAGAAGGTTTAAAAGGAACTGTAAAGGTACTTCCTACAAGAGAGCAGATTGACGTTCCGGTTAATGAGATGCTTATCGTCGAGTTGTACTCCAAATAATAATCAGTTTGTAAGGAGGGTATTGCAGTGTTTGATTTTGAGAGACCTAATATTGAAGTTACAGAAATCTCAGAAGATAAAAAGTATGGCAGATTCGTTGTAGAGCCTTTGGAGAGAGGTTACGGTATTACGCTTGGCAATTCATTGAGAAGAATTATGCTTTCTTCCCTGCCCGGTGCGTCCGTCAGCCAGGTTAAAATCGAAGGCGTTTTACATGAATTCAGTTCTATTCCCGGTGTAAAAGAAGATGTAACGGAAATCATTATGAATCTGAAGAGTCTTGCAATTAAGAATTCCAGTTCCTCTAATGAACCCAAAACCGCATATATTGAGTTTGAGGGAGAGGGCGTTGTAAAGGCTTCCGATATTCAGGTGGATTCTGATATTGAGATCGTTAACAAGGATCAGGTTATCGCTACATTGAGTGGCGGTAAGGACTGCAAATTGTATATGGAGCTTACCATTACAAAGGGCAGAGGTTATATAAGCGCTGAAAAGAATAAGAATGACGATTTGCCTATTGGTGTAATCGCTGTGGATTCTATTTATACACCGGTTGAAAGAGTGAATCTGACTGTAGAGAATACCCGTGTAGGCCAGATTACCGATTTTGACAAACTGACATTGGATGTATATACAAACGGTACCCTTGAGCCGGATGAGGCTGTCAGCTTAGCGGCAAAGGTACTCAGCGAGCATTTAAAACTCTTTATCGACTTATCCGAAAACGCAAAGAGCGCAGAAGTCATGATCGAAAGAGAAGATGACGAAAAGGAAAAAGTACTGGAAATGAGTATTGATGAGCTGGAATTGTCTGTTCGTTCCTTTAACTGCTTAAAGAGAGCAGGTATCAATACTGTTGAAGAGTTAACCAATAAGACTTCCGATGATATGATGAAGGTTCGTAATTTAGGACGTAAATCCTTAGAGGAAGTACTGGCAAAATTAAAAGAATTAGGACTTGAGTTGAATTCCAGTGAGGAATAAGACTTAAAGGCAACAAAGATGATTGGCATAGGGAATAAGACCGAAGAGCGTCCTTATGTGCACTCATGAGTGGCAGTAAACACCGCGGGGTATATAAGACCAGAAGAGCGTTGCCCGGTGGTACCATGAATGGAGGATTATAAAAATGGCAAAGTACAGAAAACTTGGTAGAACAAGCAGCCAGAGAAAAGCATTATTAAGAAATCAGGTAACAAACTTATTGTATCATGGCAAAATTGTTACAACTGAAGCGAGAGCTAAGGAAGTAAGAAAAATTGCTGAAGGCTTGATTGCAATGGCTGTAAAAGAAAAGGACAACTATGAGACTGTTAAAGTAACAGCAAAGGTTCCGAGAAAAGATTCAGAAGGCAAAAGGGTAAAAGAGGTTGTAGACGGTAAGAAGGTTACTGTTTATGATGAAGTGGAAAAAGAGATCAAGAAAGATTTACCCAGCAGACTTCATGCAAGGAGACAGATGTTAAGGGTGTTATATCCTGTAACAGAGGTTCCTGCAGAAAAGGCCGGCAGAAAGAGAAATACGAAAGAGGTTGATCTTCCTGCTAAGTTGTTTGATGAGATCGCACCTAAGTATGTGGATCGTAAGGGTGGTTATACACGTATTATTAAGATTGGACAGCGTAAGGGCGATGCGGCTATGGAGGTTGTTCTGGAACTGGTTTAGGATTGGCCGGGTTGTAAAATTTAGGAATGTGTATGGAGGACTATCGTTTTGACGGTAGTCCTTTTTTGTTTTGAGAGAGTTTTTGGGGGAGGCGGGCTGTAAAGCCCCCGGCATAGGGGATAAACATTTTCCTTTCTTTATGCCGGTTGCGAACATAAGAGTTTTCTAAATGTTCCGGTTGGGGAATTGGATACGGACGCAAACGGCATATAGCGGCATCCGTGCCGCGATATGCCTTTCTCCAACATCCTGTTGGAGAATTGCTGGAGTGGAACGGAACATTAAGAAAACTCTTATGTTCTTCTCTAGGCATAAAGAAATGAAAGTGTTTATCCCCTATGCCGGGGGCTTTACAGCCGCCTTACCGGGGTGGAATTGCTTGAAATAAGTATAGTTGTGTGGGAAAATAGTAGAGGAATTTATACGATGAAATTGTATGGAAAATAGTAGAGGAATTTATACGATGGAATTGTATGGAAAATGGTAGAGGAATTTATATGATGGAATTGTATGGAAAATAGTAGAGGAATTTATACGATGGAATTGTATGGAAAATGGTAGTGGAATTTATATGATAGAATTGTATGGAAAATGGTAGTGGAATTTATATGATGGAATTGTATGGAAAATGATAGTGAAATTTATATGGTAGAATTTTATGGGAAATGTTGGTGGGTAATTTATGAGGAAGTATTATCTTGATAATTTGAGGAACTTTACAATTTTGTTGCTTTTTCCGGTACATACTTTTATGATCTGGAACGATTTCGGATTGAAGTTTTATGTATGGGGCGGGGAGAATAGAGTTATCAGTACTTTGATTGTATTGATTAATCCGTGGTTTATGCCGTTGTTGTTTGCGATAGCGGGGATTTCTGCAAGATATTCTTTAAAGAAGCGGACTATATTGGAATTTTGTGTGGAGCGGGTTAATAGGCTGCTGATTCCTTTTGTGGCGGGGATGGTGCTTTTGGTTCCTGTGCAGACTTTTTATGCAAGGAAATTTTTCTTTGGGTATGAAGGCGGGATTATTGAAAACATGAAATATTTCTTTACCCATGTGACGGATTTTACCGGGTATGACGGAGGTATTACGCCGGGGCAGTTGTGGTTTATTCTGTTTTTGTTTTTGATATCGCTGGTTTCGCTTGTTTTTATGAAATGACTGCCTTATGAAAGGTGTGAGGCTTTTGTTTCCCGAATGCCTGTATGGGCGTTGATGGGATTATTTATTCCGGTATGGGGTTTTTATTATCTGGGTAATATAGGTGGATATAGTCTGGGAAAGAATCTGATTTTGTATTTGTTGGGATATTATGTGCTGGGCGATGATAGGGTTATGGAAAGGTTGGGAAAGCATATTAGATGGATTGGGGGCTTGTGGGGGCTTTCGGAGCTTTTACTGATAGTGGCTTATTATAAATATGCTTTTTACGGAGATTTGGCAGTTAATGTTGTCTGCTGGCTGGGGGTTTTGACGCTGCTTACTCTGGGGAAAGAGTATTTAAATAGGGAAACTGCTTTTACAAAATATTTCAGGAAGGCATCTTTTCCGGTTTATGTGATACATCAGTCGGTTTTAGTGGCTTTGGGATACTATGTGCTGAATGGAATGGAGAATCTGTTTTTGCAGGTGGCAGTCATAATATTGGGTAGTTTGTTTATTACGGTTTTGTGTTATGAGGGTGTAAGGCGGATTCCCGTCTTGAGAAGGTTATTGGGAGCGTAATATGACTTAATTTATAGAGCATTTTGCAGAGCATCCGAAAAAAAGGCTTCGGATGCTCTGTTTAATGATTATTGTTTACCAATGCGAAAATAGGATGCCGGCAAGAGGCGACAGGACTATCATGATTAGCGAAAAGGTAAATGATTCAATAGAAATCAGTGTTGCACGCTGTTCTGAAGGAAACATATTCTGCAGAATCGTATTGGTTCGTACCTGAAGCGCATCATCACTGAGAGCGGCAATAAAGCCGCCTGCCGTCATGATAAGATACATTCCGGAATGCTCAAGAAACACACCCAGAAATACAAGGAATGCCGCAATGGCAAATATGCTTCGGTAGCGCAGTTTCTCACATTTGAGTATTATTTTTGCACCGAGGATGCCGCCCGTTTCCATAAAAAACAAAGCGAAACCGAGCGCCGGGAGCGGAATACCGGACTCCGGCAGTTTGGCCTGAAGAAAAAATAATAACAAAATGTCAATGGCGCCGACAAGGGAATTGCAGAACATTAAAAAGACAGCTTTTCCGGAATTTTTCAGAAAGGAAAGGCTTTTTATAAAACACGTTATCAATTCCTTTTTTATAGAGCCCATCATATTCTTTCCGTTGCTTTCGCTTTGAGGGCATACGCGTATCTCCTTTAAAGATATGAGTACCCATACTTGCACGGTGCCCATTAAAATATCTGTGCTATAGGCTGTTTTGTGTCCGATTACAAGAGCAAATCCGGCGCAAAAGGTTGATATACCGCTGCATAGACGATAGATGATTATTTGGTTGGAGACATACTTTTCATAGTAATCTTCATGTTTGACCGTTTTCAATGAATCATATGCAAGGGCATCTCCTGTGCCTGATGAAAAATTATAGCTTATGGCATTGAATGCAATAGAAGTACACACCATAAATAAATTACAGGAAAATATCATGATGATATTGCCGAACATTCTCGCAACGGTGCTGACAAGCAGCATATTTTTTCTTCCGAATACGTCTGCAAGAACACCTGACGGAATTTCGAACAGCAGGCTCGTTATGTGAAAAACGGTTTCTGCAATACCGATTTCCACCAGACTGTAACCTCTTGCGGCAAGGATGGCCACCCACGCACCTGTCAGGGATAAATTACCGAGCACAGAGGATAAATATAGTTTTGATATTTGTTTTTTGATTTTTAACATAAAAAAATCTCCTTAACTTTAATTTAGAACCGTTAAGAAGATAATGTACCGATTTGTAAGATTTGCGGAATCATGAATAGAGGATATCGGATTTATTGCTCACATATCCGTTCCTCTGCAAATCTTTCTGAAAATAGGCGCACTATCCCCGTAAAGAGGAAAAGTATAACCTTTTTTCAGTTGTAGATTTGTCATTTTCCAGAACATAAATCTAACCTTTCATTAAATATCTATGTTTAATATTAACATAGGAAACGGCAACTTACAAGATAAACATAATGCACAATGCCGCATATGTCCACTTTATGTTTCGGTTCAAAAGCAAATATACCGCTCCGAAACAAAATCCGCCAAATGCTGAATAGATACCTGCGGCTAATGCACCTTTGGTAAACCAGTGTGCCATTCCCCATGTCAGGGCAACTACAATGCCGCCATAGGGAATATTCGTTTTCTTAAACCACACCTCAAATGCCTTTTGTCCATAAACAATAATCAACATGAACAAAATGACCTCAAACAGGTAGTATATATATTGAAATGTAAACTTCAATACTCTTAATCGTTCAAACTCTAAAAGCAGCTTACTTCCGCCCCAGTCGATATATGTACTGCTTAAACATATTGCGGCACATACTATAGCAGCTCCCCACTGCCACAGTTTCATAGGTTCACTTTTTTCAAAAAGATCGAATCCACAATCCTTTTTGGCGGATTTTACGGTATACCATGCAACGATTCCCCATGTGATACAGGTAATCGTCCAGTGCAGAATGGTCTGTGTAGTATTCCAGTCCTGCATTTCACAGCCATATATCACGGGCTCTAACAGCCAGGCATACAGTGCTTCTAAACCCAGCCCTCCAAATGCCATCAATGCCAGCCATATATAATCCATTCCTTTCACTTTCTTCTCATCGGTATGCTTCATTACTGCTTCCATTTCTATAATCTCCTTCACTATTCCTGTTTTTCATAATTCATTTTCAACAAGGCATTTGCTTTTTTTACTTTCCTGAAAAATGAAATATAATATACTCCCGTCAACACGACATAGGGGACTGTAACGGACCAGAACATATCCTTATAGGCATCCGGGTGCATATCTGCAAAATGACTTTCTATCCATATTGCGCCCATAACACTTCCCATCAATACCACGTATTGAAGCAGCATTACCAAAAGAATAGGAACATTCGGCAGGTATTTATGCATGCTTAAAATAAAAGTTGCGGCAATTGTTATTACAAATAATGTTAAGATGTTTTCAACATAGTTTTCATCACGGTATCCCATGATACTTTCCAAAATGATTTTCCCGATTAACAGGCAGGTAAATACACAGCTGACTACGGAAACAAAATTGTGCTTATCTATCATTTACTTTCCCTCTATTCTTATGCTCTTTAATTTTTCAAAGAAATCATGCCGATAGCTTCGGCTCATAACTACCGTTTCTTCGTTAAGCAAAACCAGATTCATACGCATATTAAAATCTGCCTTAATCTGCTTTACCTTATAAATGTTTACTACCATGGATTTGCTGATCCGCACAAAGCCATGCATTTCATAACGCTCTGTGAGCTCGGTCAGCCCTTCCTCTAATTGCCACACTTCCTTTTTCAGATAAGCGTAACATTTTCGGTCAACAATCTCGATATAATAAATTTCGTCCGGTTTGATCAAACGGCTTTCTGCTCCGCTTTTGCCCATCAGATTGTTTTTTGACTCTAAATAGGCAATGATGTCCTGTGTTTCTTTATTCAGATTGCCATAATGAATTTCCAAATAGTTTTCGCAAAGCTTTGGTTCATGTGTTTTTATCCATTTCATTGTCGTTACCTCGAATTCAGAATATCATATTCTCACGCCTTTGTAATATATCTTTGTCTAAGCTGCAGTACAAAATGTTTAAGTTGCGAAAATATGTTATAATTGGTTATGTGATTTTGAGAAATGTCCCATGAAGCATAGGCACGGTAACCATAAAACGGATTGGAATCTATTTAAAGCGGGAATATCAGGAAACAGAAAAAACGAAAAATCGTACAAAAATTCCCCTGATTTTTATTGACAAACAGGCGGGATATTTTTATAATACGAATTATAGAAGGAAAAACCTTTATGTGAAAATCTCAGTTCCGTTCAGGAACGATATACCGGCAGGTCCGGTTCCGGCGATTCAGCCATATTTCACAAAAAATAATTAAATATTGGCTGATATGTGATAGGTATATTTTTGTCATAATATACAGCCGGAAAGGATTTGTATGGGAAAAAGAGATACCTATACCAGACCGTATATTGCAGATAAGCAAAGATTTGCAGAGCTTATGGAAGTCCGAAGGGAGAGAAAAGACGGGATATTCTGATGGAACATTCGGACCCTAAGATACGATATGGTATAGAATTGGAAACAGAGCAGGATTATAGTATGCCTGAACGGATCATGCTTTATGACGCAGGGGAATATGAAACGCAGATTGGGGAGACAGATCGGAAATATCGTGCAGAAGGAAGCTATAAGGAATATGTAGAAAAAAAGAGTCGGATGAAAAAAGAGGACAGGCTGGCTCCCGTTATTACTGTAGTATTGTATCTGGGAACAGGGAAATGGGGAGGTCCCTGCAAGTTAACCCAGATGCTTGCAATTCCGGCAGAAGTGGTACAGTATTCACGGAAATATCTTCAAGATTATCAAGTATGTATCATAGAAGCAGATTTTGTAAAGCCGGAATTATATCATACAGAGTTGAGAGAATTTTTTCAGGCTTTGCAATGCAGAAACGATAGAGGCAAGTTAAGAAAATTATTGCAAAGTGAGAAGTTTCAAAATATAAGTTATGAGACAGAAATGGCAATTGCAGCTAATTTGAATTTAGAACCGTTAATAAGAAAAGTTGAAGAGGAGGAAAAACCTATGTGCAAGGCATTTGAGGAATTGATGATGGAGCAGGAGGAGATTGGAATTGAAAAAGGGAAAAGCGTAGGAATAAAGGCGCTGATAGAAACGTGTAAAGAGCTTGGAGAGTCTAGGGAAGAAACAGAGTCAAGGATTATTCTGAAATTAGCCCTTTCCCCGGAGGAAGCTGCTAATTATATGAATTGTCATTGGAATGCTGTTTAAATATATACGAAAGGAATGAAGCTTATGTTAAATCCGGCATCGCTTATGAAAATTATGAGTGCAAAAAATGTTTTTGAAGGTAATCATCCCAAATTTGTGGCATTTATAAAAGCGGTCTTTTCCAAAGGGATTGAAGAAGGCACTATTATAGAAATTACGGTAACAAAACCGGGACAGGAGGCCATGACGACAAATATCAAAGTACAGCAGTCTGACTTGGAGCTGCTTCAGGAATTAAAAGAGCTGGGAAATGGTCTGTCATAGCCTTTTGCACTGCCGTGATTTATGATACTTACAGTTCTTTCTGGAAATGCTGGTAGTCCTTTAAGGTACGCCAATGCCCGCCCCAGGTAAATCCATGGGCGGTAAATAGCTGATAGCAAAGGTCATTCTCGGTAATGATATGAGGCAGCTCCGAATCCCTGTCGGCATAAGGCTCGCTGCCGGGCGGGGATATGCGTTCCACGCCGTCAGGATAAGTAACGTAAGGGTTCTGAAACGGGTTGATATCAATGGCAAGCCCTAAGGCGTGCTTGCTCAGATTATCGGAGCCGTACACCTTGCGGAAATTAAAGCAGGAGGTATTGTTGGCGGCACAGGATAAATCATCATCCGCATCATACTCATCCACCAGTCTTATTTTGTCAATCTGGTAATGGTTGCAATACAGTTCATAAAAAATTTCTACTAAATCCTGAGCGATTGCTTTGTTACAGATAATTTCGCCGGTTCGGGTTTCTCCGTTAAAATCCTCATACAAAACAGATACATAACGAAGGTCTTCGTAAGGAACGGTGCAATCTGATTTATAGGAAAGGCCGTTAATGCGTGTCTTCACATCTTCAGTGATAGATTGATAGAAAAAGCCCTCCTGATAGGTATAGCGGTCGGAAGCTGTCATAACAAGCGCCTCATTTTCTTTTGTATCAGTATATGAAGGCGTTTCCTCTAAATATGAGTCATCTGCCAAAGTTTCCTGATCGTCAGGAGGAAGAGGCACTTCATTGACGGAAAGAATGGACAGGGATATATTTTCCGAAAGGTCTGAAAGGTTATTTACGGATATAGAAGGTGCGGATGCATTATCTGTTCCTTTTTCTCTCTGAGGGGAGGTAAAGCAAATAAGCCCTCCGATGCCTAAAAGTGTGGCGGCAAAGTAGCATATTACCCGGTATTTTAATAATTTCATTTCTTTTTTCTTATTCATGATGTAGATTCCCGATTTCTGAGATTATTATTTTTTTATAAGCATAGCACAAATCAGCTCATTTCTCCATAAGCTGAGGACAATATTGTTATTAGCTTTTTCTTGTAATTCCATACATTATCCTGTACAATAAAGGCGATGCGGTAAAATGTAAACCGGTTTTGCAATAAAGGTTAACAACTATGAATATGATTAAAACTGAAAAACTGACATTTGAATATATAAGACGGGATGAAGAAGGAAATGTTGAAGGGATTACCCGTGCGGTGGACCAGGTGGATATGGATGTGGAAAAAGGAGATTTTATTGCCATTCTGGGACACAACGGCTCCGGTAAGTCTACGCTGGCCAAGCATATAAATGCTATTTTCTTTCCCACGGAAGGAACAATTTACGTGGGGGGGATGGATACGGCAGATGAGTCTCATATCTGGGACATCCGTAAGACGGCGGGCATGGTATTCCAGAATCCGGATAATCAGATTATCGGTCAGATTGTAGAAGAGGATGTGGGATTCGGGCCCGAGAATATGGGGATTCCCACCAAGGAAATCTGGGAACGGGTGGAGGAAAGCCTGAAGGCGGTAGGAATGTATGCATATCGCAAGCATTCGCCCAATAAGCTTTCCGGCGGACAGAAGCAGCGTGTTTCCATTGCAGGGGTTCTTGCCATGCATCCTGAGTGCATTGTTCTGGATGAGCCTACCGCTATGCTGGACCCTCAGGGGCGCAAGGAGGTTATCAGGGCTGTGAGGGCATTGAATGAAGTGGAAAATATAACGATTATTCTCATAACCCATTATATGGAAGAAGTGGTTATGGCCGACAAGGTATTTGTCATGGACAAGGGAAGCATCAAAATGCAGGGAAGCCCCAAGGAGATTTTTTCTCAGGTGGATAAGCTTAAGGAGCTGAGGCTGACAGTACCTCAGGTCACATTGCTTGCAGAGGAGTGCAGAAAGGCGGGAATGCCTTTTTCCAAAGGGATTCTCACAATCGATGAATTTATGGAGGAATTACAGTGCCTATTATCTTAAATCATGTCAACTGTATTTATGAAGCCGGAACCAATATGGAAGTGGCGGCGTTAAAGGATGTGAATCTTGTTATTCCCGACGGGCAGTTTATCGGATTAATCGGGCATACCGGTTCCGGTAAATCTTCACTGGTGCAGCATTTAAACGGTTTGATGAAGCCCACAGGGGGAGAGGTTTACTTTAACGGACAGGATATAGCCGATGCAGATTATGATAAGAAGCAGTTGAGAAGCGATGTGGGACTTGTGTTCCAGTATCCTGAGCATCAGCTTTTTGAGGCGGATGTTTTTTTGGATGTCTGTTTTGGTCCTAAGAATCTGGGACTTTCCAGAAAAGAAGTGGAACTGAGAGCCTATGAAGCCTTGAAAATGGTGGGACTTGAGGACGAATATTTTTATCAGTCGCCTTTTGATTTGTCGGGAGGACAGAAAAGGCGGGTTGCCATTGCGGGCGTCATCGCAATGAAACCAAAGGTATTGATTTTAGATGAGCCCACTGCAGGACTGGACCCCAAGGGAAGAGAAGAAATTTTAAATCTTATTAAAAAGCTTCATGAAGAAATGGGGATTACCATTATTCTGGTTTCCCACAGCATGGATGATGTTGCCGATTATGTGGAGCGGATCATTGTCATGAACCATGGGGAAGTTTTTCTGGATGATGAGCCAAAGGCGGTATTTTCCCACAAGGAGGAACTGGAAAAAATCGGGCTGGCGGTTCCTACGGTAACAGAGATTATGAGCAGGTGCGCGGAAAAGGGATTTGCTGTGGATGATACGGTAACCACCATAGAAGAGGCGAAGGCGGAACTGCTGAAGTTGTATAGGAAGCGGTAAATATATATGATACGAAAGTAAAGGATGAAGATATAGCAGACGGTAACATGAATAACCAGATTCTCTGCCACGGAAAATAGCAGAGACGGAAAGGATAGCAGATATGCTCCGGGATATTACTTTAGGACAATATTATCAGGCGGATTCTCCTATACACAGGATGGATTCAAGGGTTAAGCTGATCGGGACCCTTGTTTATATCATCACGCTGTTTTTATATAAAAATTTAACCATTTATCTGATTGCCCTGCTTTTTTTAGGGGCAATGGTAAAGATATCCAAGGTGCCCCTTTCTTTTATATTAAGGGGTATTAAGACCATTATGATACTGCTGGTCATTACGGCGATGTTCAATATGTTTTTAACTCCCGGCGAGCCTATTGTTTCCTTTTGGAAATTCAAGCTGACCTGGGAGGGGATTGCCAATGCTTTCTATTTGTGCGTCAGGCTGGTGTTTTTGATTGTAGGCTCTTCTTTAATGACCCTTACCACAACGCCCAACCAGTTGACGGACGGTTTGGAAAGTCTTTTAGGGCCTTTAAAGAAAATTAAAGTGCCCGTACATGAAATCTCCATGATGATGTCCATTGCCCTCAGGTTTATTCCCATTCTAATGGAAGAAACGGATAAAATCATGAAGGCACAGATGGCAAGGGGTGCCGAATTTGACAGCGGCAATCTGATTAAAAGGGTAAAGGCGCTTGTGCCCCTGTTAGTTCCTTTGTTTATTTCGGCTTTTCGGCGGGCCAACGACCTTGCCATGGCTATGGAGGCAAGGTGCTATCAGGGAGGAGAAGGCAGAACGAAAATGAAGCCTTTGAAATATCATAAACTGGATTTTTGCGGTTTTGCGGTGCTGGCAGTTTATCTGGCGGCAGCGGCAGTATTGGGAAAGCTGTTTCCCCTTAATCTGATTCCTCTGGGATAGAAAAGTATATGCCGCAGATTCGGATAAAGATTGTGCAATTGAGATTCGGGCATGGAATGGAACGGGAGGTAAGCCATGAAGCGGATTATGCTGACGGTTGCCTATGACGGTGCCGCTTATAACGGCTGGCAGGTGCAGCCTAATGGAATTACCATTGAAGGAGAACTGAACAGAGCCTTAAAAGAACTTCTGGGAGAAGATATTTCTGTAATCGGCGCCAGCAGAACCGATGCGGGCGTTCATGCCTTATGCAATATGGCTGTGTTTGATACGGAGAACAGGATTCTGCCTGAGAAAATTGCTCCCGCTTTAAATGCCAGACTGCCGGAGGATATCAGGGTGCAGAGGTCTGTAGAGGTGGCACCGGATTTTCATCCCAGGCATTGTAATACGAAAAAGACTTATGAATACCGGATTTATATGGGAAAATATGAAAATCCCATCGGCAGGCAGTATGCACATTTTGTCTATGTTCCTCTGGATTTGGAAAAAATGCAGAAAGCGGCCGGATATCTGGTGGGCGAGCATGATTTTAAGAGCTTTTGTGTGGCGAAGGCCCAGGTGCTGACTACTGTGCGCACGCTTTACAGTGCAGAGGTCAAAAAAGAAGGAGATTATCTGATTATCAGAGTAAGCGGCAATGGATTCCTCTTTAATATGGTAAGAATCATTGCAGGAACTCTTCTGGAGGTAGGTAAGGGAAAGATAGAGCCGGAACAGGTTAAGGACATTCTGGAGGCTAAGGACAGGCAGGCAGCAGGACCTACAGCCCCTGCAAGAGGACTGACACTGGTTTCTTTTGAGTTTTGTGAATAGAAATGTAATGAATGTACGGGAATGACAGATGGAAACAGGAAAGAAGGAAATATGCGAAAAAAAGATGTTTCATCGGATAAAAAAGTGATAGTTTTACTGTTATGCATATTGGCACTTTCTGTGTGGTGCGTTGTTTCGGGAATTTTAGGATTGGGAAAAGATAAAAAGCCTTTGAATGATGTATTTACAGATACGGTCAGTGCAGGAAGTCGGTATGAAGGACAAGTGGAAGCAGCTACTCCATGCTTTTTACAGATAGCCCATTCCATGAATCTGATTCCTACGGGAAATGAGTATTACTATCTGATATTTCAGGGCAGCGATTATAGCAGGGCATATGTTGTGCGTGCGGGGAAACATTGGGAAGAGTTGTTCGACGGAGAAGGAATTCCTTTAAATGATATGACGATATCAGGAAGCATCAAAAAAATGCCGTCTGATACCATAAAACAGTTAGATAAGGTAATTAGCGGACTTTCAGAAAATGGCTATTCGGTTCACGTAGACAGAATATACTATCTGGATACGCTGAGCAACAGGCTGTACAGTATGCGGATTTTAGTGGGATTATGTAGTTTATATACGGTATTGCTGCTGTGTTGTATATGTTTTAAAGGGATGTTTTCATGGAAGACATCAGCGGGAAAGATCATGCAGTCCATAAGCATTGTGCCGATGGTTTTTGCCCTCATTTGTGGAATATATTTAAGTGTAATGAAATAATGTATGCAAAGGGCAGAGTTAAGCTGCTGCAGAAGCTGTTACAGGCTTTGTTTGCAGTTTGTGATTTCATGATGTGATTTTTGTGCAAATTGCTTAAAAAAATAAGTTGACACACCAGGATGCGTATAATATAATATTTCACAGTGGCGACATTTGATGGAGTCTGTCCAAAGCC
>CAZDRM010000050.1:0-13859 GCA_964507745.1 uncultured Lachnospiraceae bacterium
GGGCAACGGTCTGCCTCTCCTTCAAATCCACAAATTCCACCGTCATAATGCTTCCCGCAGAATCCTCCGGATAACGCAGCAGGTGGTTAATATCCCTTCTGGTCTCAGGACTTGCGTTAATAAGAAGTTTTTTCACAATATTGGCGGGCATTTCTTCCAAAAAGTCCGTAGCGTCATCCGCCATCAGGTTATCAATGATCTTTGCAGCTTCTCTATCGGAAAGAGATGTAATAATATACTGCTCCACTTCAATAGGAAGATAGGAAAAAATATCCGCTGCCATATCCTTTGGCAGAATCCGAAATACTTTTAACATTTCCTCTTCTTCCAGTTCTTCTATCATATTGGCGAGATCGGCGTCATTCAGTTCTGCCATCCATTCCCGCATTTTCACATACTGCTTTTTATCCAGGTATTCTTTTAATACCTCTAATCCTTCTTCAATTCTGTTTTCCATATTTTGACCTCTCCTTCAACAGGGGCATAGTATACCTTTTCCACAGATTCCAGACCCGTTTTTCCATTTGTTATGTCAACCACTTTTTCTTCCACACTGCTTCTTTTTTCAAGTGGAATCAAAAGCTCCATAACTACATTCTGCCCGTATTCGCTATGGAGCACAACAACTTGGCTGGATGCAAAAAAATGCTGCAGCTTACCCACATCATTATAATCTGTAATGATTTCCGCCCTTATTCCTGTCTGTTTTTCCAGAAGGACACAGTTTTTAAGTCCTTCCTTTACCGCAGCCTGATAGGCTCTTACCAGACCGCCCGTTCCCAATAAGGTTCCGCCAAAATACCTTGTTACCACAACACATACATTTCTGATTCCTTCCTTTAACAGCACTTCCAGCATGGGCTTTCCTGCTGTTCCGGAAGGCTCGCCGTCATCAGATGAGTGTAGAATATCCACCGCTCCGGCAATAATATATGCGGAACAATTATGTCTGGCGTCCCAATATTTCTTTTTGCAGGAAGCAATAAACTCCTCCGCTTCCTCCTTTGTGGATACCGCTGTGACCGTGGCAATAAACCGTGATTTTTTTTCAACCACTTCTCCCGTACCGCCACGGTACACAGACTTGTCTATGTCTGGCATATATCATCACCTCTTTTCTGTTTCAGCTTTCATTCCTATTGTATCTTAACATAAGTTGGAATAAAAGTGTATACAATTGTGAACAATCCTATATATAGAACAAACTACTTTATTTTAATCCCATATTTTGGTATAATTACATATATTAGGAGGCTTTTATCTATGAACTACAGCAAAAGAGGCATTCGTAAGAAGCAGCAGCAGTTGAATTCCAAAGCCACCAAATTGGGCAAAATGGTTCTGCTGACTTTCTTAAAAGCATTTTTGATATGTTGTCTGGGCGTTGTCATTATCGGAGGCTGCATGGGCATCGGCATGTTCAAGGGGATTCTGGCATCTGCGCCGGATATTTCCACCTTAAATGTCACACCCACCGGCTACGCCACCATTGTGTATGATGCGGACGGCAAACAGATTACCAAACTGGTATCCACCAATTCCAACAGAAGCTATGTGGGCATGGAAAACATCCCCCAGGATTTGGCGGATGCTTTTGTGGCCATTGAGGATGAACGTTTCTATACCCACAACGGAATCGATATCAAAGGTATCGGCAGAGCAGCCTTAACGGGTATTCAGAATAAGTTCCATTTTTCTCAGGGCGCATCCACCATTACCCAGCAGCTTTTAAAGAACAATGTATTCGACGACTGGGTAACCGAGGACAACATAGTCAACAAATTTAAAAGAAAATTTCAGGAGCAGTATCTGGCCCTTGAACTGGAAAAAAGAATGTCCAAGGATGATATTCTTGAATTGTATATGAATTCCATCAACTTAGGGCAGAATACCCTGGGTGTTCAGGCCGCTTCCATGCGTTACTTCAACAAGCCCGTTTCAGAGCTGAATCTGTCGGAATGTGCGGTCATTGCCGCCATTACCCAGAACCCTACCAAGTACAATCCTATTTCCCATCCCGAAAATAATGTGGAAAGACGGAACAAGGTTCTTAACAATATGTTAGAGCAGGGTTACATTACCCAGGCGGAATATGAAACCGCCATGGCGGATGATGTATATTCCCGCATCAAAATCGTGAATGAATCCATTGAAAAGGATTCCGTTAATTCCTATTTTGTGGACGCTTTAATCGACCAGATCATCGAAGATTTAATTGCTGAAGGCTATAATGAAACGCAGGCATATAACCTGGTTTACAGCGGCGGGCTTCAGATTTATTCTACTCAGGACCCGTCCATCCAGGCAATCTGCGACGAGGTTTACCAGAATGAAGAGAACTATCCGTCCAACGTGAAATGGTATCTCCATTACGAGTTGACCGTACTGACTGCTAACGATGAATATATGAATCACAGCACGGAAATGCTGAAGAACTACTTCTTACAGTTCAACGCAAACTATGACCTGCTCTACAATTCCCAGGATGACGCCTATGCGGATATTGAAGAATACAAGTCAGTTGTTATGTCCTCCGGCGACGAGGTATATGCGGAAACCGTATCCCTTATTCCACAACCTCAGGTTTCCATTACGGTAGCCGACCAGCATACGGGATATGTGGTTGCCATGGTAGGCGGCAGGGGAACCAAATCCGCCAGCCGTACCTTAAACCGCGCCACTAACGCCACAAGGCAGCCCGGTTCCACCTTTAAAATTGTGTCAACCTACGCTCCCGCACTGGACAGTGCAGGTCTTACTCTGGCTTCCGTGGAATATGACGGTCCCTACAACTACGCTGACGGCACGCCGGTCAATAACTGGTACACCGGCTACAAAGAAATAAACTGTTCCGCCCGTTACGGTATTGAACAGTCCTTAAATATTGTAACCGTTAAGTTTTTAACCAGAATTACCCCTCAGTTAGGCTATGATTATCTGACCAACTTCGGCTTTACCACCCTTGTTGACAGAAAAGCAGTAACCAATTCCTTGGGAGAAACGGAAATTTACAGCGATATCCAGCAGTCTCTTGCTTTGGGAGGTATTACGGACGGCGTTACCAATATGGAATTAAATGCCGCTTATGCGACCATTGCCAACGGCGGAACTTATATTAAACCCGCACTGTATTCCAAGATTCTGGATCATGACGGCAATGTATTGCTGGACCGCACCCAGCCGGAAACAAGGCGTGTTATTAAAGAAACCACCGCTTTCCTTCTAACGGATGCAATGGTGGATGTTGTAACAAAGGGTACCGGCGGCTCTGTCAATTTTGACCCCCAGATGGCAATTGCCGGTAAGACAGGCACTACTACCTCCTACAGAGATGTATGGTTCGCCGGTTATACTCCTTATTACACAGCAACTACCTGGACCGGTTATGACAACAATGCCGTACTGGATAAAAATAACGGCGAACGCAATCTTTCCAAAAACCTGTGGCGGGCTGTTATGAGCAGAATTCACGAAGAACTGCCCAAAGAATCCTTTACCCGTCCAAACGGCATTGTAACTGCCTCTGTATGCAGTCAGTCCGGCAAACTTCCTATTGCCGGCCTATGCGATGCGCACCAGAGCGTGGTAACGGAATATTTTGCCGAAGGCACGGTTCCCACGGAATACTGTGACGTTCACTATCAGGGCAATATCTGTCTGGTTACGGGACTTCCCGCCTGTGATACCTGTCCTTACAAAACACCCGGTATCCTGACTCTTCCTTTGAACGATGACGGTACCACTTCTGCTGCCAGCGTCTGTCCTCACTTACCGGATTATTACATCAACAATCCCGGCGCCATGATTACGGATTCACAGACCATACAACAAATACAGCAGCAAAATGTTCCTCAGCCGCCGCCGGCACCCGAACCTCAGCCGCAGGAAACACCTCCTGCCCCTGTGGAAACACCTCCGGCCCCTGAGGAAACGCCTCCGGCAAATACAGGCGCACTGGAACAATGAGATAAGCAGTTTAAAAAGCCCGGAAAGATTTTACTACCTTTCCGGGCTCTATTATGTTCTTTTCATGTTCCTATTGGTAAAACTCAATTGACTCTATCTCTTCTATTCCGTCAAGCCGAAAGCCGTCTATACCAGAAAACTGCCAGAAAGGCGAGGAACCTGTGGGAATCAGGTAGGTTATGATTTCCCCCGGGCTGCCGTTCTCATTCATACCCGAAAGAATTCCGAAGCCGTGACTTTCTTGATCTACCTCACTGTAAAAAGAAAACTCCCACTGCTGGTTTTTTATCTTGTCCGCTCTTATTCTCAGGGCAATATAAGAAATGTCCATTCCATCCGGCAAATCCGTTTCCACTCTTAATGCAGCCCCGTTTTCATCTTTTATACATTCATAGGAAATCTCTGTTTTTACCATATGGAAATTCCTCTCATCCGCATCCACGGAATTTCCCCAGATAAAGGGAAGCATACCCAGATATTCCTTATGGCAGATAAGTCCCAGACTTCTTTTCCCGTCTGCCGCTCCTTCAAGCAGTGCGTTCCCATCTTTTAAATAGACCACATCCTCATAGACATAGGGACGATATCCCATTTTTATCAAAGCTGTATAAAACTCCATGCTCCTTAAGCTTAAAGGTGCTAAATCAAACTGAATCAACGGCGCAGCCAATACTGTTTCAGGCCTTTCCTCCCGGAAGAAAGCAATTGCTTTTTCCTGCATCTTCCTGTTGCTGATATTGTATGCCGAGGTATAAGGAAGAATACTTTCCTTATTAAATATAACATAATGGGATATTCTGTTGGTCAAGTCCACATACCCCTGTCCTTTATCTTCCGCCTCAAGCACTGTTTGGATATTTTTAAGACTGTTTAAAGTACTTCCCTGTACAAATCCTGTTCCAAGGGCAGGCATCCCTACACTGTCTCCGGAAACATATACTACAGGATCCTTTATCTTTTCATCCATAATGGTAATCTCCAGCTCCGCCTCTACTTTTTGGGGAAACATGGAATTTCCGTTATTTCCGGGCAGATATTCCCATGAGAGATAAAAAATGAGAATGCAGCACAAGACAGATGGCACCCAACAAAAAGCCCTGTTATCCTTTCTTTTCGGGGCATCTTTACCGTTTGGAACACTTTCATTATCCGCCCACAGCAAAAAAAGCAGCAGTCCGAAAAACACTGCCAAAACCGCAAGCCTCGCTCCTTCATCATACCGGACACAGGCATAATTGCCGATTACCGCCAGACAGAAAAACATGCTGATAAATGCGGATTTTCCCCGTCTGCTTCCCTTCAATGCATAAATAAGCGCCCACAAATAGGGCAGGGCAATTCCAAAAGTCCTTATAAAATGAAAATCCTCTCCAAATACGGGCGTTCCGTTTACGTAAAGAGTCGTTCCCGCATTTTCTCCCAAAAAGCGCAAAATCTGCAAAAACAGAGGAATATAAGCGATTCCTATAAGAAACAAAATGCCGTAAGCAATACCGAACCACTTCTTTTCCGAGGGGCTCCACGTTTTAAAAGTTCTAAGCTTCGGAGTGATATCCGTTACTGTACGATAAATAACCTCCGGCAAAAATGCCACCGCCATGGCGCTTCCTATGGAAACATTCCAGGAAATTCCCGTTATGCAGAGAAAAACCCACCACCACAAAAACTTCCGCCCGTCTTCCCTTACCTTTTGGCTGAAAAGAATGAAAAAGGCCCCAAAGAACACCAGATACCGCACCCCCGCCTTTTGTACCAGATAAGGCATAAGCAGGAAGATTGTTACCAGCGAAGCATATCTGTTACGGACACATTTTCCCATTACAAATGCCAGAAATGCCGCCATAAAAAGCTCTGCCGCCATGATGCCCGCATTCTGGGACATATAAGTGCCGTCAAAGAAAACCACATTCATAAGGCTGTAGAAAAAATCGCAGAAGCCATGTATGGGATCAAGCTCAAAATAGGGCGCTTTTCCAAAGGACAAAAGCTGCTGCATGGGAAATGCCATTTCCCCATTGTGAAAAAAATCCACGCTTAAAATTCCTTGCGGCGTAGCTGCCACACTGTTTATGGCTACAAGCATCAAGGTTGACAGATAAACGCCTGACTTCTTTTTAACGACCTGTATGAGCTGATACAGAAAAAATCCCGCAAAAGCCGCAAAACAAAACAACTTCCATCTTGAAGAATAATAAAGCTGAATCCTGTCCTGAGCTCCCTGGTATTCATAATAAAACCTGTAATACCCCAGCAGACCAAAAGGGGGAATCAGCTGTGAAAATCTTAATATTTTCCCGGTCAGGGAATCAATATCCTTTTTTCTGACCAGCGCCCGGACTAAAATGCCAAAAACCGCCACCGCAAAAAGAACAGTTGTTATCAATACTATTTTCTGCACCTTTGCCCCATATCCCGGCAGAAAACTTACAGCCACATTTTGCAACGCTCCCAAAGATGCCATACATAAACAAACAACGGCAAAATGTTTTCCGTTGTATTTCCCTATATCTTCCCATAACACCGCCGGTTCTTTTACTTTATGCAGTATAAAAAGGAATAATCCTGCAAACAGGGGAATCAAAAAAAGCATCAGATAAAAGACATACATATCTCCCTGCTTATAATATCCGTCCCATATGGTGCCGCCTGCCACCAACTCCTCATAAACAGGTATCCTGTCAAAGAAAAACGGCTTTACCAGCCATATGGTAAGGGCCGTTGCCGTCAAACTAAAAAGGGCAGCAAGAAAAGCCTCTGCCCCGTTGTATATTCTTATTCTGCTCCGCAATTCCGGAAAACTATATTTCATTCTCTTGCTCCTGCATCTTGATATATTCCGCATAGGTCAATGGATAATCATCCTTGATCCAGTTGCGTGTTTTTTCTTTTACTTCATTTTCCTCAACAGGCTTCGCAATACAATCGGAAAATCCCATCTCCAGATATTCCTTCTTTGCGTCTTCTCTGGTATTTACCGTCATCAGTACAATAGGCAGCTTCTGGTAGTATTCATCCTCCAGATAACGCAGTTCCTTGACAGTTTCAATACCGCTTTTTTCCGGCATCATCTGGTCAATAAACACCATCTGGTAATCCTTGTTCTCTAACATTTTAATCGCCTTTGCCCCTGTATCGGTGCAGTCTGCCACAGCTCCCATAGAATTTAAAATGGCATCCATCAGTTTGCAAACCTCTTTATTGTCATCCACCACTAAAATCTTAATCTGCGTTCTAAACATCGCCTTTTTATTCCAGTTGGCGGAATCTCCCTGTAACCGGCTGATTTCGGCCAGCTGCTGGGCCTTTCTCTTGTCAATGGTTCTCTCATCCTCCACCCGCTGCAAAAGACAGATTCTGAAAACCGCTTCCTCGGAATTGGATAAATCTTCAAAGCTTCCTTTTAATTTTTCGATAATACGCTGGCTTAAATAATATCCCAGCGCCTTTCTGTTTACCGTTATGGCGGTAATATCCGTATAACCGCTGATTTTGATAATCAAGGTAATGCCCTGTTTTCTTTTGGGCACAATTCCGCTGTCATAGGTCACATACACCCTGACTGAGGCTTCTTTACGATACATCAGTAAATCGGAACAGATTCCGGATACCGCCTGCCTGATTTCTTCTTTATCCCCAAACAGCTTTACAGGCAGATGACCGTCCATCTCCAATTCAAATTTTTTGTTCTTACCCTTTATAATTGCCTGCATGTCGCTTTCTATGCCGCTAAACAGGCCCTGAACATCATAAACGCATTCGTTGAGCTGTTCCCCAGCCGCCCTCTTTGCTTCCGCACCGTAGGGTAAAACCGCCCCGCCGTCCTTTAACGAACCGTTTCCGCTATCCAAAAGCCAGCTTTCAAAAAAGCCGGCGGCATAATTTACAACAATTGCAATAAAAAGAAATTCCAGGGTAAATTTCAGCACCGTCAGGTAAATATTTTCCGTACAATAAAGAATCGTTTTACAATCCAAAAGAAATGTGGTCCGGTAAGAACATACAACGAGCATACCCAGATAACCCACAACACATGCTCTTTGGGTTATTTTCTGATTACAGTATAAAAGGCTGATAATCGGAACCGCCACATAAATAACGGATAACTCCGCGAATCGGTTCATGGAAACTAACATCAGCAAAATTTCCATGGAGGATAATGTCACAACCGCAATCAGGTCTTCATTATAAATCAGTTTATTAAAAACACTGGGGGCAACACTTAAAATAAGGATAAAAACAGAAGCAAAAACTAAATCCTCCAAGGACTCAGAATAAATTTCCAGCCCCTGCAAAATGCATATGATCGGTATTAACAGCAGGAACAGAAAAACGGTCTTTGACAAGATTCCGTTTACCCTGATCGCCATTCTTTTCGTCTTTTCGTTCGTCACCCGATACTCCCCCGTAAATGAACAGTTTAAACTAGTTTAATCTTATCACAAACGCAGGGGTTTATCAATTAAATCTGCTAATATTTGCTTTCGTTATCATGCTCTGTGCTGTTATCACACTTGTGGCAAAGCATAAAAAATAACCGTCCTGCTCCCCCGCTAAAGAGTCAGACGGTTATTTTTGTAAGCTGTTAACGGGACTCGGACCCGTGACCTCCGCATTGTGCCATAATCAATACTAACTTCACTTGCCCAACATTTGCCTATTCCGCTTAATCTCTCCCTTATCAGCAAATCGCTAAGGAATTTAGTTGTTTCTTTTCTATTTATTTTACCACCTTCTTTTTGTTTTTCTTTTTTTAATCAAAATACAATTCAATTTTTTTATTTTCTATAGTTTTTTTAATATCAATTATTCTTTGGTTTGAACTTCCACACCATTTTAAATTAATATCTCTTTTTGAATCTATATATCTTCCATCTACTAAAACATTACATTTTTTAATAATAGATTGTCTTTTCAAATTTGATTCTTTATTATCATTAAAAATTTCATCAAAAGTATAACCACTATAAATCCATATACTTTTTTGAGGAAATGAAAGACGAATTTCATTGACTAAATAAAACACATCATCAAGATTCTTTTCATGAAGTGGATTACCACCACTCAGAGTCAGTCCTGAAATATAATCTTTTCCTAACTCTCTAAATAATTCTTGTTTTGCTGATTCGTCAAATGGAATACCACTATTTTCATCCCATGTTTGAGGATTCTGACAATCTTTACACTTATGAGAGCAACATTAAATACATCCGCACATGGATATTTATCACTTCCATCTCCATGTAAGTTTTTATCATATAAAAATACAATTTTAGGGAATAACACAGGACGTTTAAATCCTTTCTTGCCCTGACCTTCTTTATGTACATTTAGCAATGTAATAGCTTCCATTTTACCATATTTATCTGTTGATAATCCGATAGTCATAGTAACAAATGGATAATCACCTCGGCTTGATCCAACAGTATTTAGCTTATATTCAATTCCTTGCCACCCCTGTTCAAAGTCACGTTGTACTTTTTTTGTTGCATATTCTTCCGCTAATTTTTCTGATTCTTCAATATTAAATTTCATAAAATCATTTGGAGTAATATTGAGAATCACTTTATTATTTTTTAATAGTAATATTGTGATTCTTATTCTTTATTTACTTTCTGATTCAGGATTTACGAATTTGATTTTTTATATTTTAAAATCAACTGTTCTATAATAACATTTGAAAGATTACCAATTTTATAATTTTTAACAAATTCTACATCTTCTTTCCATTTTTGAATTGCTTGTTTATGTGTTGGTCTTTTTTCATTGGTTTGAATCATCCATTCTATATGATTAATGATAATGTTTCTTTTTACAATATCTGCTTCAATCAAAGAAGCAAGAATAGTTTGACGTTGTTGTGAAGATAAATTTCTCTGTGAATTTACATTATAACCATATTGATTTATTTTAGATTGTTGGTTCCATCCATTGTAGTTATTTCTCGAGCTTGTTAAATATTCCTCAGTTTTATCAATAACCTGACACATGATATGATCTTTAATTAATAAATAATCACTTTTAAGCATTGTAAATTGTTCACAGTCAAAACAATATGATATATTTACTTTTTTATATGTAAGTACGCCTTGTTTGTTTAAGACGGGGATTTTTCCAATTAAATCTTTAGTATTATGATTAGATGAACATTTATAAGTGTTACTTAATACAATTACACTATAAAAGTCAATTGGTGGAATATCATTATCAACTTCTTCTGAAACTGGTTGTTCTATATCATCAGGCATTATGAATAATAATTTAATATTTTCAATTTCTTTGTTTAATAATGTAATATCAGCACATAAATCATCAGAAAATTTATTATCATCTATAGATTGTTTAAGTAGCCTATATAAATCATACCTTAGATTGAGCAGTTCTTCTATTATATTTTGAAGATTGGAATTAATTTGTTTGATTGTATAAGAATTTGTTTTTGAATATTTCTGTAAGATTTGAATTATTTCTTTTGAAATCACGATGATACCGCCTTTTGTATTTTTAAAGGAATAATTTACAATAAGTTAAAAATCACTACCACAATGGTTGCAATGCCACTGTTTACCTATTTTCTTAGAACCTAAACCAAACAATCCTGTAGATACTATTCTAGTGGATGAAGAAATTTTTTTGATATTAGTTGCATTACAATAAGGGCATTTAATTCCTAATGAATTACCTTTATCCTTTCCTTCAAGAATTGCTTTACCGTGTTCTAATGCAGATTCAATTTTTGACCAATGTTGTTGCAAATCACTATCCCTATGATTAAAAAGATATTCATCAAATTCTGGTGAAGTTTTTACAAGTTCTTCTCTAAGAAGAGTTTCTTGTTCATTTGTAATTAAGAAATCTAAACCATCAAGCCAATATTTTTCTGGTACTGGATATACTTTTGACTTACAATAGTCGCACCTGTTATCTTTATAACCTGTTTTATCTGGCTTTCTTTCTATTACTCTTCCGCATTTTTTACAATAATGCAATGCCATTAGAGAACCCTCCATACTCACTTGTTTATATTTATTTTATCATAAAATTAATAAAGCGTCCACAGTCTTAATGTAATTACACAAACTACTATCCACAAGTAGTTATAATCGTTTTTTAAAACGATAAAATTTAATAGTACGATATTTAAAACATTTAACAGTGATATTGATAAAATAAGTTCTAAATGGGGAATATTTGGAAAGTCGTTTGATGAAATTGGTACTTCTATTGTTGGAAGAATTAATGATATAAATAAAGGATTTCAGGCAACAGATGATTTAATTGGTTCTATTAAAGATTCTGATAGTGTATGGAAACGATTATATCCAAGTAAAGAATTAATAAAAACTCAATTAATTGATGTTGAAAGTCTAATACCAGAAATAGATAAAAATAAGTTTGATTTTGATGGTTGGATAAATAAATTAAATGCTATAGATAAACAAGTGAAAGCTGGTACGTTGTCTTGGCAAGATTATTCTAATAGATTAGATGATAGTCAAAAATGGATTGCAAAATGGGGACAAGAAACGGAAGGTCAAATCCGCACACAAGAAGACCTCGTAAAAGCAAATCAACAAGCTCGTGCTTCTGCTATCGCTCATAATGCTGCACTTAAACAACAGACTATTGGTGCTAAAGCTACTACTGTAGCTCTCAAAGCTCTTTCAATGGCTGGTAATATGCTTATAATGTGGGCGATTACTAAAGCAATTGAATTAGTTGTTAAAGGCATTGACAATTTAATTCATAAGGCAGAAAATGCACAGAAAAGAATTGATGAATTATCTGATAGTTTAGAAGAAGGAAAATCAAAATTTGAAAGTCTGTCTAATGAATTAGAGTCGGTAAATAATCAGATTGATGAAATACTTTCCAAAGGTAAAATAGAATTCACAGATCAGGAAGAACTTGAAAATCTTAAACAGCAGCGACTTGAACTTGAACGTCAATTGGCAATTCAAGAAGAATTAAATAAGCAGAAAGCAACTGAATTATCTAATGAAATTTGGGAAGACAGAGATACATTAAATAAAAATTTTGATAAAGATCTTGGCAGATTAAAAGATTTTGAAGATTATAAACAAGACCTATTAAAATTAGTATCAGAAGGATTTATATCACAAGAAGACTATGAGAATGAAATTGAAATAGCAGAAAAAAAATTTGATTCTTTATATTCTAATATTTTAGAAGATATTCAAAATTTTGAGAATAATCGTAGTGCTTTAATGAATAAGTACAATGGCGATATTTCTAAAATGTCTATAACAGATAAAGCATTATTAGATGATATTAATGAAAGATTGAATAATGCATATAAAGAAATTTATTCAAAGTCTGAATATAATCGTCTTATTATTAAACCAGTTTTTGAAACGGAAGGATTAGAAAATCTTCAGCAGAAAATTACTGATTACTTTATTAATAATGGCAGTTTAGATGTAGATGCATTAGAAGAAAAGTTTGGAACTGATATTATTGATGCTCTTCGTATTTCTTGCGAAAAGGCTGGAATTGAATTTGATCAGTTTTTAGAAGATTTATATAATCAGTCAAAAATGACATCTTATGGCTTGTATTTATTTTTAATACGCCAAAAAAATGCACCTAAAGCAAAAAAATATTTATGTATTTTTGTAAATAGTATTGTAAACATTATTAACTATTTAAACATTTTAATAACTAACAGTTCATTTTTGTATGATTATATTAGTTTGGGGACTATCTAATGCTATTGATATATAACACCTTTAATTTTTTTGTTCCATATGATCCTTCGCCGTTTTTTCTTTTTCCCATTTATATATATCTCCTTTGAGTAAAAAGTAACACATTAAAGGATAAATGTCTACCCTAATTTCTACCCTAATTCAAATATAAAATAATACTTTTTGATAATAAATAATACTATTCACGTTAGTTTTATAAAACCATTTGATAATTTTAAAAGTGCCAGAAACCCTTAATTTACTGGATTTCTGGCACTTTTCTTGTTAAGCTGTTAACGGGACTCGGACCCGTGACCTCCGCATTACCAATGCGACGCTCTACCACCTGAGCTATAACAGCCTGGATTTAACCACCGACGACTATTGTAGCACGGCGCATTTACTTTGTCAACTAATCCCTGAACTCGGCTTCAAATACTTCTAATTCAATACGATAAGCATCCTTTTGAAGCTTCAGATCTTCAATCTGCTTATCCACATCTTTTACTTCCTTTTTGGTTTCATCTAAATGCTCTCTGATCAATTTGCTTCCCTTTTCCAACAAATGATCATCCAGACACTTGTTGTATAATGCAATTTTTAACTTCAACTGATCTTTATATTCTTTTCTTTCTTTAATCTGCTCTTCCATAGCTTGAAAAGAAACCTTTAACTCCTTATAGAACTCATTTTTCATCTTGTTTTCTTTTTCCATAGCTTTTCTCCCTTTCCCCTGCAACAATAAATCTGTATGTAATGAACCCGCCCTCCGAACTGTCGCGTTTCGGATTTTCGTATTCATTTCACTTACGGTTAGTATATCACAAGTGCTATTTTCTGCCTAGTCAAAAAAAATCCGATTTTACTATTTTTTATTCAGGGCTTTTCGGATTTTTACCTTAACACGGCTTAAAGCATTATCTGTTGATTTGCCATCCTTCCCCAGAAGCTTTGCAATTTCCACATAACCCATTCCCATCATGGAAAGCTCCAGCACCTGCTTTTCGAAAGCGCTCAAGTCATTTTCTATAATTGTTTCAATTGCCGCCACATTTTCCTTATCAATAAAGATTTCCTCGGGATTCCGCTCTTTCTGGTTTTCAAGGGCTTCAATCAATCCGGCGCCTTCTTCTTCATCATGCCCCTGATAAATGGAGACATAAGTATTTAAAGGGCTGTGCTTTTTCC
>CAZDRM010000051.1:0-13586 GCA_964507745.1 uncultured Lachnospiraceae bacterium
TACCAAATGTGGAGAAACTGCTCGCCATAAAAGGAGTAGGGCTGAGTACAGTGATAGGCTTTGTTGCAGAGGTTGGTGATATCGGACGTTTCACTGACCCAAAGCAGATACAGAAACTAGCCGGACTGGAGATAGTCAAGAAGAGTTCCGGCAAAAAGAAAGGGCAGCCAAGGATCAGCAAGAGGGGCAGGAGAAAACTGCGAAGGACGATGTATGAGTCAGCAAGGGCATTGATCAACTGGAACCCGGCGTTTCAGGATGTGTTCCTTTATTACAGGAACAGGGAGAGGAACCCGCTGGGAGGGATGCAGGCAAAGATAGCCGTTGCGTGTAAGGCGATACGGGTGTTCTACGTGGTATTACAGACAGGCTGTGACTTTGATGAAGAACGGTTCAGAAAGGATATCATAAGGCCGGAAGCAGCTTGAAAATAAAACAGCACACTGTAACAGATAACGTCCGCCAAGGATTCGATTGGTGCTGGATTACAGGAGTGCTCTCTAAGCAATGACAAAGCAGAGCGAAGCCGCTAAGACATTTTTTATAAGGCATGACCCTGGATAGGAGCAGAAGCGGCCCCCACTATGGGAATGCTGGACGAAGGAATTTAGGACCCGCCGGAAAGGGATGGATGATCCTGTTAGACATGAGAGGTTAGCAGCCATAGGGAAGAATGGGACACAGATTCGCCTTCATAAAAAAGGATGACGTTTTTATTCGTGTACCTTTCTGACTGGAAAACGAAGTGCATTGAACCAGAAATGACACAGTTTTCGCCCATTATTAAATGCTTTGGAGCTGTTGCAACTTTATAAACCATTGCACGAATGGCTAAAATAAAGGCTTTTTTGTGCAAAATATATAAGAAAGTATAGAGAGAAACAGATGGAAAAAGTAAGAGAAATGAATAAAAAGATTTTTTATAATAATCTTATAATGACAATATATGAGATTATGGACACAAAGGATGTAGATGAAGGTAAGGTTAGATTTAAAATAATACCTGTTTATGAAAAAGATAAACCATCTAATGGTCGTGATGATTTAATGCGATTAGTCCTTTTAAGCGAACAAAATGTTGGAAGCAGATTACTTACAATCAAACAAACTGTAAAATTAGTAGCATGTATGGAACCACTTGTTCCTATTTGGATTAATGTCTCTTTAGACAGAGTAGATGGAGAGAAAATCATTTTTAATTTTGAAACGAGTTTGAGGTTGCGAAAGCCATCATTATTAAGAAATGCTGAAACAGGACATCCGCCATTTAAAGCCGTTGTTCTTAAATAAAACTAGTTTAAACCTTAAAATACTAAATCCAGAAAACTTGACGGCGCAAAAGTCTGATATCAAATGCAACAGATGTTGGATTGATGGGATAAGAGAATGAAGTTAAAGAGGCTGAAAAATAAAGAACTGACATTAAAAAAGTTAAGATTAAAAAATCTAAGATTAAAATGGCTGGCGGCGGCTCTGGCAGTTTTTTTCATAATATATATTGCGGGGACAGCCGTCAGCATCTGGCGCTATGGAAAAATTGATGAAAAGCAAAAAGCAGATGTGGCCATTGTTCTTGGAGCCGCCACCTATGGGGAAAAGGTTTCCCCGGTGTTTGAAGAAAGACTGAGTCACGGCATCTGGCTGTATGAAAACGGCTATGTGAAAAAGCTGATTGTAACAGGAGGAGTGGGAGCGGGAAATCCCCACTCCGACTCTTATTTCCTTTCCTGGCAAGAGAAGAGTTCTTCTATATCGGATACAAGCTTTGGAGAATTCACCTATAACTCCACCTTGGCAGAGACAGAAGGAAGATTTGCCAGGTTGTTCCTTTCCGTTCCGTCAGGAATGCTTTTTAAATACTCGCTGTCGCCCCGATGGGCAACGCCTACGCCGTTGATCTGGCCGGATTTTGCCAAAGCGACTCCTTCTTCCTTGGAAACGGTGCGCCCGTCGGAAAGCTGGTAGCCCGTAACCTTTCCACTGCTTTTTACAAGCCCTACAATATCCTTTGCATCGCTTTTGGGATTCGGAATATCATCTAAAGTGTTCATTGCCAGTGAGGCGGTAAAATCTTTATCTTTCATAAGGGACTCCTTTCTGAAATTACCCGTTTTTGTTATAAGATAAAAATAGTATGTGTTCTGAAAAGTGAATTATACAGGGAAATTTTAGAGAAAATGTCCTATAAAATAGGAAATAACTGGAATTTATCGAAAAAGAACGAATCGGAATCACAGGCATATGATAAAAACAAAAGGATTTTTATCATGTTGCAGATAACACCACGTTTGACATTTATTCATTTATTGGAAAAGGACAGACCACAGGCAGTGGCTTGGGTCAGGGGAAATAAAGACCATGAGAAGCTGAGCGGGCTTGTTAAATTTTATGCCACACCGTACGGCGGCGTGCTGGTGGAGGCGGAGATTTTCGGACTTCCTAATGAAGATATACAGCATTCTTCGGATTTTTACGCTTTTCATATTCATGAAGTGGGAGATTGTTCGGAAAACTTTACAAAAACGGGAATGCATTACAATCCGACGGATAAGCCCCATCCCGACCATGCAGGGGATATGATACCCCTTATGGGAAATCAGGGCTACGCATGGGCGGCTTTTTATGATAAAAGATTTACCATACCGGAAATAATCGGAAGATCGGTGGTTATTCATAGTAAAAGAGATGATTTTACAACTCAGCCCTCCGGGGATGCGGGAGAAAAAATCGGCTGCGGCGTTATTATGATGGAAAAGTAGAGTTGCAGGCGGGGATTGCCCCGCTGCAACCTATGGTTGCCGCCCCGCTATTGTCAGTTGGTTGATTTCAAAAAAACCTATGCTTATAATTTTACAGTGGAGGTATGACAGAATGAATTTTGCACAAAAGCTGACAAATTTAAGAATACAGAACGGTTATTCTCAGGAAAAGCTGGCTGAAAAGCTCTA
Organism: uncultured Lachnospiraceae bacterium; assembly: GCA_964507745.1. GTDB lineage: Bacteria > Bacillota > Clostridia > Lachnospirales > Lachnospiraceae > UBA2882. The sequence goes on from CAZDRM010000051.1 coordinate 2,949, forward strand.
TGTGAGCAGGCAGGCCGTATCCAAATGGGAGGTCGGCACCACACTGCCGGAAACGGATAAAATCATTGCAATCAGCAACTTTTTTAATGTGTCCATAGATTATTTATTGAAAGAGGATGTGAGCTCCAACCATACGGAAAATCTGGAACGGACGGTTATTAAGTTTCTGGGGGCAGCGCGGGATATGGATGAGATTTCCCAGAAACTGGTGGAAATCATCAGGGACGGAATCATAGACGGGGCAGAAAAAGAACAATTGAAATATATGATAAAGGCTTTGGATGAAATAGCATTGATCATAGAGGATGTAAAGGAGCGGTTAAAAATATAGGACAATGGTCCAATTTCCTTATTGAAAAATTCCATGAAATGTACTAAGATATTTTTATGTACCTTTGAATATGGAAGGAATTTATACTCATGAATGATACATATGTGGAATTACTGGTCAAAAAACCTCAGTTAAAAGCAGCGTCGGGACTCCATAATATTATGGTGGGTCTGGGAGCTGTTTTGTTTATAGTAGGGCTTTTTATTGACATTCTGATTGTCATTTTGGGGCTTTTGCTTTTGGGCGGAGCGTATCTGTTTATGCAGAATGCCTGTATTGAGTTTGAATATCTGTATCTGGAAAAAGAATTATCCATAGATAAGATAAAAAATCAGTCTAAGAGAAAAGAAGCGGCATCCTACAATCTTACCACATTGGAGGTCATGGCGCCCAAAGGTTCTCATAGATTGGATTCCTACAATAATCTTAAGGTCAGGGATTTCTCTTCGGAGAGCGAAGAGGGGAATGCATATGAACTGGTTGTAGAGGGGAAAAACGGAAGGGAGCGCATTATTATTGACACTACCGAAGAATTGGTAAAGGCAATCAGAATGGCGGCGCCCAGAAATGTATTTACAGACTGAGACTGATTTTATTCAACGGAGGAAAAGGAAATGGGTCAGATTATTGGCGAAGGAATTACATTTGATGACGTGCTTTTAGTGCCGGGATATTCTCAGGTAATTCCCAATCAGGTGGACTTGTCCACTTATTTGACAAAGAAAATTAAATTAAACATTCCGATGATGAGCGCCGGAATGGACACTGTTACAGAGCACCGCATGGCCATTGCCATGGCAAGGCAGGGTGGTATAGGCATTATCCACAAAAATATGTCTATAGAACAGCAGGCGGAAGAGGTGGATAAGGTTAAACGTTCAGAAAACGGCGTTATTACAGATCCCTTTTCTTTGTCTCCGGAGCATACTTTAAAGGATGCGGATGCATTAATGGCCAAATTCCGTATTTCAGGCGTTCCCATTACGGAAGGCAAAAAGCTGGTAGGTATTATTACCAACAGAGATTTAAAATTTGAAACGGATTTTACCAGAAAGATTAAGGAATGCATGACTTCTGAAGGGCTGATTACGGCAAAGGAAGGCATTACCCTTGAGGAAGCAAAGTCTGTTTTAGCCAGAGCCAGAAAAGAAAAGCTTCCCATTGTAGATGATGATTTTAATTTAAAAGGTTTAATTACTATAAAGGATATTGAAAAGACTATTAAATATCCCCTTTCGGCAAAGGACTCCCAGGGACGTCTGCTTTGCGGCGCGGGAGTGGGCATTACGGCAAACTGCTTAGAGCGTGTGGCAGCCCTGGTTGAGGCAAAGGTGGATGTTATTGTTTTGGATTCCGCTCACGGTCATTCCCAGAATGTTTTAAACTGCGTTAAGATGATCAAAGAAGCATATCCGGATTTACAGGTTATTGCAGGTAATGTGGCTACGGGCGATGGCACCAGGGCTTTGATTGAGGCGGGAGCGGATGCTGTAAAGGTAGGCATCGGACCCGGTTCTATTTGTACAACCCGTGTGGTTGCAGGAATCGGCGTGCCTCAGATTACCGCTATTATGGACGCTTATGAAGTGGCGAAGGAATATGGCGTGCCCATTATTGCGGACGGCGGCATTAAGTTCTCCGGCGATATGACAAAGGCCATTGCGGCAGGCGGAAACGTTTGTATGATGGGTTCCATGTTTGCAGGCTGTGATGAATCTCCCGGAACCTTCGAACTGTTCCAGGGAAGAAAATATAAAGTTTATCGGGGCATGGGCTCCATTGCGGCTATGGAAAACGGTTCCAAGGACAGGTATTTCCAGACAGATGCCAAGAAGCTGGTTCCCGAAGGAGTAGAAGGCCGTGTGGCATATAAGGGCACTGTGGAAGACACGGTATTCCAGCTGATGGGAGGTCTGCGTTCCGGTATGGGCTACTGCGGAACGCCTACAATCGAGGATTTGAAGACAAAGGGCAGATTTGTTAAAATTTCCGCTGCGTCTTTAAAGGAAAGCCATCCTCATGATATCCACATTACAAAAGAAGCGCCTAATTACAGCATAGATGAGCATTAGGATGTGAAAGGGATATAGGCTTATAAGGACAGGGTAATGCAACAGTTTTTTGATAAACGGGAACTTCAAAAGGTGCAGGATTATTTCTGCACCTTAACTGGTTTATATGAAATGCAGGGATATTACTTTGTCAGATTTCCGGCAGGAGAGAACTACGAAGGAAAGTATGCTAAGTGACAAGGAGGGGAAACTCATGGATATTGATACAGGCACACAGGGAGAAAACTTGGAAGACCGTTTTGATGCTTTGCGGAAACGGATCATTGCTCTGAAAAAAGAATGTGAGGATAGGACATTTTGCGCATATTTGGACCAGAAATGGATGGAGCTGCAGGGGACGGAAAATGCCTTGTATCAGCTGGAGCAGTCCGTTGAGCAGGGTTATCAGCAATATTTGGCTAAAATGTCTTATCAGCAGCCGGTACAGCTACAGCAGACAGCATATCAGCAGCAGTCGGTACAATCGCAGATGCAGCAGCCGGTACAATCGCAGGCGACAGTATATCAGTCACAGTCACAACAGACAGCATATCAGCCCCAGCAGCCTGTTCAGTCGGTATTTTACAGTCCGCAGCAGGGGCAGCCCAAGCCTGTATATCATCCCCAGCTGCAGCAGCAGGCGGCACAAGCGCAGGCAGCGCCGGGTCCACAGTTCGGATACGGGCAGCCGTATTCCTATCCTAAGCAGGAGAGTCCTCAGAAGTCTGTGGAATTTAAGGTAGGAACAGTGATATTCGGCGTGGTAGGCATTGTCTTTTTGTTGATTGCTTTTATTACCTTCGGGCTTAATTTTATGAATACTGTACTGCAGGGCATATTCCTGTATGCAATCGGCATTGTGCTCATTGTTTCATCTGAGCTTTTTGTCTTTAAAAGGATTGAAAAGTTTTCCTACTGCCTGACGGGTCTGGGAATCAGCAGCCTTTATGTGGTTACCCTTTTGAATTATATTTATCTGGCCATATTCCCCGCATGGGTGGCCCTTCTTATTACCATTGCCCTGACTTCCTTCTTTTTCTATTTAAGCAGAAAAAAGGATTCGGGAATGATTCGGATCATCTGTCTGATTGGCTGTTATCTTTCGCTGGTGCCCATTCATCAGCTGAAAAGCCAGCTGGAATTTCTGATGCCTGCAATTGTTGTTTTTCTGGTAAATCTGGCGGGAATTTACTGCCCAATAAAAAAACGGAGAAAGGTTGTGGATTATGTACAGTATATTTGCAGCTTTTCGGTTATTTTTTACCTGATTCATTTACAGTGGATCTCAGGATTGGAAATGTGGCCTGTTTATATTCTGGTGTGTGCGGATGTGCTGACGCTCCATCTTCTGTATCACAGAACAGGAGAAGAAGTCAGCTACCGCGTTCTCTATTTCGTGGGACAGGGCGTTCATTTGGGTTGTCTTTTGTATATCGGTCATCATGAGGAATGGCTTCATTTCGGCGTAATAGGCGTGCTGGTTTTGTGCGGCATTTTAACGGCGCTGTTCTTTAAGAAAAAGGTACGCTTTGCGCCTTATCTGTTTATAGCGGTTTACAGCATTCTGGCTTATTTCATTGACGGCCAGTCCTTCTGGCTTGGGCTTGCCTGCCTTCTGGTCTTTGCCGTTAATAAGGGCTGTGTCCGGTTTTTCAAGGAATTTCCGGTGCCGGATGCGGTCTATACTATGTTGTCCGCAATAGGAGTCTGTTTCTTTATGCGAAGCGATGACCTTCGCTTGCTGGGATATACCTATGCGGCGTGTATTCTTCTTTCCTGCTGTTTTATGAAGCGGTTTCACAAATACCACATATTTACGGCCCTTACCTTCGGATGGCTATTTCTGCTGACAGAGGACTGCGAGGCGTTTTTATGCAGCATCCTGATTTGTACCCTTGCGGCGATTGCCATAGGCGCGGGTTTTTATATGAAGAGCAAAAGCGTCAGGATTTACGGGCTGATTCTGGTCATATTCGTGGCTTTGAAGCTGGTTATCTTTGACTTCTATGGCGCTTCGGCCCAAATCCGGATTCTGGTATTTTTCGTTGTGGGTCTGCTGATTCTGGGAATTTCTTTCGGATATATTTATCTGGAAAAAAGGCTGAATGAAGAAGCAAGGAGAACGGAATTGAATTTCTAAAGTGAGTATGTTAAAATGGTGTTAATTTGAGCGGGAAACCGATTCCGCGGATCTTGGGAGCTGACATAATGGAAAACGAAAAGATATCAAAGAATTTTATAGAACAGGAAATAGATAAGGATTTGGCGGAAGGCGTTTATGATACCGTCTGCACCCGCTTTCCACCGGAACCTAACGGCTATCTGCATATCGGACATGCAAAGAGTATTATATTAAATTACGGGCTTGCAAAGGAATACGGCGGCAAATTTAATATGAGATTTGACGATACAAATCCCACAAAAGAAAAGACGGAGTTTGTAGAATCTATTTTAAATGATATAAAATGGCTTGGAGCCGATTGGGAAGACCGACTGTTTTTTGCATCGGATTATTTTGAACAGATGTATGAAGGCGCGGTTAAGTTAATTAAAAAAGGAAAAGCATATGTTTCCGATTTGTCTCCGGATGAGATCAGGGAATACAGAGGAACCCTGACGGAGCCCGGCAAAAAGGACCCTTATTCCGACCGTTCCGTTGAAGAAAATCTGGAGCTTTTTGAAAACATGAGAAAGGGCGTTTACCCTGACGGAAGTAAGGTGCTACGTGCTAAAATTGACATGGCCTCCTCCAATATCAATATGAGGGACCCGATTTTGTACCGTGTGGCTCATATGTCCCATCACAATACAGGGGATAAGTGGTGTATTTATCCCATGTATGATTTTGCGCACCCCATTGAGGATGCCATTGAAGGGATTACTCATTCCATCTGTACGCTGGAATTTGAGGACCACAGACCCTTATATGACTGGGTAGTGAGAGAACTGGAATATCCTCATCCCCCCAGACAGATAGAATTTGCCAAGATGTATCTGACCAATGTGGTAACGGGTAAGAGATATATTAAAAAGCTGGTAGAGGAAGGCATTGTGGACGGCTGGGATGACCCCAGGCTGGTATCCATCGCGGCATTGAGGAGAAGAGGATTTACCCCGGAGTCCATCAGGATGTTTGTGGAGCTTTGCGGCGTTTCCAAGGCCAATTCCTCAGCGGATTATGCCATGCTGGAATATTGCTTGAGAGAAGACTTAAAGCTTAAGAAAAGCCGTATGATGGCTGTTCTTGACCCGATTAAACTGGTCATTGACAATTATCCCGAAGGACAGAGCGAAATGCTTGTGGCTGCCAACAATATGGAAAATCCAGAGCTTGGCACCCATGAAGTCCCCTTTGAAAGAGAACTCTACATTGAGCGGGAGGACTTTATGGAGGAACCGCCCAAAAAGTATTTCCGGTTATTCCCGGGAAATGAAGTGCGTCTGATGCATGCTTATTTTGTAAAATGTGTGGGATTCGAAAAGGACGAAGAGGGGAATGTAACAGTAGTGCACTGTACCTACGACCCGGAGACTAAAGCAGGCAGCGGCTTTAGCGGCAGGAAGGTAAAGGGAACCATTCACTGGGTTCCGGTGCATTCCGCAGTAGCGGCAGAGGCAAGGCTTTACGAAAACATTGTAGATGAAGAAAAAGGGGTTTACAATGAAGAGGACGGAAGCCTTAACTTAAATCCCAATTCCCTGACGGTATTAAAAAACTGCTATATTGAGCCGGGAATTGCAGGAGCGAAGGCTTATGACAGCTTTCAGTTTGTAAGAAACGGATTTTTCTGCGTGGATTATAAAGATTCCACAGAAGAGAAGCTGGTGTTTAACAGGATCGTATCGTTAAAGAGTTCCTTTAAACTGCCAAAATAGTCGGTCACATATTATTTTTAGAAGAGAATTGGAGATAGCGGGATGGATAATAATTTATTATCAGGATTGGAGAGCCTGGGATTAGGGAATCTGGAGGGACTGAGTATTTATGAGGACCCTCACAAGGAGGAAAAAAAGCAGGCAGAGGCTGTTGTAGTGAAAGAAGAGGATATGGTATTTGATAAGAGCTATACCTGTACTGTCTGCGACAAGGATTTCAAGGCGAAAATGGTTCGTTCGGGAAAAGCAAAGGCTATGGTTGCGGATCAGGATTTAAGACCCAGATATGAAGGGATTGATGTACTGAAGTATGATATTATTTCCTGCCCTTATTGCGGATTTTCAAGTTTGAGCAAGAATTTTCCCTATTTAACAGCGGCCCAGAAAAAAGCGATTAAGGAAAATATCAGCAGCAGCTTTAAACCGAGAAAGATTGATCCTGACAAAAAAATTTATACCTACGAGGAAGCCATGGAGCGTCATAAGCTTGCTCTGGTAAATACCATTGTCAAGCATGGAAAGGCAAGCGAAAAGGCGTACATCTGCCTGAAAACCGGTTGGATTTTAAGAGGACAGACAGAAGCGTTAGATGTTAATGACCCGGATTATGCCAAAAAGAAACAGGAAAATGAAAATGCGGAGAACCAGTTTTTAAAGAATGCATATGACGGCTTTATTGCAGCCAGGTCAGGCGAAAGCTTTCCTATCTGCGGTATGGATGAAATGACTGTGGATTATCTGTTGGCGACACTGGCCATGCGTTTTGAGGAATATGATACGGCGGCCAGGTTGTTAGGCTCTATTGTCACATCCAGAACGGCCAATGCCAGAATCAAGGACCGTGCCCATGATTTAAAGGATACTTTGATGCAAAAGATCAAGGAAAAGAAGCAATGAATGAACTGACGATTCCTCTTAGGGATGATTGTAAGGAACATTTATATCAGCAGATTTATAATTATATAAAAAATGAAATCCGGAAGGGAAGCCTGTCTGCAGGACAAAAGCTTCCCTCGACCCGTGGACTGGCAGAGCATCTTCAGGTGTCCAGAAGCACGGTGGATTTTGCCTATGGACAGCTCTTATCGGAAGGATATATAGAATCCCGCCCCTATAAGGGCCATTTTGTTTGCGAAATTACAAAATTGTATCATCATGCCCCCATATCCGGTAAGCAGGAGGAAGACAAAAAAGAAGCAAAGGCCGCCTTTGATTTTTCTCCTAACAGCATCGATATGACTGCTTTTCCCTTTTCGACATGGAAAAGGATTTCCAAGGATGCGTTGATGGATGAGGAGAGAAATGTATTTGAGCTTGGGTCGGCAAAGGGAGACAGGAGACTGCGGGAAGCCATTTGCGGATATTTACACGGCAGCCGCGGAGTGGAATGTTCGCCGGAACAGATTATCGTGGGAGCGGGAAATGATTATCTATTAATGCTTTTACAAAAAATACTGGGAACGGACCGTAAAATTGCAGTGGAAAATCCCGCATATATGAGGGCGGCAAGAATTTTTGCCTCCGGAGGCTATGAAGTGACGCCTGTGGATCTGGATGCAAGTGGTATGCGGATAGATCTGCTTCTGGAAAGTCAGGCTCAGATTGCCTATATTACACCGTCCCACCAGTTTCCAACAGGAGTGGTCATGCCCATCGGAAGACGTATGGAAATTCTTTCGTGGGCAAAGGAGGAGAAAGAACGCTATATTATTGAAGACGATTATGACAGTGAATTTCGTTATAAGGGGATGCCGATTCCCTCTCTGCAGGCATCGGACGGGAGCGGGAAGGTAATTTATCTGGGAACCTTTTCAAAATCCATTGCGCCTGCAATCAGAATCAGTTATATGGTGCTGCCGAAGCCTTTGCTGGATATTTATGAGGAAAAGCTCTGGTTCATTTCATCCACCGTGTCACGCATTGACCAGGCTATTTTGTATAGATTTATAGAAGAGGGGCATTTTGAGCGTTATTTAAATAAAATGCGGAAGCTTTATAAAGGGAAGCATGACCTTTTGCTGGAACAGATGAAGTCTTTTAAAAAGGCATTTCAAATCAGAGGGGAATATGCAGGACTTCACATATTGCTAGAGGACAGAAGGGGATGGAGTGAAAGAGACCTTTTGGAGAAAGCAAAAAAAGCAGAATGCCGGGTTTACGGCATGAGCGACTATATGCTTGCAAAACGGAAGCAGGGGGATGAGCCAGGAACGGTCATTATCGGATATGCGGCTATGACGGAAAAGCAGATCATCGAAGGAACGGACAAATTAAAAAAAGCGTGGCAGATTTAATCTGTAAAAATCTGCCGCGCATGAAACTTTGTGAAATGCCGTAAAACATTACAGGATACCGTAAAATATCCAAATGTTTTATTCGTCATCAACATCAACAGGTGTTTCGTCGTCAATTTCTTCCTCTTCATCATCGTCGTCATAGAATTCTTCTACGGAATCCATGCTCTCTAATGTGACATCCTGCTCCGGGGTAACTTCCTCTGAGGTTTCTTCGGAAGTTTCCTTTGAAGGCGTTTCTGTTTCGGAAGTCTCTTCTTCGTCGTTTTCAGCAGTGCCGTCGAAATGAAGGGGAACATAATTGCGGGAGGATTTGGAATCATTGGTAGTCAGATCCTCTTCATCCTCGAATAAGTCAAAGTCATCATCATCATCTTCATCAAAGTGTTCAGCATCTTTTTTCTGAAGGTAATAATATGTTCCGGCTGCCGCAGCGCCTACTGCAGCACCTAGTAATAATAAATTCCTGATTTTTTTTGCCATATTGGGAAAATCTCCTTTCACGTAACCATGCTATACTTATTACCATTTTAAAATAAAACGTAAAGGAAAACAAGTAGATATTGCAATGCTTTTTATGCTATGGTAAGATTATTTTCGATTAAATGTAAAGGAAATCATAAATGAACGACAAATTTTTTGATTTGAAAAAAGAAAAACAGGACCGAATGATTAACGGAGCGTTGAAAATTTTTGCTTTAAACGGCTATCAGAAGGCCAGTACCGATGATATCGTAAAGGAAGCGGGGATTTCCAAAGGGCTTCTGTTCCACTATTTCGGTTCAAAAGCGGGATTATACATTTTTGTATATGAATACAGCGCCAGATATATGGCTATGGAGCTGCAAAGAGCCATAGGTCTGCGGGAACGCGATCTGTTCCTTTTATTTGTCCGGATTGAAGAGGCAAAAAATGTGCTGCTTCGCAATTATCCTTATATGCAGAAATTTTTATTAAGCAGCAGGGAAGGTCTGGATATTGCAATTCTGGAGGAAATAAAGGATTATACGGGTCTGGCGGAGGCAGCCATGAATGAGGCCCTGGAGCGGGCGGATTATGACAGGATTCTGCCCGGCGTGGATGTGGACGTGTTAATACGCTCTATGCAATATGTCACGAGAGGGCTCATGGAGACAGCCCTTGTGGAAAAACTGGATTCAGACTTTGTGTATAAAGAGGCGATAGCTTACTACATGATGATGCGGGAAAAATTTACAAAGCCTGAATATCTGGATGAATAATTTGGATGAATAAAGGGGTGATGCAAAAATCGTACTGTTGCAACAACCCCTTGCATGATAGATATTATGATAAAAGCTTATTTGTTCTGTTGGTAAACGGGGTCTGCCGGGTAACTGCCCCACAGCTTCTGCATCCCCCTCTGGATGGCGTCTTTGGAGTTTTTCCAGTCCGCATCTTTGTTGCGGTAATCGAATTTTTCCACCAGCCATGCCACATCTTCGCCCACACGTTTCATGTTCTCACTCATTAAATCGAATAAAAGAGGGAAAAGCGTATCCTTTTGCTTGTCATTTAACTGATTGTCCGCTTCGGCGCAGATGTCTCCGAAGTGATGGAGGCACAGTCCCTTGCTGTTTTTTAACATTTCCGTCATTTCCCCGTCTTTTTTGTACATAAAGAAAAAGGTATCCAGATATCGCTGGTATGTAGTTGCAAACTGATTGCAGATATAGCAGGATTTTTCACGTTCCTTTACCCAGGCCGCCATGGAATTCATGGAATCCTGGCTTTTTTTCATTTTGTTCATAAAAGAGGATTTGCCCCGGGAAAACATTTTAATCTGATCATCCAGCTCTTTGTTTACTTGGACATAATGGGTTTTTAAAATCCAGCCATTGCCGAGAGTATTGCCGTAATCAAACATTTTCTTGAAATGCGCCCGGCAGAAGCCGGCTTTATCGGTCTGGTCCCGCATATCGCTTTCCATATAGGATGAGCCGGAGCCCAAAACAAGGTCCAGCAGATCCTGCTCCACGTTCCGTTCAATAAAGCAGAAGGGGCATTCGTCGCCGGCATGGTAGGCATCGGTTAAGGGAATGGTATATAGGGTTTCTTTCATTTTTGT
>CAZDRM010000052.1:0-13519 GCA_964507745.1 uncultured Lachnospiraceae bacterium
CGGATTTGAGCCGGTGGACCATGGGAGTGACCAGAGCCGATGAAATCGATACGACTAATGCCAATGTATGGCTTTTAACGCTTATTTTCAGCCTGACAATCGGCATCGGCTTGATTGCGGCGGGAGCGAAGAAAAGCGGAAAGCCAATAGAAGATAAATAAGAAGCGAATACAAAATCAGTAAAAAGTCAGCAAGAGATAGCAAGAGGTGGCAAATGAAAATTTCCATTGAAGAAATCCCCCGTGGAGAAGAAGAGGAAATTGTAATCAGATGTCATGAAATGAATGAAGAAGTCATGGCTCTTTTACACAAACTGAAAACATCCGGAGAACAGCTAAGCGGAATCTGCGGAGATGAGATTTACCGTCTCCGCCTGTCCGATATTTACTATTTTGAGACGGTAGACCAGAAATCCTTTCTCTACTGCGAAAGCCGGGTTTATGAGACGAAACTGAAGCTTTATGAATTTGAGGAACTGGCAGCGGGAACTCAATTTTTCAGGGCGTCCAAATCCACGGTTATCAATGCAGGAAAAATTTCCCATATCAAGCCGTCCCTAAGCGGCAGATTTGAGGCCCACATGGATAACGGGGAGAAGCTTCTGGTATCCAGGAGCTATGTGCCTTCCTTAAAGAAGGTCTTGGGATTATAGGAGGTGGATGATGGAATTACGGGAGCTTATGAAAAAACTGGTTATCAGTTATCCGATTATATACGGCTGCAGCATGATGGCGACCTTTATTTTTTGCATGGTATTTTACCCGGATTCGGTTTTCGGACTGGATTATTTTGGGAAAATGTTTCTCTTTGCCCTGGCAGGAGATTTGCCCTCTCTGGTATTTTATTCCAAAAGGGAATTAAATCACAAAGAGCTGATGGTCAGAATAATCATACATCTGCTTTTGCTGGAGGGAGTGCTTTTAGTCATCGGGCGGCTTATGGGACTTCATGATAACATAACAGAGGGAATTTTCTTTTTCTTTATTGTATTGGCGGTTTATGTGGTAGTCTGGCTTTTGGTATTTTCGGATGATGCAAGGCAGGCTAAGGAAATTAACAAGGCGCTTGAGGAAAGGAAAAAGCAATAAAGATTTTACCAAAGGAGCGGAAGGACAGCAGCGCCATCAGGAGCTGCTTACGCCTTACCGCTCTTTTTGCGTCTTACCATAGTTCTGACGCATCTTACCACGCCTTAAATGCAACTTACCGAAAGGACGGTTTACAGGCTCTTTTCCATGATTTATGGTGTGCATAAGGAAGGGAGAGAAGCATATGGAAAAAATCATTGAGGTAAATCATCTATCCAAATCCTACGGCAGTATTAAAGCCGTAAAGGATGTAAGCCTTTGCGTAAAACAGGGAAAGCTGTTTGCCTTTCTGGGACCTAACGGGGCGGGAAAATCCACGACCATCAACTCTATCTGCACATTTCTGAAACCGGATCAGGGAGAGGTGCTGGTAAACGGTTACAGACTGGGCGAGGAGGATGACAAAATACGGGACAGCATCGGCGTCGTTTTTCAGGAAAGCCTTTTAGACAGGCTTCTGACCGTGGAAGAAAACCTGTACCTCCGTGGCAGCTTTTACAATTTAAAGGGAAAAGCTTTAAAGGAAGCGGTAAAAAGAGCCTGTGAAGCGGTGGAAATCGAAGGACTGTTAAAACGCCCCTACGGGAAATTGTCAGGGGGACAGAGGCGGCGAGCGGATATTGCAAGGGCGCTTGTACATACGCCCCAAATTCTCTTTTTAGACGAGCCTACCACGGGTCTGGACCCTCAGACGAGAAAAAATGTATGGGACACGGTAAAAAGGCTGCAAAAGGAGCAGGGGATGACAGTTTTTTTAACCACACATTACATGGAAGAAGCGGAAGAGGCGGATGACTGCGTGGTTGTGGACGACGGCATGGTGGCGGCAAAGGGAACGCCATTTGAGTTAAAGGAAAAATATGCAAGGGATAAGCTTTGCATAAAGCCACGGAATGAAAAAGAAATCATGAAGCTTTTGGAGAAAAAGGAAATTTCCTGTGTGAAGAATAAAGATTTTCTGGAAATAAAGCTGCAGACCACCATGGAAGCGCTGCCTCTTTTAAAGGCTGCAGAGCCATTTATAGAAGCCTTTACAGTGGCAAAGGGTTCCATGGATGATGTGTTTTTGGAGATTACGGGAAAGGAGATACGGGAATGAGCGCATTTGCAAAAAGAAATCTGAAATTATATCTGAGGGATAAATCATCCGTGATCTTTTCCCTTCTTGCAGTATTTATCGTCATCGCCCTTTATGTGCTGTTTTTGGGGGATGTGTATACAAATGACCTGAAGGAATTTGAAGGCGCCGCAGAAATGATGGATAACTGGGTTATGGCAGGTGTTTTGGCCATTACCGGCATGACTACAGCCTTTGGAATGCTTGGGACCATGGTACAGGATAAAGCGTCAGGCATTGAAAAGGACTTTTATGTGTCGCCGGTCAAAAGGTGGAGAATGGGAGCGGGATATATGCTCAGCGCCTATGTGGTAGCCGTGGTCATGAGCCTGATTGCCCTGTGCGTGGCGGAAATTTACATTGTTGTAAACGGAGGGCGGATTATGAAGCCGGAAGCCATGATACAGACTGTTCTGGTTATTTTGCTTACTTCTTTTATGAATACGTCCATTGCATTGTTCCTTACAACGCTGTTTCGCAGCATCAATGCATATACCACGGCAAATATTGTCTTAGGAACATTGATCGGGTTTTTAACGGGCATTTATCTGCCCATCGGCTCTTATCCTGAAGCGGTGCAATGGCTTGTAAAGCTGTTTCCCGTTTCCCACGGTGCTTTAATTTTCAGAAATATTATGATGAAGCCCGTTATGGACAGGGCTTTTGAAGGCGTGCCGGTTTCCGCAGTAAAGGAGATCAAGGAGGATTTGGGCATTGTTTATATGTTCGGGGATAAAGAAGTCACGGTTGCTTTCAGCTTGGGAATTATGGGGGCTGTTGCCATCATTTTCTTCGCAGCGGCGTGTATGAACCTTTCGCGAAAAAAACATTCTTAAAAGACGTTGAAAAATTGCGGACTTCCTGTTGTGTATCCGGAAATAATCGGATAAAATAACAATAATGGTTCTGCTTGCGGGTATAAGCGGCAGACAGATACAATTTTAACATTACGGATACGGGGAATAACAGGATGAAAGCAAAGAAAAAGCGTATTTTTGATATTATACAGATTGGCAAAAAGAATGATTTAACAAGCCGCGCCTTTGACATTTTTATTGTATTGGTCATTATTACCAATATTGCGGTGCTGTTTTTGGAGACTTTTGAGGAATTCAGTGTTTACAGCTCCCGGTTCAAGGTCATAGAAACGGTTACTGTTGTTATTTTCTGCATAGAATATCTTTTGCGCATCTGGACGGCGGAGTATTTATATCCGGGAAAAGGGCATTTTAAGGCGGTCATAAAATTCCTGGTTTCCTTTGACGGAATCGTGGATTTATGCACCATTCTGCCCTTTTTCTTTTTGTCGGGATTTATTGCCTTCCGTATGCTCAGAGTAGTCAGGATCTTTCATCTCTTCAGGATCAATGCTTATTATGACTCCTTTAATGTTATCACTTCTGTCTTATATGAAAAGAGAAACCAGATTATATCATCGGTATTTATCATTATGGTGTTGATCATGGCGTCCTCCCTGTGCATGTACAGCGCGGAGCATGAGGCGCAGCCGGGGGCGTTCAACAACGCCTTTTCCGGAATCTGGTGGAGCATATCCACCATTCTTACGGTGGGATACGGGGACATTTATCCCGTAACCATTCTGGGAAAGATCATGGCCATTATCATATCATTTCTGGGCGTAGGCGTGGTTGCCATCCCCACAGGTATTATTTCAGCCGGTTTTGTGGAACAGTATACGCAGATGCAGAGGGCAAAATCTACGAAAAATATCAAAGGAACCGTCAGGGTCGTCATAGACGGCGACAGTCCCTTTTTGGATATGCCCGTAAAGAAAGCGGAGGAACAGTATCATATAACGGTTCTGGTTGTGATAAGGAAGGGAGAAGTAGTCCTTCCGGTGGGAAATATGAAGCTGAAGCAAAGGGATATGCTGATTTACCAGTCGGACAGCGTCTTCGGGATTTAAAAATCATAAAAAGGTCTGGTAAACGGAGCGTTTTTTTCGTATAATTTACTGAAAGAATAAGCGGGCACAAAGGATGTGTTTGCCTGACCATGGAGGCAGAAATGGAAAAAATTAGAATTATTACGGATTCGGCAAGCGATATTACCTATGAAAACGAAAAAAATCTGGATATCAGGGTATTGCCCTTTCAGGTGGCTTTGGGAGATAAATCGTATACAAGCCGCATTGACTTTGACAATGACGGGTTTTACAAATTGATGGCGGAGTGTGACGAAATACCAAAAACATCCCAGATCACTCCTTATGAGTTCCAGGAGCTGTATTTAGAAGAGGCAGAGGCGGGATATACGGACATTATTCTGGTGTTGATCAATTCTCACGGCTCTTCCACCTACGGAAATTCGATTATGGCGAAAGAGGCGTTTTTTGACGAGCATCCTGAGTATGAAGGAAAGGTTCGTATTTACAATATCGACGGAAAAGGCTATACGGCAATTTACGGCGTTCCCGTTGTAAACGGGGCCAAAATGGTAAAAGAAGGAAAAAGTGCGGAAGAAATAGAAGCCTATATTAGGAATGCAATAGACAACAGGCGCATTTATTTTGGAATGTATACGCTCAAATATGCAGGAAAATCCGGCAGAATCCCCAGCGCTGCAGCTTTTGTGGGGGACAGACTGAATTTAAAGCCCATTATGAAGATTTGTGATAATGAAATTACCACCGGCGCAAAGGTGCGGGGAGAAGGAAAGCTGATTCCCAAAATCGTGGATATGAGCCTTGCCGATATGAAACCGGGTTCCCCTTATGAAATTATTTACGGGGATGATATAAAAGTAAGAGAGGAAATTGAAAACATGATGAAGGAGCGTGTGGGCTACGGTCCTGCAGGCTACTATCAGATTGGCGCAGCAATTGCCGCCAACTCCGGACCCAAAACAGTGGGTCTTGCCTTCGACTTAAAGGAGTCCGTCAGATAAGGATTACTGCTCAGGCGCTTAGGAAATTGACGAAAAGTCAAAATAATAATATAATCTTAGTTATATTGGTAAAGTAGGCGGTAAATATGGCGGATAATACGAATAATATAACGGAAACCCCCGAGGAGAAAAAAACAGAGCTGGTAATAGATGACGGACGAATTGAGGCCATGGAGGAATTCAAGAGTCCAGAAGAGCTTTATGAGGATTTGATTGCCAGAGTATATAAGTATCATCCAAGCGACGATATTTCTTTGATTGAAAAAGCCTATCGCCTTGCTTATGATGCCCATAAGGACCAGGCGCGCAAGTCGGGAGAGCCTTATATCATCCATCCTTTGTGTGTGGCTATTATTCTGGCGGATCTGGAAATGGACAAGGAAACCATTGCGGCAGGACTTTTGCATGATGTGGTAGAGGATACGATTTTTACCACAGGAGAAATAGAGGAAAAATTCGGAAGCGATGTAGCCCTTTTGGTAGACGGGGTTACCAAATTAGGAAGCCTGCAGTATGATGGGGATAAAATTGAGCAGCAGGCGGAAAATTTACGAAAAATGTTTCTTGCTATGGCAAAGGACATCAGGGTCATTATTATTAAGCTTGCCGACAGGCTCCACAACATGCGTACCTTAAAGCACATGGCGCCGGAAAAGCAGCAGGAAAAGGCAAGGGAAACCCTGGATATTTATTCTCCCATTGCCCACAGGCTGGGAATTTCAAAACTCAAGGTAGAGTTAGACGACCTTTCTTTAAAATATTTACAGCCGGATGTTTATTATGATCTGGTTGATACAATAGCTGTCAGGAAAAGCGAGCGGGAAAAATATGTTCAGGATATTGTGGACGAAGTCAGCAAACATATTAAGAACGCAGGAATCAAGGCTAAAATTGACGGAAGAGTCAAACATTTCTTCAGTATCTACAAAAAAATGAAAAACCAGAATAAAACCATTGACCAGATTTACGACTTGTTCGCCGTCCGCATTATTGTGAGCAGCGTCAAGGAATGTTATGCGGCTTTGGGCGTGATTCATGAAATGTATAAACCCATACCGGGCAGATTTAAGGATTATATTGCCATGCCCAAGGGGAATATGTATCAGTCTCTGCACACCACGTTAATCGGGGCATCGGGACAGCCCTTTGAAATCCAGATTCGTACCTATGAAATGCACAAAACAGCAGAATACGGTATTGCCGCCCACTGGAAATATAAAGAAGCGGCGGATGGCAAAAAGGTTTCCGCTACAGGCGAGGAAGAGAAGCTTTCCTGGCTGAAACAGATTTTGGAGTGGCAGAGGGATACTTCTGACAACCATGAATTTTTGAAGCTTTTGAAAAGCGACCTGGATTTATTTGCCGATAATGTGTATTGCTTTACGCCTACAGGAGATGTGAAGAATCTTCCCGCAGGCTCCACGCCCATTGATTTTGCCTACAGTATTCATTCCGCTGTGGGGAATAAAATGGTGGGAGCAAGGGTAAACGGCAAGCTGGTAACCAACGATTATGTGCTGAACAACGGCGATAAGGTGGAGATTCTGACCAGTCAGAACTCCAGGGGTCCCAGCCGGGACTGGCTCAATGTGGTCAAGTCCACCCAGGCCAAAAATAAAATTAACCAGTGGTTTAGAAATGAGTTTAAAGATGAAAATATTATAAGGGGTAAAGATCTTCTACAAAATTACTGCAAGGCAAAGTCCATTAACCAGATGGACGTCATGCGCCCGGAATATATGGAAGCCATTATGAAAAAGTACGGCTTTAAAGACTGGGAATCCGTTCTTGCAGCAATCGGACACGGCGGTTTGAAGGAAGGCCAGGTCATCAATAAGATGAAAGAGCTTTTTGATAAGGACCACATGGAGGATGTGACCGATGAAGAGATATTAAAGAATGTGGAAGAAAACGCTGCCGCAAAGCAGATGCTGGCAAAGGGAAGATCCCAGAGCGGTATTGTAGTTAAGGGCATTCATGATGTGGCGGTGCGTTCTTCCAAGTGCTGTTCTCCGGTGCCGGGAGATGAAATCGTAGGTTTTGTCACAAGAGGCAGGGGAGTGTCCATACACAGAACGGACTGTATCAATATTATCAATCTGCAGGAGAATGAGCGGGTGCGGCTCATTGATGCGGAATGGCAGAATGAGAGTCTGGATGGCGGAAGTAAATTTGTGGCCGAAATCACGATTTACGCCAATAACCGGTACGGGCTTTTGGCTGATGTTTCCAAGGCGCTTACGGAAAAGAATATTGATATTATCAGCATGAATACAAAAACCAGTAAGCAGGGTGTGGCAACCATGTCCACTGCCTTTGAGGTCAGCAGCAAGGATGAATTGCTTCGCGTTATTGAAAAACTGAGAAGCACTGAGAGCGTAATCGATATTGAGAGAACAACGGGGTAGCAGCAATGCCCCGTTTTCGCAGATATGGAGGTAAAGGTAAAAGAAAATGTTAAAGATTGGAAAAATGATTTTAAGTTCATGTGCTACAAACTGCTTTTTTGTTTATGACGATGAAACAAAGGAAGCTGTGGTATTTGACCCCGGCGATGAGGGCGGGCTTGTTTATGAAAAGCTTACGGGCGCAGGATTGAAGGTGGCGGCGATTTATCTGACGCACGGCCATTTCGACCATATTGAAGGCTGTAACGAGCTGAAAGAATTAAGCGGCACCAAAATCTACGCTCTGGATGAGGAAGAGGAAATCTGTAAGGATGTAAATTTGAATTTATCGGGAAGCTTTGGAATGGCATACAAGGTGGAGCCGGACGGTTATGTCCATGACGGGGATATCTGCCGGGAAGCAGGCATTTCTTTTAAGGTTATAGCAACCCCCGGCCATACAAAGGGGAGCTGCGCCTACTATTTTGAGGAGGACGGCTTTCTCATAGGAGGAGACACACTCTTTTTGGAGTCGGTAGGAAGGACGGATTTTCCCACCGGTTCCATGTCCCAGCTGGTCAGAAGCGTGAAGGAGAAGCTTTTTGTGCTGCCGGATGATGTGAAAGTTTTTTCGGGGCATGGGGAAGCGACTACTATCGGACATGAGAAAAAATATAATCCATTTTTGCAGTAGTAATATGGAGAGAGACAGAGAGCAGAGAAAGTAAAGATAAAGGAGTACCATGCTTGCGGTAACAGTTGATACGGAAAAGTTGGATTATGATATACATTCCCTTGTTAAAGCCTTTTATCCGGAAGAGACGGTAAAGATCATTACTCCCTCTACGGATAGGGAAAAGGCTGAGGATTTAAAAAAGCATTTGTTTATGGACATTGCTTTAAAAAGGAATAACCCCAAACTCTCTTTTTATATTAAGGATTCTGAGGGAGAGACACGGTTAGAAAAGGAGTTTTCCTATTCCATGGAACTCTCCAAGGAGCATATGTCTGCGGATGATGAAAATCCGGAGAAAGAGGGGAAAAACCTTTTTAAACGCAGGCTGTACCAAAGCCTCAGCGAATATTCGGGAAAGACCCTGCCATGGGGAAATCTTACGGGAATCCGTCCCACCAAGATTGCCATGAGGATGCTTTCTCAGGGGAAAGATGATGAGGAAATTGCCCGGTTTATGGAAGAAGCACATTTTGTCAGCAGGGAAAAGACGGAGCTTTCCATAGAAATAGCCCACAGGGAAAGGGAATTGCTGGCGTCTTTGCATGGAAAGGAAGGATACAGCCTTTATATCGGCATTCCTTTCTGCCCCACTACCTGTCTTTACTGCTCTTTTACTTCTTATCCCATCTGTGCTTACGAAGAAATTGTGGATCAGTACATAGAGTGCCTTTGCAAAGAAATGGACTATGTGGCAGAGGCTTACAGGGGGAAGGCATTAGACAGTGTGTATATCGGAGGAGGAACGCCTACAACCCTTTCGGCAGATCGGCTTGAAAGACTGTTTTCTCACTTGGATAGGACTTTTGATTTATCCGGGGTTTTGGAATTTACTGTGGAAGCGGGGCGTGCGGACAGTATTACAAAGGATAAGCTGGCGGTTTTAAAAAAACATAAGGTATCCAGAATATCCATTAATCCCCAGACCATGAAGGAGGAAACCCTAAGGCTCATCGGAAGAAGGCATACGGTGGCACAGGTAAAAGAGGCGTTTTCCCTGGCGCGGGATATGGGCTTTGATAATATCAATATGGATTTGATTTTAGGCCTGCCCGGCGAAAGTACAGAGGATGTTGCCGACACGGTTTCTGAAATAAAAAAATTGAATCCCGATTCCCTTACGGTTCATTCCCTGGCGGTAAAGCGGGCATCGAAGCTTCGGGAGTGGATTGAGGAAAACGGAATGGAATATCTGCATAATACGGAAGAGACTATGACCGCTGCCGCAGCGGGGGCAGAGGCTATGGATATGCATCCCTATTATCTTTACAGGCAGAAGAATATGACCGGAAATCTGGAAAATGTAGGGTATGCGAGAGAAGGGAAATATGGAATTTATAATATTCTGATTATGGAGGAAGTACAGACCATCATGGCTTTGGGGGCGGGAAGTATTTCCAAGATTTTATTGCCGGGGGGCAGGCTTGAACGGGCGGATAATGTAAAGGATGTCCGGCTTTATATTGAAAAATTTGATGAAATGTTAAAACGCAAAAATGCTTTGTTTCAATTACAAAGAGATGAGGGCTGGCTGGAGTAACTATGAAGAAGGGTATGGCGCAGGAAGAATTGCATGTAAAAAATGAAATATACATATCGGAGCGGTTGAAAAGAGCGCTCATGCTTTCTGCGGATCAAACCATAACGGTGGTGGAGGCGCCTACCGGTTATGGAAAGACAGTTGCAATCCGGCAGCTTTGTAAGCGTGCAGAGGGCACGGTAAAATGGGTCAATATTTATGATGATAATATATCCCATGGATGGAATTCCTTTTGTGCGGAATTGTTTTCCGCTTCCGGGGTATCAGGAGAGCTTTTGAGGTCTCCTTTTCCTGCTGGCGAAATGCAAAGAGCGTTGTTTGCGGGGAAAATGGATAAGCTGTTTGGGAAAAGTCCTTTGTTTCTGGTTCTGGATGATTTTCATCAGATTCAGAGCAGGCAGACTAGTGAATTTATTCTTTATCTGGCAAGGGAGTTTCACGAAAGAATCCGCATTTTTGTCATTTCCCAGAAAAAGGTCTTTAAGGACGAGGAACTGCTGGTTTCCACAGGGAAAATGAACAAGATTGCCACAGAGGATTTATGCCTTTCCAGAGAGGACGTACACAATTACCTGAATATGTATAAGCTTTCCATTTCTGATGAAGAAGTGGAACGGATTTACGAGAAATCCGAAGGCTGGATTTCCATGATTTATGTGACCATATTAAATTATCTGCGCATGGGAAAGAGTGAGCTGTCGGCGGATATGGAGCATCTTGTTGACAGGGTGGCATATGCCTCCTGCTCCAAGGCAACCCAGCATTTTCTTTCCTATCTGGTTTTTCTGCCGGATTTCACAAAGGAACAGGCGGATTTTTTTCATGATGGCGCAGACAGCTCTGCCATGCTGGAAGAGCTATTGGAAAATCAAGCTTTTTTTGGCAGGGACCAGGGTTCGGGAATGTATCACTTTCATATGATTTTTAAAAATTGTATCTATCATCATTTTGAAAAGTTAAGTCTTTCGGAAAAGTGTATCCGTTATGAAAGAATGGCAGAGTATGAAGTGTACCGGAGAGATTACATGGAGGCCTTAAAATGGTATGAGAAGGCAGGAAATTATGAGGGCATATTAAGGACTCTGGAATTGTTCGAAACAATTTGCGCATTGGATGAGGATGAGCGATTGATAATCCGGTGTTTTGATAACTGCCCCAAGGCTTTGTTTGAGGATTATCCCCTCTGTCTCGTTCTTTTTATGTGGCGTTTTTATAATTACGGTCAGGAAGAGAGACTCTCCGAGTGTAAGTGGCTGTTCGAAAAGAACATGAAACAAATCAAGCTGGCAAAGGAGGATAAGGATTACCTCTGGAAGGCTTACTATGCCTTTTTATCCCAGAGCGCCTATAACGATCTGGATCTGATGAGGAGCTATATGAAAAAAGCAGTGGCTTTTCAGGGAGAGGAGCTGCCTCGTATTGATTGGAATGTTCCGAGAAATTACGGAATTCCTTCCATTTGGCATATGTTTTACAGAGAGGGAAGCGGACAGGAGCTTTTAGAAAAGCTGGGAGAACAATTGGATGACTATGAAGCGCAGGGAATCTCTTCCTATGACGGGGTTAAATGTCTGGCGGAAGCGGAGTGGCGGTATTATGTAGGAGATTTTGAGCAGGCGGAGATATTATGCGACAAGGCTATGCGTAAATGCGGCATCATGCGTTTGAACGGTTTTGGCATCAATACCAGATATTTAAAGGCTCATTTGTATTATATAAAGGGCGAATTTGAACGGGCAAAGGAAATGCTCAGGGAAATGCGTTCCATGACTTTGTGTGAGACGGGAGAGAATACCAGTTTAAGTTATAGCGTGGATATGTGTGAGGCTTTCTTTTTTGAATATATGGGATATCCGGAGCAGCTGGCGGACTGGATAAAAAAGGACGGCAGGCTGCCGGGAAAAATCATGCATCAGGCTTATCCCTATGCCATCATGATTAAAATGGCGTCAGCCCTTCATGATGAGAAGTTTTATGAAATGCTTTCTGCGGAGGAAGAAGTTTTAGCAATTGTGGAAAAATATTCAAATACCTTTACCATCGCCAGTATTTATCTGATTTTTGCGGCGGCGGCAGCAGCCCTGGAGCGGGTGGAGGAGGCAAAGGCCTATGTCCGCAAAGTGTCGGATATGGTGGGATTTGAGCCGATTATGCTTTATGCGAGATACGGGGAGTGGCTGATGAAGCCTTTTCAGGAATTATTAGAGGAGGATGAACGCTACAAACCTATTATGGCGGTCTGCCGTAAAGTGTCACGAGCAGGAAAAAGCGCCCGGAACAGAGAGTATACGGGTATATTTCCCATGCTTACAAAGAGGGAGAACGATATTGCCCTTTTGGCGGCGGACGGTTTTACCAATAAGCAGATTGCTGCACAGCTTTTTATCAGTGAAAATACTGTAAAAAGCTCTTTGAAGAACATTTTTACAAAACTGGAAATTAATTCCAGGAGGGATCTGTTAAAGGTTGCCCAGATGGGAGCCCAATATATGTGATTTTTTTGCTTTTTTCTTGATAATCAGGGAAAGCTGTGCTATTCTTTATCTTAACAAAATAACCTGATTTTCATATCGGGTTTTCATTTCTATTATTTCATGGCAGATATCGATACTGCCGCAAATTTCATTACAATTCAATTCTATATTTTCAAAAGAAAGGACACATCTATGAAACAAATCACTTCTTTATCACACGTGGATTCCCTGCCAAGGGACACAAAACCCATGGACACAAAACCCATGGATTCTAAAGCCATGGACTTTCACTCGGCAACCGGTAGGCTGGAGTATACTCTGACCAATGATTTTCTCTTCAAATCACTTTTGCAGAAAAATAAAAAGGTTTTGAAAGCGCTGGTGGCTTCTTTGATGCATCTTAAAATGAAGAATATCACATCTATTGAGATTACCAATCCTATTGAGCTGGGAAGGGCTGTAAAAGACAAGACATTTGGTCTGGATATACGTCTTATACTGAATGGTCATACAATCATAAACATGGAGATGCAGGTTTTAAATAAGGGGTTCTGGCCTGAACGTTCCATTGGATATCTTGCCAGAAACTTTGATCATTTGGAACGGGGAGAAGACTACAGCCACACCAAAACAGTAATCCATATCGGTTTTCTGGATTTTGACCTGCCGGGTATCCCGCCGGAATTTTATAGCACGTATAAATTGTTAAATGTTAAAAACAATGCGAAATACAGTGACAAGCTTGCCCTGTCTGTGGTAAATTTAAGGCATATAGATTTGGCAACCGAAGAAGATAAAAAATATCATATTGATAAATGGGCGGCACTTTTCAAAGCCGCCAC
Source organism: uncultured Lachnospiraceae bacterium (assembly GCA_964507745.1). Lineage (GTDB taxonomy): Bacteria > Bacillota > Clostridia > Lachnospirales > Lachnospiraceae > UBA2882. The sequence continues at coordinate 13,089 of CAZDRM010000052.1, forward strand.
GTGGGAGGAAATAAAAATGATTGCAGGAAAAGACGAATATTTAAACGAAGCCTCATCAGAGCTTTTTAAACGCCTGTCTGATTTGGCGGTACGGGAAGAATATGAGGCCAGGGAGCGGTATTACAGAGACCAGCAGCGTTTAAGCCGGTTGGAGCAGGAGACGGCAGAGAAGGACAAGCAGCTTGCGAAAAATAAAGAGAATCTTGCGAAGAATAAAAAGGACCTTGCAAAGAAAGACAAGGATATTGAAGAAAGAGATAAAGCCATAGATACATTAAATGGCGAAATAGAAAGACTGCGGGAATTACTGGCTCAGAACCATATTTCTGTTTAACCCATAGTATGAGATTGTTTGGGGAAAGAGTGTAGGTATTTTTACAGACGCTTTTTCCCCTTTATACTAAGTCTTTGCGTTTTTGCGGTAATCCCTG
>CAZDRM010000053.1:0-13208 GCA_964507745.1 uncultured Lachnospiraceae bacterium
TAAAAGTGAGCATTTATGAATTTGATGAAGAACGAGAAATGAGACTGATAAGAGAAGATGAACGCGAGATTGGAAGGGAAGAAGGCATAGAGATTGGCAAGGCATCAGGAAGGGAAGAAGGTAAACAAAGGGTATTAACATTAAGTAAAATCCTTTTAAATTCCAACCGCATTGATGATTTAAAAAGAGCCACAGATGATGAAGCATATCTGGAGGAATTGTGCCGAGAATACAGCATTTTGTGAGAATAAAGATATTGAAGGGCATAAATTGATAAGAAGGGCTCCTGTGGCAATGATATATTGCAATGAAGGAACCCTTACATGAAAATCTGCATTTGGCCTGCATTTTATACATTCTACGTTTTGCTTTATTTTTTGGAATTATATTTCTCTTCACAATATTTGCAGCGGTAAATTTCTTTCTCTTCATCTGCCAGGAAGAAAATATGGGGCAGACCCTGTTCGATGGAAGTGATGCAGCGGGGATTTTTGCACTGGATGACATTTCTGATTTCCTTGGGGAGAACCAGTTCTTTTTTGTCAACGATTTCCCCGTCCTTAATAACATTGACGGTAATGTTATGGTCGATAAAGGCTAGAACGTCCAGATTCAGCATGTTGATATCGCATTCTACCTTTAAAATGTCCTTTTTGCCCATTTTGTTGCTGCGGGCGTTTTTGATGATGGCAACGGTGCAGTCCAGCTTGTCCAGCTGCAGATGATGGTAAAGGGAAAGGCTTTTTCCCGCTTCAATATGGTCTAATACAAATCCTTCTTCAATTTTTCCTACATTTAACATAATAGTTCCTCCTCTTATACCAGCTCTAATAGTGTCAGAATCAGAGCCATGCGCACATACATGCCGTACTGAACCTGTTTGAAATAAACCGCGCGGGGGTCATCATCCACTTCCACGGAAATTTCATTAACACGGGGAAGGGGATGCAGCACCAGCATATCCTCCTTGGCAGCTTTCATTTTCTTTTTGTCCAGAATATAAAAATCCTTTAATCTTACATAGTCCTCCTCGTTGAAAAAGCGCTCTCTCTGGACACGGGTCATATAAAGCAGATCCAGTTGGGAAATGGTGTCTTCCAGTTTGATAACCTCTTCATAGGGAATGTTTTTTTCTTTCAGCATCTCGATAATATAATCGGGAACCCTCAGCTCTTCGGGGGAAATGAAGATAAAATGTATATCTTCATAACGGGAAAGGGCATTGATCAGGGAGTGGACGGTTCTGCCGAATTTTAAGTCGCCACAGAGGCCGATGGTAAAGTGATTCAGCCGTCCCTTTAGGGAGCGGATGGTTAAAAGGTCCGTCAGTGTCTGGGTGGGGTGTTGGTGTCCGCCGTCTCCTGCGTTGATAACGGGAATAGAGGATTTGGAGGCGGCAACCATGGCCGCGCCTTCCTTGGGGTGGCGCATTGCACAGATATCGGCAAAGCAGGAAATAACCCGGATTGTATCGGAAACGCTTTCGCCTTTAGAGGCGGATGAGGAATTGGCGTCGGAAAAACCGATAACGCTGCCTCCTAAGTTTATCATTGCCGCTTCAAAGCTCAAGCGGGTTCTTGTACTGGCTTCATAAAAACAGGTGGCAATTTTTTTGCCGGCGCATTTGTCAGCATATTTTGCCGGATTTTTTTCGATATCCATAGCCAGTTCAAACAGCGCATCCAGCTCTTCAACGGAAAAATCCAGCGGATTCATTAAATGTCTCATAAGTTAAGGACCTCTCTTTCTGAAATTAACGTCCTGTAAAAACAGGGTATCATAATAAAATCGAAGAGAAATGAATCTCTTCGATTTATTTTTAACTTAAAAATGAAATTAGTTCATCTGCCGGTTTCCTGCGGGGTGCTGCCGGTTCTTCATCTGCATAGCCTATGGGAATCAGGGCTACCAGCTCCCTGTCTTCGGGAATCTGTAATAGGGAAGAAACAATAGGTCTGTCAAATATTCCCATAATAACGGTTCCAAGACCTGCTTCATGTGCCGCCAGACAAAATGTCTGGGATGCAACGCCTGCATCATACATCTGCCAGCCGTCGCCTCTGTCGGTGGAAAAGGAACCATCCCTTTCATAACCGGATCTGCCTTTGATAATGGTTACGGCGATTAATACGGGAGCATTTTTGATAATATTACCGTTATTAGGAAACATCTTTGTTCCCTCGTCTGCGATTTTATCCTTTAAGGTACCTTCCACAGCGATATATCTTGTAATCTGTGTATGCTTCCAGCTGGGTGCGTAAGAAGCGGTTTCAACGATTTCCTTTAATATCTGGTGGTCCACGGCATCAGGTTTGAATCTGCGGATGCTGCGGCGGGTTAAGATACATTCTTTTGCCGTCATAAAAATACCTCCTTTTGTGGTTACATTTCTACCATGATACCATATGTTGTGGCTGCTTTCAATGAAAAATTTGGGAAATTAAATAAATTTCTTTGGAAAACACAAAATCTGTATTTGCAGTCGGGACGGTGTGTGATATGATAATAGAAACAGCCGTACTATAATTTGGAGGATAAACAAATGGAATACGTGGAAAAGAAGAGAATTTTGTTTTTTGGATTGCCCTGGACTTTTACCAGGTATATGGTAGGAGAGGAAATTATCAACATGAAGGCAGGATTTTTAAAGACTGTTGAAGATGACTGCTATATGTACAAGGTAACGGATGTTAAGTTAGAAACCTCTCTGTGGGAACGGATTTTTAAGCTGGGTACGGTTGTCTGCTACACAGGAGACACTACTCATCAGGTATTAAAGCTTATCCATATCAAAAATTCCCGTGTCATAAAGGACTATATTTTAGAGCAGTCCGAAAAGCAGAGAATGAAACGGAGAACCTTAAACACCCAGAGTATCAATGCTGGAAATATTGACGACCTTGATGACTAAAAATTAAACCACCCGCATAGTGCGGGTGGCTGTTTAGGGGAGGATATATGAATACATTACCGCAGATGGTAAAAGCGGTAAAGTATTGCGAAGACAGTGACTGACGGTTATATGACCGTCAGTCTTTACTTTTTCGGCGGTTCAGGATGTACTCATACAAAAGTCCCGTGCCGAACCAGTAAGGAGCGTAATCGATTCTGATAACGCCCTCGATGTTATAAGGCGAGCTTTCATAGTTCCAGGGACAGAGCTTCCGTTTCTTTAAAGCGCTTCCCGTAAGAAATTCCGTAGTAAAAATGCAAAGAGTATAAAATGCGCCCCTGAAAGGAACGGGCCATTTTTTTATAAACCTATAAGCCGGTTTAAAGAAAGCTGCCAGACCATATATAGGAAACATCCACAAGGAAGTGTTTCCTTTTAATTTAAAATCCTTATTTTTCAGTCCATTAGCGGCAGTAAAAACTATTTCCAAACACCACCCCACCAGACCACAGGTAAAAAAATTTTTAATCATAGCTAAAGTATGTCCCCGAAATATAATTTTTATTCAAAAATGTGGTATAATGTCCACGTAAGCAATGAGCAGTGCGAAAACTGCCAGAGACAAATCGGCTGCTAGCAGACGAATTTGTCTATGACAGTTTTCATAGGGCGAAGCCCGTGAATGAGGAAAACCTTTGGTTTTCCGAATGTAGCACTGCGGAGCCGAACAAAAAAAACAGTCAAGTAAATCGGCTGCTAGCAGACGAATTTGTCTATGACAGTTTTCATAAGGCGAAGCCCGTGAATGAGGAAAACCTTTGGTTTTCCGAATGCAGCACTGCGGAGCCGAACAAAAAAAACCGAGGCAATTCAAAATGACCGAAAAACAAACCCTTTCATACATAAAAACCCTAACCCCCTTAGGCTGCCATCCCGGCCTTTCCAGCATATCCGAACTATGCCGGCGTTTAGGCAACCCCCAGGACGACCTAAAATTCATACATATCGCGGGAACAAACGGAAAAGGCAGCATTCTCGCCATGCTTTCAGAAACCCTTACCCTTTGTGGTTACAAAACAGGACGATACATTTCCCCCACCGTTACGGACTACAGAGAGCGTTTCCAGATTAACGGACGTTTCATCAGCAAAAAGCTTTTATGTGAGTATGTAGAAAAACTGAAAACCCAATGTGAAGAAATGGTTCAGGCAGGATTTTCCCATCCCACCCCCTTCGAGTTTGAAACGGCGTTAGCATTTTTATATTTTAAAGAGAAAAACTGCGACGCAGTAGTCTTGGAAACAGGCTTAGGCGGCACGGAGGATGCCACCAACATTATTAAAACCCCGTTAGTATCTGTCATTTCTTCCATCAGCATGGACCATATGGGATTTCTGGGAACATCCCTTTCCGAAATTGCCGGAAACAAAGCCGGAATTATCAAAGAAGGCATTCCCGTAGTATGCGCCCTGCAGAAGCAGGAAGCCTTTGAAGAAATAGAGCGCGTCTGCAAGGAAAATAATGCTCCGCTTTTTTCAGTAAATAAGGATGAAGCAAAGTTACTTTCGGGAACGGACAAAGGAATCCGCTTTTCCTATAAAAACTACAAGAAAATGAAGCTTTCTCTTATGGGAGTATACCAGCTTGAGAATGCGGCTGTGGCGTTGGAAACCATTGATTATTTAAGAAACAGCGGGATTTTTTCCCTGCCGGAAGAAAAAATCCGCCATGCCTTTGAGCAGGTTTCATGGCCGGCAAGATTTGAAAAAATTGCGAAGAAGCCTGATTTTTACATAGACGGAGCCCACAATGAGGGCGCTGTGGGAGCACTTGCGCAAACCATAGAGTTTTATTTTACAAATAGGAAAATAATTTATATAATGGGAGTGTTAAAGGATAAGGAGTATGACAGGATGATTCAGTTATCTTATCCTTATGCCGACAGCATTATTACGGTAAAGACACCCGATAATGAACGCGCCCTTGAGGCTTATGAGCTGGCGAAAGCTGTGTCAGTTTATCACAAAAAGGTAACGGCGGCGGATAGTCTGGAAGAAGCGGTGGAAATGGCGTATCTCATGGCCGGAGAGGATGGGGTTATCATTGCCTTTGGATCCCTTTCCTATCTTGGAGAGCTGGCGGCAATCGTAAAAAAGGGAAAATGGACGAGGAGAGACTCCCATGGTAAATAAAGACAAGATAAAAGAGGCGGTTACCCTTTTGCTGGAGGGAATCGGAGAGGATATTCACAGAGAAGGGCTTAAAGATACGCCGGAGCGCATAGCCAGAATGTACGAAGAAATTTTTGCCGGAATGGATGAAAAGAGCAGCGAACATCTGTCAAAGACCTTTCATGCGGGAAATAATGAGATTGTATTGGAGAAGGACATTGTGTTTTACTCCATGTGTGAACATCATCTGATGCCCTTTTACGGAAAGGCCCATGTGGCTTATATTCCCGACGGCAGGGTAGTTGGCTTAAGCAAGATTGCCAGAACGGTAGAAGTATATGCCAAAAGGCTGCAGATTCAGGAGCAGATGGGGGCTCAGATTGCGGATGCGTTGATGGAGGAGTTAGGCGCGAAAGGCGCTATGGTTATGATTGAGGCGGAACATATGTGTATGACCATGCGGGGAGTAAAAAAGCCTGGAAGCAAAACCGTAACCATTGTGACAAGAGGCGTATTTGCAGAGGATGAAAAGCTGCAGAACAGCTTTTATCATATGTTGCAGGGGTCATAGTACGCAGAGTGGGAAAGGCGTGAAAAGCCGGAGGTCCTGTAGAAATCAGGAAGGCATAAAAGAATAAAAGAAGCAGAAGCTATGAAAGAGGTAAGAAGTCATGAGCGATTCGGACGGCAAAAGCATGAAAAGAGCCAGAAAGATTTTAGAACATCCCGTATACCAAAAATATGCCAAAAAGATTGCGCACCATGAAAAGAGCCGGAAATTCTGCGGTCACGATATGACGCATTTCCTCAATGTGGCGAGAATTGCCATGCTGTTAAATCTGGAGGAAAATGCCCAGCCAATCAGAAAGGACTGGATTTATGGCGCCGCGCTGCTTCATGACATCGGCAGATTCGTCCAGTATGAGGACGGAACGGACCACGCTCTGGCATCAGCGAGGCTGGCGCCGGAGATATTAAAGGACTGTGGCTATTCGGAGGAGGAGACAAAGATTATTTCCGAGGCCATTGCAAACCACCGCAATAAGGAGATCAAGGACGGCTCCGATTTAAAAGGGATTTTGTACCGGGCCGATAAAGCCAGCAGACCCTGCTATGGCTGTCAGATGCAGTCGGCATGTAACTGGAAGAGAAAGAAGAAAAACATGAAGCTGGAAATATAAGGAAAGACATCATGATAATCGGACAAAAAGAATTTGACACTGCTAACCATACATATGTAATGGGAATTTTAAATATAACGCCGGATTCCTTTTCCGACGGAGGAAAATGGAATAATATGGATGCGGCGCTGTTTCATGCGGAGGAAATGATAGAAGCAGGAGCGGATATCATCGACATCGGAGGAGAATCCACAAGGCCGGGCTGCAGCCCTTTGACAGAAGAAGAGGAGGCGGCACGGGTCATACCGGTTATGGAAGCGGTTAAAAAGCGGTTTGATATTCCCCTTTCCCTGGATACCTACAAATCCGCTGTAGCGCTTGCAGGGATAGAAGCAGGAGCGGATATGATCAATGATATCTGGGGGCTGAAATATGATTCCCATATGGCGGATATCATAGCAAAGTCGGGATTGCCCTGCTGTCTCATGCATAACAGAAAGGCTGCGGATTATGGTAATTATATAAATGATCTGTTGGCTGATATGGAGGAAACACTGGAGATAGCCGAAAGAGCCGGAATTGACAGGGAAAAAATCTGCATAGATCCGGGTGTGGGCTTTGGTAAAACCTATGAAAATAATCTGGAGATCATCAATAAACTGGAAATGCTTCATGCCTTCGGGCTGCCTGTTTTGCTGGGAACCTCCCGAAAATCCGTTATAGGGCTGACCTTAGATCTGCCGGTGGATGAACGGCTGGAAGGAACTCTTGCCACAACCGTAATCGGCGTTATGAAAGGTGTGGCGTTTGTAAGAGTGCATGATGTAAAAGAAAATGTGCGGGCAATCCGTATGGCGGAAGCGATTCTGCATGGTTAAGGATGTCTGCTTGCGGACGAATTTGACCATGTGGGTTTTCATAGGGCGAAGCCCGCGAATGAGAAAAACCGCAGGTTTTTCGAATGGGACACTGCGGCTATGATATAATGTGCGTTAGTGAGGAGAGCATGCTTGTATGTTCGACGAACGGCGAATGGCGATCATGAATCTTTGATTCATGATATAATTAGAACAATGAGGAAAGGAGCATGGAAAATGGATAAAATTCAGGTAAAAGGCTTAAAAGTATTTGCCCATCACGGCGTATATCCTGAAGAATCCGCTCAGGGACAGGATTTTTTCGTCAATGTCTGCCTGCATACGGATACGAGACCGGCAGGAAAAGCCGATGATTTGGGGCAGTCAGTGGATTACGGCGAATTGTGTATGTTTATTGACCGCTATATGAAGAAGCATACCTATAAGCTTTTGGAATCCGTTGCGGAAAATCTGGCAAGGGAAATCCTTCTGCGGTATTCCAGGGCGGCTTCCGTAGAGATTAGCATAAGCAAACCGCATGCGCCCATACCCCTTCCTTTTGAAGACGTTTCCGTTTCCATAAAGCGCAGTTTTCACGAAGCTTATATCGGCTTTGGTTCCAATGTGGGGGACAGGGAAGAGTATATCAGGAAGGGTCTGGAAACACTGGAAAATGAAAACGACATTTTTCTTCTGCGTACTTCAACAATCATTGAAACGGAGCCATACGGAGGCGTGGAAATGGACCCTGTGTTAAACGGGGTAATAAAGATAAAAACCCTTCTGACTCCCTACGAGTTGTTAGCAGTATGTAACCGCATAGAGGCGGAAGCCAAAAGGGACCGGGCGGTGCATTGGGGACCCAGAAGTCTGGATCTGGATATTCTTTTTTATGATAATCGGGTAATGGATGATGAATATCTTACCATTCCCCATATTGATATGAAAAACAGGACTTTTGTTTTAGAGTCTATGGCGGAAATAGCACCGGGCTTTGTCCATCCGGTATACGGCAAAACTATGGTGGATATGTTAAATGAGTTAGAGGGAAAGGTGTAATATGTCAGATAAGAAAAAATTGATTTTAATACTTTCACTGGTATTTGTTTTACTTGGAGGGCTCTTTGTTTTTCGGGAGGCAAAGGTGCTTCTGTATAAGAATCCCGAAGGAACCGTGGGAAATACAGGCGGAAATATTAATAACGGCGGATTGTTCTGTCAGGTGGGAGACAAGGTGTATTTTGCCAACCAGTATGATGACGGAACCCTGTATGTGATGAATGTGGATGAGACCGACATCAGGAAGCTTAGCAATGCAAAGCCCATGTATATTAACGCGGACAATACATATCTTTACTATTTTGTCAATGGTGTGGAGACGCCTCAAGGCATGGGAGGCTTTGCGGTTCAGGTGTTGGGAATTTACCGCAGCGATTTAAATGGAAAGAATGCAAAATGCCTGGACGGAGCCCTTTGTACGTCTATGAAGTTAATGGACAATACGCTTTATTACGGCAGATATGAGAAGGCAACCAGGACCACCTTGTATCAGGTGGACATCCGCAAGGGAAAAGGAGAACAGATTCTTGATTTTGACATGAATCCTGCCTCCAACTACGGAAATATGATTTATTACAACGGAGTGAGTGGCGACCATTATCTTTACAGCTACAATACCCTTACCGGTCAGACCCAGATGGTGTATGACGGCAATGTGTGGTGCCCTGACGCCCAGGGAGACTATATTTATTTTATGAATATTTCAGACGACTATAAGCTGTGCCGGTATGATATGGCAACAGGAGAGGTTCAGACATTGACCCAGGATCGCATTGACTGCTATTTAGTCTGCGGAAGCTATATTTTTTACCAGAAAAACTCTAAAACAGAGCCGGCAATCAAGGTTATGTATACGGACGGCTCAGATCCCCGCGTTCTTGCGGAGGGAAATTATACATCCATTAACGCTACCTCCAAATATGTTTATTTTACGGGATTCGGAGAGAATGCACCTATGTATAAGGTTTCTTTGGAGAGTGGAGACTTTCAGGTTATGACCTTTGATGCGGCAAGGAATGCAGCATTAGAAAATACAAAATAAATTTGGGAAAGCCCAAAACGGAGTTGGAGCAGAAACGATATGGAAACGAAAAATTTGGATTTACAGAAGTTACGGGATGAAATTGATAAAATTGATAAGCAGATTGTGAACCTTTATGAAAGCAGAATGGATATTTGCAAAGAGGTTGCAGAGTATAAAATAGAGACGGGAAAAAAGGTGTTTGACAGAGTCCGGGAAGAGGAAAAAATCAGAAAGGTCAAATCCTTAACCTCCAATGAGTTTAACAGCCGTGCCGTAGAGGAGCTGTTTGAGCAGATTATGTCTGTAAGCAGAAAGCTTCAATATAAGCTTTTGGCGGAGCATGGCAGTATGGGGCGCCTTCCCTTTATGGGAGTGGATACCCTGCAGGAAGGTAAAGTGAGAGTGGTGTTTCAGGGAGCTGAAGGCGCCTATTCCCAGGCAGCTATGATGCAGTATTTCGGAGAGGAAATAGACAGCTTCCATGTGGATACCTTCCGGGATGCCATGAGCGCCATTGAAGAGGGAAGCGCAGATTTTGCGGTGCTGCCCATTGAAAATTCCACGGCAGGAATTGTAAGCGATATCTATGACCTTATGGTAGAGTTTGAAAATTACATCGTAGGGGAGCAGATCATCAAAATAGAGCATTGCCTTTTAGGCGTGCCGGGAAGCAGAATAGAGGATATTCAAACGGTATATTCCCATCCACAGTCTTTAATGCAGAGCGCAAGGTTTTTGAGCCAGTACGGCTGGAAGCAGATCAGCATGCAGAACAACGCCTTTGCGGCAAAAAAGGTAGTGGAGGATCAGGATAAATCTCAGGCGGCAATTGCCAGCGCTTATGCGGGAGAAATCTACGGTCTGGAGGTTTTAAAGCGGGGGGTTAACCAGTCCGATACCAATTCCACCAGATTTATCATTGTGACCAATCAGAAGGTATTTTTAAAGGATGCGAAAAAGATCAGCATCTGTTTTGAAATTCCCCATGAAAGCGGTTCCCTGTATCATATGCTTTCCCATTTTATTTATAACAATCTGAATTTGTGTAAAATAGAAAGCCGCCCCATTGAGGACAGAAACTGGGAATACCGTTTCTTTGTGGATTTTGAAGGAAATCTGGCTGACGGAGCCGTTAAAAACGCTTTGCGGGGCTTAAGGGACGAGGCCAGAAATATGAAAATTCTGGGTAACTATTAAAGCAGGACGGAAAGAAAAGGTCCGGCCGGAAAGGAAAGTCATATGGCAGTGAAAACATTTGCGGCAATTGATGTAGGCTCCTACGAGCTTTCGATGAAAATATTTGAAATATCCCAGAAAGCGGGTATACGGGAAATCGATTGTATCAGACACAGAATCGCACTGGGCCTGGATTCTTATAATACGGGAAAGATTTCCATGGAAAAGCTGGATGAACTTTCGGAGGTTTTGCGGGAATTTGACCGGATTATGAAATCCTATAAAGTGGATGATTATAAGGCATACGGGACAAGCGCCATCAGGGAAACCAGAAATACCATGATCGTCCTTGACCAGATTAAAAACCGGACGGGAATCTCGGTGGAGGCCATCAGCAATTCCGAGCAGCGTTTTCTGGATTATAAAGCGGTTGCCACAAGAGGAAAGGAATTCGATGACTGCATTGAAGGAGGAACGGCAATTCTGGATATTGGCGGCGGCAGCATTCAGATTTCCCTTTTTGAAAATGACACCTTGGTAACTACTCAGAACATGCGTCTGGGCGTTATGAGGATGCGGGAGAGATTGGAGGCTCTTTCCCCTAAGCCCATGCAGTATGAAAGGCTGATTGAAGAAATGGTAAATGATCAGTTTTCCCTGTTTAAAAGATTTTATTTAAAGGACAGGGAAATTCAAAACCTGATTATTATAGATGATTATATTTCCCCGGTATTTCAGAAGAAAGAAATATGCAAGGAACGGGGCAATATGGACAATAAAAAATTTATGGAGTTTTATGATAAGATTTTCCATAAAAATCCCGGAGAAATCAGCGGATGGCTGGAAATATCCGAGGAACACGCCTCGCTTTTGTTCCATAGTGCGGTTTTGACCAAGCGGATTATGGAAGTGCTGGGAGCGCAGCATATTTGGGCGCCGGGGGTGTCCATGTGTGATGGAATTGCCTATGAATATGCACAGAAGAATAAGCTGCTTTTAGAGGTTCATGATTTTGAACAGGATATCATTGCTTCTACTGCCAATATCAGCAAAAGATATATGTGCAGCAGAAAGAGAAATGAAATTATGGAGCACCTTGCTCTTTCCATATTTGATACCATGAAGAGGGTCCATGGCCTTTCCAAAAGAGAACGGCTGCTTTTGCAGATTGCGGCCCAGTTAAATGACTGCGGTAAATATATATCACTGATGGACGTGGGAGAATGTACATTCCGCATTATTATGGCTACGGAGATTATCGGGCTGTCCCATGCGGAGCGGGAAATCGTTGCCTATGTGGCAAAGTATAACAGGGATGAGTTTGAGTATTACGAGGCTTTGGGCGAAAAGACTACCCTAAGCAGAGAGGCTTATCTGATTATTGCCAAGCTGACGGCAATTTTGAGAGTTGCCAATGGTCTGGACAGAAGCCATAAGCAAAAGTTCAAAGAAGTAAAAACGGTTTTAAAAGATCATGAGCTGATTATCAGCGTGGATACCGCAGAGGATATTACACTGGAGAAGGGACTTCTTACTGCAAGGGCGAAGTTTTTTGAAGAGGTATACAGTGTAAGAACGGTTATTAAACAGAAACGTCATGTATAGGAGGGATAAGCATGTCGGAAGCAGTAGATTATTTGAAGCCTGAATATTACGACAACAGGGAATTGAGCTGGTTGAAATTTGATTACCGCATATTGAGTGAAGCAAGGGATAAGACCAATCCTCTTTTTGAACGTTTGAAATTTTTAAGCATTACGGCCTCCAATCTGGATGAATTTTTTATGGTAAGGGTTGCGTCCTTAAAGGATATGGTTCATGCAGGTTATGAAAAAGAAGATATAGCGGGAATGACGCCTAAAAAGCAGCTTCTTGCCATTAATGAGGACACTCATGCGCTGGTTAACCTTCAATACTCCACCTATAACAGAAGCCTTGTGCCCTTATTAAAGCAGCAGGGCGTACAGCTTATTGCCCATCACGAGAGCTTAAGCAAAAAGCAGGCTGCTTTTGTGGATAAATATTTTGAAGATAATGTATACCCTGTTCTGACCCCTATGGCGGTGGATTCTTCCAGACCTTTTCCGTTAATTAGGAATAAATCTCTGAATCTGGGCGCGCTTGTCAAGAAAAAGCTGGATAAAGTTGAAAAGACCAAAGGGGAAAAGGGAAAAGACGAGAAGGGAAAGGAAGCAAAGAACAGGGAAGTGGAGTTTGCCACGGTTCAGGTGCCAAGCGTCCTGCCCAGAGTAGTGGAAATTCCTGATGAAAAGGAGCGGGTTTTCATTTTTCTGGAGGAGGTTATCGAAAGAAATATTGAAAAGCTCTTTTTAAATTATGATGTGCTGTGCATTCATCCCTTCCGTATTATGAGAAATGCGGACTTAAGCATCGGAGAGGATGAGGCTGAGGATTTATTAAAGGAAATTGAAAAGCAGTTAAAGAAAAGACAGTGGGGCGAAGCAATCCGTTTAGAGGTTGAAGAAGGGATTGACAAAGCGCTGCTGAAAATGATCCGGAAGGAATTGAAGATTTCCGAGGAGGATATTTATTATATTAACGGACCTCTGGATTTAACCGTCCTTATGAAGCTTTACGGTGCGGACGGCTTTGAGCACCTGAAGGAAGAGACTTATACGCCCCAGCCGGTGCCGGAGCTTCCCGGGGACTGCGATATTTTTGAGGAAATCAGGAAAAGGGATATTCTGCTGCATCATCCCTACCAGACCTTTGCGCCGGTTGTGGATTTTATTAAGACGGCGGCAAAAGATCCTCAGGTGCTGGCAATTAAGCAGACTCTTTACAGAGTCAGCGGTAATTCTCCCATTATTGCCGCACTGGCGCAGGCGGCGGAAAACGGCAAACAGGTTTCCGTTCTGGTAGAGTTAAAAGCAAGATTTGACGAAG
>CAZDRM010000054.1:0-13008 GCA_964507745.1 uncultured Lachnospiraceae bacterium
TCTCCGGCGTAGGTCCCCATTCCTTCTGTACCGCCGTACAGATTTCCAATGCATAATCCAGCTCTGTTCCCGTAAAACTTTCAGGAGAGTATTCCAGAATGATCTTTCCCGGGAATTTTGCCGCACGTTCCTTTACCATACGGGTACCCTGAACAGCGATATCGGTAATATGCTCCTTATCCGCATGGAACACCACATCCCTCTGCAGGGTGGAAGTGGAGTTGTAAATATGAACAATTGCCTGCTTACAGCCTTCAATGGACTCAAAGGTGCGGTCGATCAATTCCTCCCTGCACTGTGTGAGCACCTGCACGCATACATCATCCGGTATCATTTTCCTGTCAACTAACTGTCTTAAAAAATCATATTCAATTTGGCTCGCCGCCGGGAAACCGATTTCGATTTCTTTAAATCCCAGTTGAATCAGGAACTGGAACATTTCAATCTTTTCTTCTACTACCATAGGGTCAATCAAAGCCTGATTGCCATCCCTTAAATCAACGCTGCACCAGATTGGCGCTTTTTCTATTTCCTTGTTGGGCCATTCCCTTTCGGGATAATGTACTACGGGGTTTTTCTGATATCTTTTATAATTTAACATGTTTCTGCTTCCTTTCCTCTTTCATATTCTGTCTGTTTATACATTTGCTTTTCCCGTTTTTTCTATCAGCTTTTTTACGTAGAATATAACGGATATGAAAAAGCCCATCCTAAATAGATGGGCCGTAATGCTTTATTTGATTATTCGCCGAGTCCGCTTTCAATTGCGGTTACCAGTGCTTTAAGGGCCTCTTCCTCATCTTCGCCTTCACAGACAAATTCGATTTCATCTCCGCACTTTACACACGCACCCAGCACACTTAGGACGCTCTTTGCATTTGCCGTACTATCTCTGAATGAAAATGTTATTAATGATTTGAACTGCATTGCTTCCTTACATAGGATTCCGGCAGGTCTCAAGTGCAATCCCGTTGGATTCTTAATTACTACTTTCTGACTAACCATTTGTATTTCCCTCCAAATATGTCTTACCCCTATTTACTATAACACTTTTCCCAATTTTTCACAAGCCTTACAGCATGACATTCTGAATTAGCTCCGCCAGGTTGCGGGCTTCCCGTTCAATCTGCTCCTGGTCTTTTCCTTCAATCATAACACGCACCAGAGGCTCCGTACCTGAAGGACGGATCAACACCCTGCCCTCTCCGGCAAATTTTTCGGAAAGCTCCTCAATGGCTTCCGCAATTTCGGGGTACTCCATATAGCTTTCTTTCTTGTGATTGGGCACACGGGCATTTACCAGAGCCTGGGGCAGAACCTCCATAATGGATGCCAGTTCTGAGAGGGATTTTCCGGTCTCCACCAACACTTGCAAAAGATGCAGCGCACTTAACAGTCCGTCGCCCGTAGTGTTTTCATCCAGGAAAATAATATGTCCTGACTGCTCTCCTCCTAAATTAGCGCCGATTTCCTTCATGCGCTCCAATACATATCTGTCTCCCACCTTTGTCTGCTCTATGGTAATGCCATGAGCTTTTCCCATAAGGAAAAATCCCAGATTGCTCATGACCGTGGCAACAATGGTATTATCCTTCAGAACTCCCTGATTCTTCATATGATTGCCTACAATAGCCATAATCTGGTCGCCGTCTACCCGCTGTCCCTTTTCATCTACAGCCAGCATCCTGTCGGCATCTCCATCAAAAGCCAGACCGATATCCGCACCTTCGTACACAACTCTTGCCATCAGCTCCTCCATATGGGTGGAACCGCAGTTTGCATTGATATTGGTGCCGTCCGGATTGTTGTGGATAGCAACCACAGAAGCACCCAGCTCCTTTAGAGCTTCAACGGAAGTGTAGAAAGCTGCGCCTTCCGCACAATCCACTACAATTTTCTTTCCCTCCAGACTTACGGGAATTGCTGTCATGGCATGATTAATATACTCTTCCCGGGCATCGGTACGGTATTTAATCTTTCCCACAGAAGAACCGGTGGGAAATTTTATCCCTTCCATTCCGCTTTTGATCAACTCTTCTATTTCGTCCTCCAAGGCGTCGGGAAGCTTATAGCCGTTTCCGTCAAAAAACTTAATGCCGTTAAACTCAACCGGATTATGGGATGCGGAAATCACAACCCCCGCATCTACCTTATATTTACGTGTAAGATATGCCACTGCAGGCGTGGGAACAACGCCCACATATACCACATTTGCCCCTACGGAGCAGGCTCCCGCCATCAAAGCATTTGCCAGCATATCTCCTGAAATTCTCGTATCACATCCAACCATAATGGTGGGCTTATGTTCTTTTTCTCTGGTCAGAACATAGGCGCCCGCCTGACCAAGCTCCATGGCAAGGGTCGGCGTCAGTTCCTCATTGGCTACTCCTCTGACACCGTCTGTTCCAAATAATCTACCCATAAAATATCGTCCTTTATTCTTTATTCTTTATTCTTTATTTTCTATTTTATATCCCTTATCCGGCATTTTACCGTAAAATTCTCGTTCGCCATAAAAACACCCTCCGGCAGTTCAAAGCTTACGGGAATATCATAAACACCTTCCTTTATCGTCGTTATATTTCTTTTTGACATATAATCTTCAATGGCGACCGTTCCAATCAGTTCATCCGTTTCCAACCTTTCCAGATCCGCCGGCATTCCCTTGAAAGTAACCTCAACGGTATCATCTGTATCTGCCAGAGCGGCTCTTTGTTTCTCATCACTCAATCCGGTAATCAGGAACCGGCTTCTGGGTACGGCAACAATTCTTGTTTCCATAGGCGCAATGCCCACCGTAACCGCAACCTTGCCGTCAAAGTCCTCATCCGCCAGCCTTACGTTATCGGGAAGATATTTGTTTAAGTCGAGAACCACCGTAAAGCTTTCCCTTTTATCCGTTACATCAATTGCTGACGCCGGTATACTGATATTCGTCAGTCCTACCAGAGTGTTTAATTTTCCTGCAACCAGTACTTCTTCAATATCGGAAGTAATCTCGCCCGACAGCCCGTAATCATCCGCAGGCGTTCCTGTAATGGCAAACTTCAAAGGAAGGCTTTTGGTCGCCAGCAATTCCACCCTGATGCTGACCGTATTGATATTGCCTGTCAATCTGGAAGCATCCACCTGGTTATTTGCTTCATCATAATAACGGATAACCGCTGTAGTACTGATACTGCCCGACATTCCCGCAACGGAAGCTTCTACGGCAGCATAAGCAATCTCCGATACAATGGATTCCGGTCCCTGTACCGTTACCACATTCTGATCCAGGGTTACATCGCCTGTAATATACCCTTCTACCGGCTCTCCGTTAATAACAGAAGTTATTGAAAGCTGGCGCTTTGAGAGGTTCTCTATTTCTACCTCCACCACGTCTGTTTTAGACTTGATGCTCTCTATTTTGTCGTTGTATTTGTTTGTTTCAAGACGAATCCGAATCGTACCTTTTTCTTCATTCAGCTCCTGCATATCAGCCGTTGCCTTGATGTTTTCCTTGCCCAGCAGATCATTGATAGAGCGCTTAGCCGTAATGGTTACGGAAATGGTATTGCTGCCATTGAGAATTTCATAGGTTTCGTTCTGCTTGGAAATCAGATCCGCATTGAGAATTTCCACCGGCACTCCCGAATAAGTGGACTCAATAATAGGATCGCTGACATTTACTACAATGATCCACACTAAAACAGCTACCAATACCGCAAGTATTCTCAAAAACAAATTGTCTGTCAGTTTATTTTTCTCCACGCTTCAACCTGCCTTTCCAGACTTTACGTTGCTTTTCTTCAACAGTCTTATTCTGGATGGACTCAAGCTTCTTCCGCAGGGTATCCGCATCCACATTTCTCGTAAGTTTACCTTCAAAGGCCACCGATATACGCCCTGTTTCCTCTGATACAATAATGGTCATGGAATCCGTAATTTCGGATAGGCCCACTCCCGCGCGGTGTCTGGTTCCCAGCTCCTTGGAAAGCTTTGTGCTGTCAGACAGGGGTAAATAGCAGGTTGCGGCAACCACTCTGTCTCCCCGCACCAGTACGGCGCCGTCATGAAGAGGCGTGTTGTGTTCAAAAATATTGATCAGCAGCTGGTTGGTTACAACTGCATCCACTGCAATTCCGGTTCTCTCATACTCCGTCAGCAGCTGGTTCTGCTCAACAACAATCAGGGCCCCGGTTTTTACCTTTCCCATTTCAAAGCTGGCCTTCACAATCTCATTAATGGTTCTGTCGGAAAAATTTCCGTCAGAGCTCTTTGCCACATCAAAAGGTACAAGATTTGCCACAAAATTTTTTTGTCCCAGCTGCTCCAGCGCCCGCCTTAATTCGGGCTGCAATACAATAACAACCGCTATTATTCCTACAGAAAAGACCTTTTCCGCAATCCACAAAATTGTACTCAGCCGAAGAATGGCCGCAAAGAGCAGAAAGATTAAAATGACGATTACGCCTTTTAACAGATTCCACGCTTTGGTATCGCGAATCCAGATTAAAATCTGGTACACCAAAAAGGAGATAATAATTATCTCCACAATATCTGTCCATACAATCCTGGTAGGAATATGAAGGGTCGTCAAATATTTATTTATAAAGCTGTTGATCTGCTCCATCAAAAAAACCAATCCCCTTTGGCATTATAAAACACTCGTTATTTTCTTGACTCTTTTCTTTGACTGTGCAACAGAGTTCTTGGGCACAGCCTTTACATAATAATAATACTCATCATCCTCAAACTGAACATATTCCGTTCGTGAATAATCCACATTAAAGCAGAAAAACTGTAAAACCTTTGCAATCAGCAGGGAAATAACCATTCCCACGATCAAAAGCCCGATTGAAATATGGGTATCATAGGCTAAATCCCCGACCAATAATACTACAATACCCAAAACAGCGCCCACCGCCATAGCAATTGTCCATGCATGGTCTACAGAGGTTCTTCTGATAAGATATACCGTAATTACCACAGCCGCAAAAGCAATGATGGTAATCAACATTTCTTTGTTGTTTAATATGCCGTCTATTACATAGCGGAACTTGGCAACCGCCCCGTCGTCCGCCTCTAAGGCGCTGATTGTAGACGCATTGACTTTAATGTATTGAATCAGATAATACACTACCGTGCCGCAGCCCACGGATACCACTGACGCAGGGGTTCCCATAAGCCCTACCGCAATGGGAATCACATAAGGTATTTTCAAGGTAAAACACAATGGCAGAAGCAATACCACCACCGTATCCTTGGGGGAAAAGCGAAAATACAAAATAAACATCAGCAAAAACATTGCCAGAGCCACAATCCCGCATTCCAGCGAGGCCGCATATAAATGTGCGCACACAAATCCGGCGCTGGCCAGAACAATAAAGTTCATGGGCAGGAAGGAGCACATCAATGCGATTACCAGAACAATAATAATATTGTTCAGCTTATCCATATAACCGATATTCCCGTTAATACACATCAGAGAAACCATTGCCAGCATAAATTTAAACAGCGGCGTAATATAAATTTCATACTTACTGTAGAAATTCCGAAGTCTTTCCCTCATTTCCAGTAATGAAGACATAAGATTTTCCTTTCCTATTTCCTGTTTTCCAAATCATACATAGCATTCAGCTGCTTTAGGTGATGGTAATACCTTTTGAGGCTTTTTTTAGCTTTGTAATACCTGTATGAATGAACAATATAAGAAATCACAGCATAAATCAGAGTAAAAATAAAGTAATACAGGACAACATTCTTGCCAAATTCCAGCAAGTCCATTTTATAAATATCCTGCATAAAAACCTCAAAATCATAAAAGATATACAATGCAAATAAAATAGCATATGCAATCGTCGCGCATATAATGGATTTAATAGTCTGCAATCCGATATAGTCGCTTCTGAAATAATTCCCGATGGACATATATTTACGGCCTTCGTTTTCTTCATAGGCCGCCATCTTGGTCATCAGTTGGACCCTTTCCTGACTTAACATAGCATAACCCCGTCAATTCCTATAAAAATCTCATCTTGTTTTTATTATCTCCGGGTTTTGATTCGCCCTCTTTTTTAGGCGGCTCCGGCTTACTGATTGCACCGCTGAAAGTTTTTGCCATTTCATTTTTGCATTTGTTGCAGAATCTTCCGCTTCCGATGGATGCCCCGCAGTTTTCACAGGTTACTTTAATAGGAGAGTCCTCTGAAAACTGCAGTCTCTCCTCCCTGATCCATTGCTGAATCTGTTTGGGCTCTACATCGCATTCCTCACACACCTCTGCCATAGGGCAGTTATTGTGGGCACGGATATATTCCTTTACTTCCTGAAATTTCTTTTCAGTACGCTCCTTACATGCAGGACAGATATGTGGTCCTGATATATAATTAAATAACTTTCCGCACTTTCTACAATTTAATACATTCATCCTATGCACCCTCCGTTCAAAAGTCTTTCCCAATTGCCAGTGTCATAAAATAAACCCGGGAAGCACCGGCCTCCAATAACACTTTAGCCACAGCGTCAATAGTGCTGCCTGTTGTATAAATATCATCTACAACTATAGTTATATTCAATTTTACATCATTTTGCCCTATTTTAAAAGCCTTTTTCAAATTATTTTGTCTTCTGGCTCCTTCAAGGGCTTTCATGGGCGGCGTATTTCTGACACGGACAACATATTTTTCATAAACCGGAATCTGTATTTCCGCTCCAAATGCCCTGGCCAAAAGCCCTGCCTGGTTGTATCCCCTTTCAGCTTCCCGCCTGAAATGGAGGGGAACCGGAATTATCCCTTCCACTCCCGCCCTTCTTACCGCATTTCCAAACTGCCGTGCCATGATCCTGCCAAAAAACTCCGCATATTCCCTGCGTCCTTCATATTTAAAGCGGTAAATCGCCTTTCGCATAGCATCATTATATTCATACAGGGCAATTCCTTTTGTATAATAATGTCTTCTTCCGTTTATCCTGCAGTCGCCGCACAGCTCCTCTTCATTTCCTGCAAGCATTCTGCCGCACAGACAGCATCGTGCTCCTCTGATAAGGGAAAAGCTTTTTTCACATTCCGGGCAAATCCCCCGCTGTCTGTAAAAATAAGGCACCGGTTTATCACAGGCAGGACATCTTAAAGGAAATATAACATCTATTATTTTATTCTCTCCCGCCGCTTTTACTACTTTTTTGCGCACCTTTCTCAAAACTGCTGTCAATTCTGTTCCTTTCCGCGCATTCTCTCCATTTCCCTGATTCTATAGTAAAATCCTGTATATCTTTTCTGTTTATTCTCTCCCAAAATCATATTTTCCATTATGGCTTCATCTCCCAAAATGGTCACGCACTTTTTTGCACGGGTTACCGCGGTATACAAAAGGTTGCGGTAGGTTAAAAGTCCCGGAACTCCCAGCAAAGGAACTACCACCGCAGGAT
This sequence comes from uncultured Lachnospiraceae bacterium, assembly GCA_964507745.1. Classification (GTDB taxonomy): domain Bacteria; phylum Bacillota; class Clostridia; order Lachnospirales; family Lachnospiraceae; genus UBA2882. Next base: position 7,411 of record CAZDRM010000054.1, read on the forward strand.
ATTCGCTTCCCTGGGATTTGTGTATAGTAATGGCATAGGCCAGCTCCAGTTCATCCAGCTCCTCGAATCTATAATGAACCCGCCGCCCTTCATCAAATTCCACCGAAAGCATGGATGCGTATTCATTGATTTCCTTTATAATGCCGATATCCCCGTTAAAAACTCCCTGCCCTTTTTGAAGGGTCAGATTATAATTCCCCACCACTTCCCATTCCAGTTTATAGTTATTTTTTATCTGCATAACCTTATCCCCTTCCCGAAAAAGGGTATCTCCTGCAAGGTGTTCTCTTTTTCCCTTCTCCGGGGGATTTATAAAGCGCTGTAAAATTCCGTTTAAGGCTTCCACTCCCATTGCCCCTTTTTTCATGGGCGTCAATACCTGAATATCCAGTGGAGAAGCTCCCACATATCGGGGCAGCTTATCCGTAACCAGCTGAACAATATTGTTGTATATGATATTGGGATCATTTCTTTTCAAAAAGTAAAAGTCCTTGCTGTCTTTGTTGCGGATTTGAACCGGCTTCCCGTCATGTATTCTGTGGGCATTCATGACAATGTCGCTTTCCGCCGCCTGCCTGAAAATTTTATGCAGCATCACTACGGAATATGCCCGGCTCTCAATTAAATCCTTTAAAATGCAGCCCGGACCCACGCTGGGAAGCTGATCCATATCTCCCACCATGATCAGCCTGGTTCCCTGGGGAATTGCTGATAACAACGCCTGAAAAAGAAAAACATCCACCATGGACATCTCATCCACAATAATGACATCCGCTTCCAGAGGATAATTCATATCCCTTCCGAATCCGCTTCCCCCGCCTTCATCATCCGCAGCCCCGGACACCTCCAACAACCTGTGAATGGTTCTGGCCTCCATGCCGCAGGCCTCGCTCATACGCTTGGCCGCTCTTCCCGTAGGCGCCGCCAGCTCTATTTCCATCTGCTCTCTTTCAAAATATTTCAGCATAATATGGATTGTTGTGGTTTTTCCCGTTCCCGGACCTCCCGTAAGAACCATGACGCCGTGCTGAATCGCCTTCAGGGCCGCCTCTCTCTGCATATCATCCAGGACAATCCCGCTTTCATCCTCTATTCTGTGAATTTTGTCATAAATCAGGCTTTCTTCTTTGGACAGACCCTCCTGCCCCTCTTCAAAAAAGCAGACATCCAGTTCCTTTAACAGCGCAGCACACTGGTTTTCCGCCCTGTAAGCCCCGGGACTATAGATGAAAAGAGGACCCTCTTGTTCTTCCTTTCTTGTAATGACCTTATGCTCCATAACCAGATTGGTAAGCTGTACACTGACTTCTTCTCCTGAAAGCCCCAAAAGATTACACCCGTTTTGTATTAAAACCTCTTCCGGAAGGCAGGTATGTCCTGCGGAAAGGGCCTGGGACAGGGTATAAAGCAGCCCGCACCTGATCCGGTACTCGGAATCCACCAGAATTCCTACATTTCTGGCGATTTCATCCGCTCTTTTAAAGCCCACCCCGTCAATATCTTCCGCCATCTTGTAAGGATTGGTACGGAGCATATCATAAAGTCCGTCCCCATAACGCTCATAAATCTTGACTGCCAGCTTGTCCGTTATGCCATATTGCTGCAAAAACAGCATGGCACGGCGCATTTCCCTCTTTTCATAGACCTGCTCCGCTATCTCTCTGGCAATCCTCTCGCTGATTCCCTTAATTTCCGTCAGCCGCTCCGGCTCATCCTCAATAATCCGAAAGGTATCCTCGCCAAATCTTTTTACGATTCTCGACGCAAGCTTTTCTCCTACTCCTTTAACCGCTCCTGATCCCAAATAGCGCTCAATGCTTTTACAATCGTCAGGGGGAAGAATTTCATAGGACTCCATCTGCAGCTGCTCTCCATAGCTTTGATGTTCCTTGTATACTCCCTCAATGCGGACTCTTTCTCCCGCTTCAATTCCCTGAAACTTTCCTGTAACCGTTACTTCAATTTTGTCGTTGCTCACGGCCAATACCGCATATCCGTTTTCGGGATTCTCAAATATAACGTGGTCCACATATCCCTGAATTACCGCTTTTTCCATATCCGGTGCCTTTCTTCTTCCTGCCTTTGTACCTTTCAATGCCTGTAAGCATAAAAACGCACAAAGAGGCTGTCCGTCGGACAGCCCCAGATATTTTGTTGTTATTAAAGATTATAATTGCGCTTCATCTGCTCATATAAGGTCTGTGCAAGCCCCAGACTGTTCTGCTCTGTTGACTGGCTTGCCAGCTCGGCAATGGTATTATCCATAAAATAATCCACCATCTGTGAAGTAGAACCGTCTTCATCCTCTCCCAAAAGAGAAGTTGTTTTTGCCATTTCTTTAAACACCTGCTCTAAGAAATAAGACTCAAACTGTTTGCAGACCTCCATTAATTCATCGTCTGACTTTGTCTTTAATTCTTCCTCCGACAACTGAGAGATTTTCTGCCCCGAAGCCGGAACCTGATTTGCCAAATCGCTATAATATGCACCGATACTGCTAAGATCCATTTTACTTCACTCCTTAACTTCTAAGCTGGTTTGCCTGCCCCATCATATCATCCGAAGCCTGAATTGCTTTGGAATTCATCTCGTATGCACGCTGGGCAACAATCAGGTTGACCATTTCATCCACTACCTGAACATTGGAGCCTTCCAGATAGCCCTGTACAATTCCGCTTCTTGTAATGGCGATATTGGTGGTCGCCTCATTAATCGGCTGACCGCTGGCTGCACTTACCCGGAATAAGCTGCCGTTTACCTTTTCCAGCCCTGCCGGATTCTGGAACTGGAACAAACCGATTCTCATTCCCATAGGCTGGGGATTATTGTTTTCATCCGGATAACAGACCTCTCCGTCCATAGTAATGCTGATCTCAGAAGTTTTGTAATTGCCCGGAACAACAATGGGCCTTCCGTTTGTATCCAACACCGGATAGCCATCCGATGTGGTCAGATTCAATGTATTATTATTGCCGATAGCCCATGTAAAGTTTCCGTTTCTGGTATATTGAACTTCGCCTCTGCCTGTTCTGACTGCAAAAAAGCCTTCCCCGTCAATAGCAAAAGCGCTGTCACTTCTGGACTCAAGAAAAGGGCCTTCTTTAAAAATAGAAGTAATGGAGGAATTTCTCGTACCCAATCCCACCTGTGCGCTGATCGGTTTATTGGCGCCGTTTGCCGTTGTGGTCCTTGTCTGAAGGGTTTGATACAGCAGACTCTTAAATTCCGCAACTTCTGCCTTATATCCTGTTGTATTTACATTGGAAAGATTGTGCGCTATCGTATCAACATTTGTCTGTTGGGCAATCATACCTGTTGCCGCAGACCATAAAGACCTTACCATTTATTTTTCCTCCTATACTGAACCAAGCTGATTTACTGCTTTATCCAAAGTTGAATCTATTGTCTGTATTACTTTCTGATTGCTTTCATAGGTTCTGGTTACGCTGATCATCTCAACCATTTCCTGAACCACCTGTACATTGGAAGCTTCCAGATAGCCTTCAATAATCTGTCCGTCGGCATTCTTAAAACGGTAGCCGTTTACGGGCTGGTAATAATTCTCTCCGTAATGTTCCAGATAATTGTAATCCTCAAAATCCTGCAGCCCGATTCTTGCTACGATCCTGTCATTTTGGAAAATAGTACCGCTTTCATCAATACGGGATGTACTTAAAGGGTCTAACCGGATTCTGTTTCCGTTGGTATCTAACAGATAATCGCCATCCTTGGTTACCATATATCCGTCTACATTTAAGGTAAAGGAACCGTCCCTGGTATATTTGGTACTGGTCACTCCCGCTTTATTGGTAAACTGAACGCAGAAGAAACCGTTTCCCGATATGGCAAGATCATATGTATTATCTGTATTCTTAAAAGGTCCCTGGCCATAATCGGTATAATTTTCGCCGATTTTTACTCCCAGATTCATACCGCCGATTCTCTGTGTATGCACGCCTATGGACCGGTCCCTGATCTTGTAAGCCAGCACCGTATCAAAAGCCTGACTGGTGGAACCTTCCTTTTTGTAGCCCGTAACCGCTGCATTTGCCAGATTATGGGAAATAACATCCATTTTATTCTGTTGATTTAACATGCCGGTATAAGCGGTATATAACCCTTTAACCATATAATAAACCTCCTGATGAAAGGCAAAAATTAGTATTCGCCTTTAAAATCCGCCAGAACTTCTACATACTTACCGGTTCCTACTGCCACACATGTCATAGGGTCTTCAGCTGTCATGGTATTGATTCCCGTTTTAACCTCGATCAATTCCTCCAGCCCTCTCAAAAGGCTTCCGCCTCCTGTAAGCACAATTCCCCTGTCGGCAATATCAGCCGCCAGTTCCGGAGGGGTTTTCTCCAAAACGCTGTGAATGGTCTCAATGATCTGTGCTGTGGTCTCCCTTAAAGCCTCTTCCGTTTCTTCGGAAGTAACCTTTACCGTCTTGGGAAGTCCCGTTACCAGATTACGTCCCCTGACCTCCATAGTGTCCACTTCGGGGCGCTTGTAGGCACATCCGATTTTTATCTTCAAATCCTCTGCTGTTCTTTCGCCGATCAGCAGATTATGTTTTTTACGCATATAACGGACAATGGCTTCGTCAAAATCATCTCCTGCAACCTTAATGGATGCGCTGACAACTGTTCCGCTTAAGGAAATAACCGCCACATCGGTGGTACCGCCGCCAATGTCTACAATCATGTTTCCGCAAGGCTTGGAAATGTCAATTCCAGCACCGATTGCAGCTGCGATAGGCTCTTCAATCAAAGAAACGTCCCTTGCTCCTGCCTGATAGGTAGCATCCTCTACCGCTTTCTTTTCGACCTCTGTTACTCCGCTGGGCACACATACCACAATCCGGGGTTTTCTAAAAGACTTTTTACCCAGAGCTTTCTGGATAAAATATTTCATCATCTTCTCTGTTACCGTATAATCGGAAATAACGCCCTGGCGTAAAGGTCTTACCGCCATAATGTTACCCGGCGTTCTTCCCAACATCAGTCTGGCATCTTCTCCGATAGCGCGTATTTTGTTAGTGTCCCTGTCAAAAGCAACTACGCTGGGCTCCTTTAAGACTACGCCCTTACCTCTTATATAAACCAGTATGCTGGCTGTTCCCAAGTCAATTCCAATATCTGTGTACTTCATTGTACAAACCCCTTTCTCTTTTCTATCTATTTCAACCCGTTAAGTTCAAATTCGCATATCGATTTATTATAGCGCACTTCATAGGGTTTTTCAAAGGGTTTTATTGGAATTAATATATTTTTCACGATTTTCATAAAAAAATATTGACAAAAACCGATATCCTTAGCAAATATGCATTTTTATAACATAAAAAGCGCAGAAAACACAGCAGTTCCTTCTGCCATCTTTCCACGCATCCATGCTGAATAATATTTCGGCACAATTTTGCAAAAACTTAACCTTGCGGGAATTTTTATTAATAATTTCTATACTATATTATCTTATCAGTACACGAATTGTTTTTTATTTCACAACAAGACCAGCCGGGAGTTAGAAGCTCCCGGCTGATTTTATATTTTGTGGTATTTACTTTTACTGAAAAACATTATAAACCATACTCTCTCA
>CAZDRM010000055.1:0-12800 GCA_964507745.1 uncultured Lachnospiraceae bacterium
TCCATACCCGTATTTTCGGAAACAAAATATACATAGATATAGAAATTGCAGTGGATGGCTCCTATACACTGAACAAAGCTCATGAAATTGCGGAAGAAGTCCATGAAGACATTGAAAAGAATTTCCAAAAGGTAAAGCATATCATGGTGCATGTAAATGCAGCCCAGACAGATGAGTAATATTACTTGTCATGCTTCTTCAGCACATCCATGAAATATTCAACATTTGCACTGATATCTCCTTTAAACACCGCCGAACCGGAAATGATAACATTGGCGCCGGCATCTAAAATCATGCCCACATTTTCCTTATTGACGCCTCCGTCAACCGCCACATCCACTTTTAATCCCCTGCGCTCTATTTCCGCCCGTACATCCACGATTTTTGATGTACAATTGTCCAGATATTTCTGTCCGCCGAAGCCTGTATTGACCGTCATGACCAGAACCTGATCAACATAATCAAGATAAGGATAAACACTGTCTATGTGCGTCTGGGGATGCAGGGAAACTCCTGTCCGAAGACCTTTCGCCTTAATTTTCAGCAACGTGTCCACCATACAGCGGCATGCCTCAATATGTATAGTCAGCCCGTCTGCGCCTGCTGCCGCAAACTGGTCTACATAGCGTTCCGGCTCCGTAATCATCAAATGCACATCAAAGAATTTATCCGTTACCGGGCGCAAAGACTGAATAATGGGAAATCCAAAGGAAATGGATGGAACAAAAACCCCATCCATAACATCGATATGAATGTATTCCGCACCTGCCTTATCTACCTTTTCTACCTGTTCGCCAAGTCTTGCAAAATCCGCCGCAAGAATTGAGGGGGATAAAATTGCCATAATCAGTATCTCCTTTTATTTTTACATTCTTCATACAAATTTATATAGTCTTCATAACGCTCTTTGCTGATTTTCCCCTCATCCAGCGCATTCTTTACCCCGCAGTCCGGCTCATGGATATGGGCGCAGCCCAAAAACCTGCACTCTCCTTCATAAGCCTCAAATTCCGGAAAGCTTTTGGTCAGCTCCTCCGGCAGCAAATCCGCCACGCTTAAGGAACTGAATCCCGGCGTATCAAAAATGTACGTATCTTCTCCTATGGCTATCAGCTGGGAATGTCTGGTTGTATGTTTCCCTCTTTCAATCTTCTCGCTGATAGCGCCGGTTTCCATAACCGTTTCTTCCTGCAGACAGTTTACCAGTGTGGATTTCCCTACACCGCTGGGTCCTGCCACCGTTGTTACCTTCCCTTTTAAAACCTTCTCAATGGAGGCAATGCCCTCTTTATGCAGTGCGCTGATAAATATTACCCGATACCCGGCGCTTTCATATATCCACGCCAGTTCTTTCTTTTTCTCCTCTGTTACCAGATCCCCTTTGTTAAAACAAATGACCGTAGGAACTCCTGCCCGCTCCATTTGAATCAGAAAACGGTCTAAAAGCCCTAAATTAGGCTCCGGGGCCGCCGCTGCAAAAATGACCAGTGCCTGATCCACATTGGCAACAGCCGGACGAATCAATTCATTTTTCCGCGGCCACAGCTTTACAATATTCCCAAGGCGTTCCTTTTCATCAATGACATCCATGGACACTTCATCCCCCACCAGGGGCTTTCTGCGATCCTTCCTGAATACGCCTTTTGCCTTGCATTCATAAATCAAGCCGTCGCCGCACCTTACATAGTAGAATCCGGCAATGCCTTTGATAATCTTTCCTTTCATCCGGTCGTACCTTTACTGCGCCGGGGTAAAGTTTACGGTCTGGGCAGGATAATCTACCTTTTCTTCCTTTTGCTCCATAACCGGATTTCCATATTCATCAACAACGGGATTCCCCGCCTCATCTATCCTTTGCTCATCTACTATTCTGGTTCCGCTGAAGCTGATAGTTCCACTCCCCGACTTAAAACCGGTCTCATTAACGCTGACAGGGAAAGAGGATGTGCTAAAGCTTCTCTGTTCTCCGTCCGCCGACGTAATAACGATAGTTACCGTTGTGCCCGGAGTATATCCTGAAGGCGCATCAATATTACCAACAAAATTGTATTTTGTCTCTTTCTTTCCAAGACTCAGCACGAAATTAACCGCCGTTCCCTCTTCTACTTCCATTCCCGGAGAGTAGCTCTGGGAAATAACCAGTCCCTTGGTCACGGAATCCGAATATTCTTCCGATACCGTTCCCGCTTTCAAATTATTCTCTGCCAGTTTATCCTTTGCCGCGCTTTCGCCAAGTCCCCGCAAATCGGGTACATCCGTCTTTTTGGTCTCCGGTCCGATGCTGACGATCAGCGTAACGGTAGAAGTCTTTGCCGCCTTTTCAGTTCCCTTGGGAGACTGAGAAATAACATAGCCCTCTTCCACGTTATCATCATAACCCGTATCCGTGGTTACCCTGAAGCCTGCCGCTTCCAGCTCCGCAATGGCTTCATCCCTTGCTTTTCCTGTTACATCCGGCACATCTATGGCATTGGTGCCGCTGCTGACAACCAAAGTAATTGTGGTTCCCTGGGCAACCATCTCTCCTGCATTAATGCTTTGGGAAATAACTTTATTTTCTTCTACTTCAGCATTTTCCTCATAAGTCACTTCCACTTCCACATAAAGTTCCTTTAAGGTAACCTTTGCCACTTCTATATCCATGCCGATAACGCTGACCATTTCGATGTCCTTGACTTCTTCCTCCTGGTCTGTATCCCTGCCCTTAAGGATGCCTACTGCATTGGCTACCAGAACAAGAGCAATAATTCCGATAATGACTGCCGCCACGATAGCAAGAATTGTTGTAATCCTCTCCATCTTGGGATCCATGTCATCATCCTCATATTCCTCGTCATATTCGTCATCGTCATCCTCGTCATCCTCGTCGTCTTCGTCCTCGTCGTACTCTTCTTCGTCCTCCCAGGTCCTTAGAGGTTTCTGCCTGCTTTTGCTCCTTACAGCATCCTCATTTAAGCGCATATGCACTTCCTCCACATTAATGGAGCCTGTTTTCTCCTTAATCTCCGCCATATCCTCTTCCGTAATGGCTCTGGTCGCCGCAGAAGCATCCACATCCACCATGGTCACGAAATCTTCGTCGGGCGTAATCAGGGATTTCTTTAAATCCACAATCAACTCGCCCATGCTCTGGTATCTGCGGTCTGGACTTTTCTGGGTACATTTAAAAATGATTTTTTCCACACAAAGGGGAATTTCAGACACATATTCCCTGGGAGAAGGCATCTCCTCCTGAATATGCTTTATGGCGATTGCTACCGTAGTCTCCCCGTCAAAGGGGACATGACCGGTAAGCATTTCAAACATGGTACAGCCCAAAGAATAAATATCACTTTTCTCATCGGAAAATCCGCCTCTGGCCTGCTCGGGAGAGGTATAATGGACGCTTCCCATGACATTGGAGGTAATGGTATTGCTGGTAGCTGCCTTGGCGATGCCGAAATCCGTTACCTTAACCTTACCATCCTTGGAAATAATAATATTCTGGGGTTTGATATCTCTGTGTATAATATGATTGTTGTGAGCGGCTTCAATACCCATGGAAACCTGAATGGCAATACTGATTGCCTCTTTAATGGAGAGGCGGGATTTTTTCTCAATATAGTTTTTCAGGGTAATTCCCTCTACCAGCTCCATGACAATATAATAAATGCCGTCCTCTTCGCCTACATCGTAGACATTTACAATATTCGGATGCATCAGGCCTGCCGCCGCCTGAGCCTCCACACGGAATTTGGATACAAAATTAGTATTCTCACTGAATTCCTGTTTCAACACCTTGACCGCAACGAATCTGTTCAGCTTATGGTCCTTTGCCTTATATACATCGCTCATGCCGCCGGTTCCGATTTTATCCAAAATCTCATACCGGTCTCCGATTAACATCCCAAGTATTATCATCTTTCCACCTCGTCCTTAAAGGATTTTTACTAACACTACGGCAATATTGTCTTTTCCGCCGTTATTGTTTGCTGCATTAATCAATGCTTCCGCCTTCTGCTTTATTTCTGCCGGTTCTTCATCCTGAATGATCTTCTCGATTTCTTTATCCTCAAGCATATTGCTCAATCCGTCCGAGCACATCAAAATAATATCTCCCGGCTCCAGTTCCTCCGTAAAAAACTCCGCCTCCACTTCGTCCTTGGCGCCGATTGCCCTGGTAATAATATTCTTATCCGGATGTTTGCGGGCGTCTTCCCTGGAAAGGCCTCCTAACCTGATCATTTCCTCCACAAGGGAGTGGTCTCTGGTAATCTGCCGGATTCCCCTTTTGCCCACAAGATACAGCCTGGAATCTCCTACGTTGGCAACCTGAAGGTACTTACCGATTACGGTAGCAACTACCAGCGTTGTTCCCATTCCCAAAAGATTCTCGTCGGATGCGGCAAGTTCACGGATTTTACTGTTAGCCGTCTCAATTGCATTTCTTACAATAATAGTCGGATTCTTCTCAAAAGAATTGCGGATTTCGCTTACCACCGTCTCAACGGTGCATTTTGAGGCGTAATCCCCCGCATTATGTCCGCCCATGCCGTCTGCCACAATAAAGAGGTTTGGCATATTTCCCATAGGCTTCGCCGAAGAAAATACATAATCCTGGTTTAATTGTCTTTTTCGTCCAATGTCCGTCACGGAGTATGCTTCTAACATATATCCTCCTTGCCCTCTTCCAAATGTCTTTTTCTTAATTGTCCACAGGCACCATCTATATCTTTGCCCATTTCCCTTCTAATAGTAACATTTATTCCATATTTTTCAAGTTTATTTTTAAAGGAAGCCACATATTCCTTGTCCGGCCGCCTGAAATTCCGCTCTTTTATGGGATTTACGGGAATCAGATTAATATGGCAGTTTCTTTTGCCGGCCAACTCCGACAGCCTTTTCGCATCCTCATATGTATCGTTTACACCCGCCACAAGGCTGTATTCAAAAGTAATTCTCCTGCCTGTTTCCTGAAAATAGACATCTACCGCCTCCATCAGTTCCTCAATGGAATAGGTTTTTGCTATAGGCATCAGCTTCTGCCGCTTTTCATCTGTGGCGGCATGCAGAGACAACGCCAGAGTAATCTGCATTCCCTCTTTTGCAAGCTTTAAAATGCCCGGCACAAGTCCGCAGGTGGAAACCGTTACATTTCTCTGGCTGATGTGCAGCCCGTGTTCATCCGTTAAAAGCTTTATAAAACGTATGAGGTTATCATAATTATCAAGGGGTTCGCCCGTTCCCATAACAACCACATTGGAAACCCGCTCTCCCGTAATCTTCGTAATCCTGTAAATCTGGTCCAGCATTTCCGAAGCCTTTAAATTTCTGGTAAGTCCGTCAAGAGTGGAGGCGCAAAATGCGCATCCCATCCTGCAGCCCACCTGAGAGGAAATACATACGCTGTTGCCGTGCTTATAGGGCATCAGCACGCTTTCCACCAGATTGCCGTCCTCTAACCGAAAGAGGAATTTCTGCGTTTGATCCAGCTTCGATTTCTGCACCCTGACCGCTTCTAAATCCGTGAAAGAAAATCTCTCCTTACATTCTTCCCGAAATGAGCGGGATATATTAGTCATTTCATCAAATCCCCGCACAAGCTTTACGTGTATCCAATCATAAATCTGATCCGCCCGGAAGCTTTTCTCTCCCATTTCATAGACTGCTTTTCGCAGTTCCTCCCTGGTCAGGGATTTTATATCTGTTTTTTCCATAATCTTACTCTGTCTTTTCCTGATTTCCTTCACTGTATATTCCGGCAGCTGCTCTTTTTCTATTCTACACCCTTTTCTTTATTCCGTAAAAAAGAAATCATATAAAATCCATCTGTTTCATCTATGCCGGGAAACAAGGTTTTCTCATTTTCCTTTGTAAAAGGGAAGTTTTCAAGAAACCATCCGGCATTTTTCTCATTTTCCTCCTCCGTCAGCGTACAGGTGGAAAATACAAGCCTTCCGCCCGGCTTTACATATTGCCACACCGTGGAAAGGATTTTTTTCTGAAGGGCCGCAATTTCTGCAATATCCTGTTCCTTTACCCGGTATTTAATATCTCCCTTTCTACCCATTGCCCCCAAACCGGAGCAGGGCAGATCGGCTATGACCACATCCGCCTTTTCAATGTTTGCCTCATCCGGCACCGTGGCGTCAAAGGTTTCAGCCTCAATATTTTCATAACCGCTTCTTTTGATGTTTTCCTCCATAAGAGCGGCTTTCCTTTCGGAAACATCCCTTACCCTGACAAATCCTGTATGGTTCAGCTTACAGGCCGCATGAAGAGCTTTCCCTCCCGGCGCGCCGCACACATCCAGAATATACTGTCCCTCCTGTATCTGCGCCATTTCCACGATTTCCATGGAGCCGGCATCCTGTATCATGATTTTACCCTCTTCAAAGCCCGGAATATTCTCCACCTTGTCGGGATTTTTAAGCTCATAGGCATAGGATAACCCATTTACGGGACAAAACTCAATACCCGCAAGGGATATTTCTTTCAGAAGTCTTTCCTTTTCCTGACTATCTAAATTTTCATCCACCCTGATGGTTACCGGACGCTCTGCCAAAAGCCCTTCCAGTATCTTCTCCGTTTTCTCCTCCCCGAAACGGGAAAGCCACATCTTTACGATCCACTTCGGCTGGGAATAACAGATAGACAGATAGGCTGTGAGATCTATTTCCTTCTGTGGATACTCAATTTTTTCTTTATTTCTGGAAATATTGCGGAGCACTCCGTTTACAAAGCCCTTTAGAGAGGAAAAACCTCTTTTCTCCGCCAGCTTTACGCTTTCGTTGCAGACTGCCGCATCGGGAATGCCGTCCATATAGAGAAGCTGGTACACGCCCATTCTCATAAGGCTTCGGACAAAAGGCTTCATTTTCCTTACGGGAACCTTGGAAAAAGAATCCAGCACATAATCAAGCTCTATACACCGCTCTATGGTTCCCTCCGCCGTCCTTTTTATAAAAGAACGGTCTCTCTTGTCCAGATATCCGTATTTATCCAGAACCTGTTTTATTACATAATGGCTGTACTGCTTCTTTTCCAGAATTTCCATAATGCAGTCCAGCGCGATTTCTCTGGTATTGACCAAAATTTTTTCCGCCTTTCCCTACAGAACTTCCCCTTCTGCAAAGGTACGTCCCAACAGGAATTCTTTTGTGCTCATTCTCTTTTTTCCTTCCAACTGGATTTCCAGAAGGGAAAGGGCACCGTCCCCGGTGCAGACAATTACCGCATCCTTTGTTACCTTTGCTATGGTTCCCGGTTTTCCCTCTATATGGGGTAAAACCTCCGCCTTCCAGATTTTCAGCTGCTTTCCTTTATAATTGGTGTAAGCGCTGGGCCAGGAATTCAACCCTCTCACAAGCCTTTCTATTTCCACAGCGCTTTTATTCCAGTCAATCTTCCCTATGGATTTACTCAGCATCTTTGCATAACAACTGTTATTATCATCCTGTTTAACAGGAGTTACTTCCCCCTTTTCAATTTTGGCAAGAGCCTCCACAATCAGCTCCGATCCCGCTTCCGCCAGCTTGTCAAAAAGGGATGCACCGGTTTCTTCCTCTGTAATAGGCACTTTTTTCTGAAAAAGAATGTCCCCCGTATCCAGACCTTTGTCCATCTGCATTATAGTAACACCCGTTTCTTTTTCCCCGTCAATGATACTCCATTGAATAGGCGCAGCTCCCCGGTATTTGGGAAGAAGGGAAGCGTGGATATTGACACAGCCGTATTTTGGCATATTCAGAATCTCCTCCGACAGAATCTGTCCGAAGGCGGCTACCACAAAAATATCTGCAGGATATTTTTTTAATTCCTCTATTGCTTCCGCTTCCTTAATTTTAACGGGCGTTAAAACCGGCAACCCGTATTCCATGGCACATTCCTTAACGGGAGAAGGCGCCATTTCCTTTCCTCTGCCCTTCTGTCTGTCAGGCTGGGTTACCACGGCACAAACCTCATGTCCCGCCTCTATTAATGCTTTTAAGGGGCCCACTGCAAAATCAGGCGTTCCCATATAAATAATCTTCATCTTTCTGCCCTGCTTCCATGTTCATAAATTATCTGCATGCTGCTGCAATTCCTTGTTTTTTCGCAGCCGGCTGCCGCTTTCTTTAATCGCCTGTTTTTCCGGCAATTAACCATGTTCTCCAGCCTTATTCGTCGTCATATTCTTCTTCGTCTTCATCCTCAGCGCCAATCTCATACAGCGGTCCTTCTACCAGTTCCGTGTACATATGACCGTCTAAGTGGTCGATTTCATGCATCATGGCCCGGGCCAAAAGCTCCGTGCCTTCCACTTCCACCGGCTGCATTTCCCCGTCTAAGGCAACCACCTTCACATAATTGGGCCTTGTGACCACGCCGCTTTTACCCGGAACCGAAAGACATCCTTCATGTCCGGTCTGTTCCCCGCTTGTTTCCACCACTTTCGGATTTACAAATACAAGGGGGCCTTCTCCCACATCAATAACACAGATCCTCTTTAAAATGCCTACCTGAGGAGCCGCCAGCCCTACGCCGTCCGCTTCATACATGGTTTCAAGCATATCGTCGATCAGCTCTCTGGTACGCTCCGTCATTTCCTTGACTTCTTTACATTTTTTGTTCAAAACCGGGTCTCCGATTTCTCTGATGTTTCTAATTGCCATTCTGGTTTTATCCTCCTGCTCCTGACTAGCAAATTTTTTATCATAATATTAATAAAATCCTAATATCCGTTCATCGGGTCAAAATCAAAATAAATGCTGCAGTCCCCATATTCCTTTTTCTTTTCCTCCATAAGGGCTTCCATAAAGTCCTTGGCCGAAACCAGCTGTCCGTAATCCTCATGGCGGATATAAATCATTTTACGGTATACATCGTTAATTTTTCCCACAGCAGCATCCGCAGGGCCTATAACCCGCCATCTCTTTCCTTCAGCTGCCTTTCTCAGCCTGCCTGCCGCTTCCCTGACAATTTCCCCGAGCCTTGTTTCATTTGCCGACGTAAACAACAGGGCCAGCATATGCATAACCGGGGGATAGCCGCAGACCTTTCTGTAGGCGATTTCCTCTTCATAAAAGCTTTCATAATCCTGGCTTGCCGCATGCAAAACGGCGTAATGCTCCGGTCTGTAGGTTTGTATAACCGCCTCTCCCGGCGTCTTTCCTCTTCCCGCCCTTCCCACAGCCTGGGTCAGAAGCTGAAAGGTACGTTCCGCCGCCCGGTAATCTCCTGCCGATAAGGATAAATCCGCCGCAAGCACTCCCACCAGGGTCACATCAGGAAAATCATGTCCCTTTACGATCATCTGGGTGCCGATGAGAATATCCGCCTCTTTTTTGGCAAATGCAGAAAGAATCTTTTCATAGTCGTCTTTTTTTCTGGTGGTATCTTTATCCATCCGAAGCACCCTTGCCCTCGGAAACATGGTCTTGATCCGTTCCTCCACCTGCTCCGTTCCTACTTTGAAGCCTGCGATATAGGGAGAACCGCATTCAGGACACTTCTTATAAGACGGGGCTTCATAGCCGCAGTAATGACATACCAGCTTATTTTTTCCATGTTCCGTTAAAGAAATATCACAATGAGGACATTTTACCACATAACCGCAGCTTCTGCATGTAATAAATCCCGCATATCCCCGGCGGTTTAAAAAAATCATGCTCTGCTCTTTTCTTTCCAGCCGTTCCTTCATCTTCTCATAAAGAAGGGTTGAAAACATGCTGCGATTGCCCTTTCTGAGCTCTTCCCGCATATCCACCCGGTAAACAGAGGGCAGATACTTTCCTCCGAAACGGTCCTGCAAATGGAAAAAGCCGTATTCCCCAGTCTGTACTTTATAATAAGCGGTCACGGAAGGAGTGGCCGAGCCTAACACAAGGCTTGCGCCGTTTTCTCCCGCAATATATTCCGCAGTCTCCCTTGCATGATATTTGGGCATTCCGTCGCTTTTATAGCTTCCTTCATGCTCCTCGTCTATAATGATCAGCCCCAGATTAGAAAAAGGCGTAAACAAAGCGCTTCTGGGACCTATCATAATCTGTATCTCTCCCCGCTTCGCCCGTTCAAACTGGTCAAAGCGCTCTCCCTTTGACAGTTTGGAATGGATAACGGAAATCCTGTCCCCGAACCTTTTGTAAAAGCGCAGCACCGTCTGGTAAGTCAGGGCAATTTCCGGTATGAGCACAATAGCTTCCTTTCCCTCCGAAAGCACTCCGGCGATCATCTCCATATAGACCTCGGTTTTGCCGCTTCCGGTCACGCCGTACAGTAAATAGGTTTTCCTGATATCATTTTTATAATCATAAAGAAAAGAATCCACAATCTGCTGTTGTTCATAAGAAAGAGTTATCTTTCCCCCCGGCCCCTCAGTTTCTTTTACGGGATTCCGGTAAGCCGTTTTTGTTTCCATGCGGATGATTCCCCGGTCTTTCATGGCCTGCAGGGTTTTGGAGGAAACACCCAGCTGCATCAGGGCAAAGCTGTAGGAAAGGGTTTCCACTGTGGAAAGAGCCTCTAAAAGCCTTTCCTTTGCCACATGGCGTTTTTTCTTCGCCTTCCCCAAAAGAGCTTCCAGCTCCTGCTTTGAAACATTTAAGTAAATATCCCTTTTGGAAACCTGTTTTACCTGCTCCTTTACGGGAAGTACTGTTTTTAACGCCGCTATGAGGGTAGAACCGTAATTGGCACGCATCCATGCCGCCAATGCCACAAAGCGTCCCTCTGCCGAAATGCCGCCTTCCACCACATCCGCAACTTCTTTACACAACTCGTCGGGATATTCAGAAACATCTGTTATGGAAAGCACAAAACCCTTTATGAGCTTGTTTCCCCGCCCGAAAGGAATGAGCACCTGCATGCCCGGCATAAGCTTTCCACGCAGATTCTCCGGCACTTTATATTGAAAGGGTCTGTCAACCTTTTCATGGGAAATATCCACACAGATATTCGCATATTTATCTTCCATGTATATTTCCCTCCTGTGTAATCTTTCCTGTTCAGTGTATTTCCCGCCGTTTTCTAATGGGCTGCTTCTCTATTTTTTCATTTCTCCTGACCGGATATCTTTCCTGCCATAATTCCCGGCCGGATTATCTATTCATATACTTTATAAAGCATCCGCGTTTTCCGGCGGATTCTGCCTGCCGGCCAGCACATCGGCAATAATATCCCTCTCATCCATGGGGTATTTTTTTCCCTGGATTTCCTGATAATCCTCATGGCCCTTTCCTGCAAGGACAATAACATCCCCGGGCTTTCCGTAGCGGATCACATAGGCAATTGCCTCCCGCCTGTCAACAATTTCTATATATTTGCCCTCTGTTTTGGCAATTCCCGTTTTAATATCCTCTATTATGGCCTCGGGTCTCTCCGTCCGGGGATTATCCGAGGTAATGACCGTCAGGTCCGCCAGCCTTCCGCTGACCTCTCCCATTTCAAATCTGCGTATTTTGGAGCGGTCGCCTCCGCATCCGAACATGCACACAAGCCGCCCGGGCTCATATTCCTTTAAGGTGGTCAACAGACTCTCAAGGGCCATAGCATTGTGGGCATAATCAATCATTAATGCAAAATCCTTAGAGACCTTTATGAGCTCTATCCTGCCCTTTACCTTTGCCTCCATTAAGCCATCCTTCATTTCGTCTGTAGAAATCTGAAAATGATGGCAGATTGCAATTGCCGTCAAGGCATTATATACGCTGAACCGGCCCGGAGCATGAAATTCCACTTCAAAATCCATAAGCCCCTTTACCTTAAAATCAACGCCTAAAAAGCCCTCTCCCTTTATGAGCTTCACGTCATCCGCATAAATATCCGCTTCCTTGGAAAATCCATAGGTTAAAAGCTCACAGGTATGTTCTTTTGTGATCTGCTTCCAATGGGCGTCATCGCAATTGACAATTCCCTTCCTGCACTGTTTAAACAAAAGCCCCTTACAGCGCATATAATCTTCAAAATCCTTATGTTCATTGGGCCCGATATGGTCCGGCTCTATATTGGTAAAAATACCCAGTTCAAAGGTAAAGCCCTGAGAACGGTGCTGCATCAGTCCCTGGGAGGACACCTCCATAACTGCCATATCACAGACCGCATCCAGCATTTCCTTAAAGGACTTCTGCAGTATATAGGATTCCGGCGTGGTATTCTGTGCCGGTATTCTCTTATCCCCGATTATGGTTTCAATGGTTCCGACAAGCCCCACCTTATGTCCCGCATGCTCTAAAATGGATTTTACAAGATAGGTGGTCGTTGTCTTTCCTTTGGTTCCCGTTATGCCGATAACCTTCAGCTTATCCGCCGGATTCCCGAAATACGCCGCACTGATAAATGCCATGGCATACCGTGTATCCTCTACCATAATAACCGTAACATCCGCATCCTCGGGAAGCTTCACTTCACGGCTTACCACCAGAACCGCCGCACCTTTTTCCGCCGCCTCTGCCGCTTTTTCGTGAGCGTCAAATCTGGCTCCCACAATGCAGATAAACATACAGTCTTTTTCCACCTGATTGGAATTGTAGACCACAGAAGAAATCTGTCTGTCATCGCGCCCCTTTATTACCTGATATGAAATATCCTTTAGTAAGCTTTTACACTCTGTCATATTCCCACACTTTCCGCTCCTTTTCCCATGACATAAGGAGCAAAACCCAGTTATATATAGAATAGCACATATAGTATAGTTTTTCAATGAGTGTACAAGATAATGATAATATTAGTTCGCTTTTTGTTTACATCAAAAAGCCCGGCGGGGAAGCCGGGCTTTTCGTTTGAATTCTTATGAGGGGGGAGATAGTGAGTTGTGATTCAACTACCTGTATATATCATACCCA
>CAZDRM010000056.1:0-12791 GCA_964507745.1 uncultured Lachnospiraceae bacterium
CTGCTTCAGTGTCTCCTGTACCTTTATAACTCTCTGGTTGGCGCTTCCCTTCCATAAAAGCTTATTATCCTTAAGCTCCGCAACAAATTCTCCGTCCACTAAAACATCCACATATTTCATAAGGGGGTAATGCAGAACATTTTCCCATACATCTCCCGTATAAAGCCAGATGGTCTTATTGGGATATCTGCCCTTGATTTCTTTCATAAGTTTTCTCACATCCAGACGGTTTGCCGAATGAAGGGGATCTCCGCCTGAAAAGGTAATTCCCGAAACATAGGGCTTATCCAGCTGCTCAAAAATCTCCTCCCTGGCTGCTTCGTCAAAAGGCAGTCCTCCGTCGGGATCCCATGTAATGGGATTCTGGCATTCTTTACAGCAATGGGTGCATCCTGCCACCCACAATACAACCCGCAGACCGTCGCCGTTTAACATATCATCCTTTGTTATGTTGTGATATCTCATATGGAAATTCCCCCTACATGGACTTTCTTTCCGCAATTTCCGCCATTTTGGCATCGCTTAATCTTGTATCTCCATGAACCCTGGAGTAAGCCAGATAACCATTCATACGGTCGATCTTCGTCAGATTCTTGCTTCCGCATACAGGGCATACATCCATTTCCAGTTCCTGATGTCCGCAGTCGTCACAATATGCCAGAGACATATTAACCCCTTCATAAAAGCCCATGTCCATGGCTCTTCTGATTAAGGTTTTGATTGCCTCCATATTATAATCAATGGGATATTTGACATACTGTATCTTGCCGCCGTTTGCCATTTCCCAGAAACGGTATTCCAAATCCTGCTTCTCAATAGGCGTAATATCCTCTGATACATGACAATGGAAACTGTTACTTACATATTCCTTGTCGGAAACCCCTTCGATAATGCCATACTTTGCCCTAAACTGCTTAACCTGCAGCCCGCACAGATTTTCCGCAGGGGTTCCGTAAATCGCATAGAGATTGCCGTCTTCTTCTTTAAACTCGTTAATCTTGGCATTGATGTGCTCCAAAACCTCTAAGGCAAAGGCGCCATCCTCCACTAAGGATTTGCCGTTATATAATTCCTGCAGTTCATTGAAGGCTGTAATGCCAAAGGATGCGGTAGCCGCTTTCAAAATCGGTTTGATTTTATCATGGAGCTGCAAATGTCCTCCCAAAAATCCGCCTTCACAATAAGCGAGGGGATTGGTGGAAGCCCTCATCTCTCCTAAATAGGCATAGGTCCTGATATGGAGCTGCCTGATCAAATTCAGATAATAATCCAGTACCTCATAAAAATCTTTATTTTCCTGTCTGGATTTTGCCAAAATCATGGGCAGATGCAAGGAAACCGCACCTACATTAAATCTTCCTACAAACACCGGTGTATCCTGATCATCGGCAGGATGCATACCGCCTCTTTCATACCACGGGGACAAAAATGCCCGGCATCCCATGGGAGATATTACCTTGCCATACTGCTTATACATGCTGGCAATATATCCCTTTCCTGTAAGACTTAACCAGTCGGGATACATGGTTTTAGCGGAACATTTTACGCCTGCTTCAAATACATCCTCCAGTTCCTTCCCCGGTCCATGAAGGTTTTCATCATACAAAAATACAATTTTGGGGAACAGAACGGGCTTTTTGCATTCCTTCTTACCCTGGCCCTTTCTGCGGACATTCAGCATGGAAATGGTAGCCATTTTGGCGAATCTTCCCGTTCCGATGCCTGCCGTTACCGTAATAAAGGGATAATCTCCCCTGCTGCTTGCCACGGTGTTGAATTTGTATTCCCAGCCCTGAAAGCCCTGCTCAAATTCCTTGGCTACATCCGCTAAGGCTTCTCCTTCCGCTGTCTCTCTGTCAATTCCCAGACGGAGATATTTTTTGATATTTCTCCGATAGGATTTCTCCGCATAGGGCTCTAAGATCTTATCCACTTCAGGAACTGTAAAGCCGCCATACTGCTGACTTGCCGCCGACAATACAATGTCTCCGATAACGTCAAAGGCAACGTCTAAGGTTTTGGGCTCGTTATACCATATATTTCCCATTTCAAATCCGCCGGTCAGAACGCTTCCCACATCAAACAGGCAGCAATTCATGGTGTCCCTTCTTGCGGACATGTCATGTACATAAATGTAACCGTCCCGGCAGGCCTGAATCTCCTCCGTTGTCATAAAGAACTTTTGATACAACTCTTTATTGAACTGGTTAAAAATAAGACTTCTCTTTGTGGAAACAAGGGCGCTGTCCGTATTGGCGTTTTCCTTATCTCCCACATACATAATGGACTGGCTTTTCTTATATACATCATCCATCATCCGAACGAAATCCTGCTTATAATTGCGGTAGTCGCGATAGCTTTTTGCCACGATGGGCTTTACCTGCTCCAATGCGCTTTCCACAATATTATGCATAATGGGAATCGGTATTTCTTCCTGTCCCAGCTCATCTACTTTATCAACAACATATTGACAAATATGATTCTTCTCTTCGTCGGTAAACTTTGTTAAAGCGCGGTACGCACTTTTTCCTACCGCATCAATAACCTTTTGTACATTGAAGTCTTCCTTGCTGCCGTCTTTTTTAATAACCTTTACAGGGATTTTTGTCTTAAATTCCTTCCCGTAATCTTTTTTCTTTTTTTGCTTTTGTACTGCTTCAGACATGAACAGCATCCTCCCTCTCTTTACACTACTCCAAAAAACAAGACCAGCAACAAAATGTGCCACATTATGTAAACAGACACAAGATGTTGTGGTGTGATTTCAAGTATAGCTAAAGATTCTGCCCGTGTCAATAAAAGCTTACCCTACAATTTTCACATAAAAAATGCGGCAATTTTGTGAAAAATTACCACATTTCGATTGACCCGTCTGCATTAACCGATTCGTCCATAAATTTCATTCCCTTTATACAGGGCTTCCCGCTTTCTGTAATATACCGCAGTCCCTAAAAGCCTTTAGGGCCTCCTCTATGATTTCCACCGGCAAAACAAGGGCAAAGCGGACATGATTCTTTCCCAATGTTCCGAAGCTGCTTCCCGGCGTACAGAGAATACCTGTTTTTTCAAACAGTTCCTTGACAAAGGCAACATCATCTTCAAATCCCTCCGGAATTTTTGCCCACGCAAACATTGTGCCCTCGCTTCTGTCAAATTTCCAGCCCGCATTTGTAAAGCCGTCACATAGGGCGTTCCGTCTCTCTTCATATTTTATACACTGCTCTTTCACACAGTTATCGGGACCCGTCAGCGCCGCAACTGCGCCAAACTGCACCGGATAAAAGGTTCCGTAATCAATCTGGCTCCTCAAGCGTTTAAAGGTCTGTACAATTTCCTCGTTTCCCGCAAGAAATGCCATTCTCGCCCCAGTGTAATTGAAGGATTTGGAAAGGGAATAAAATTCCACCCCCACTTCCTTAGCGCCTTCATAGGATAAAAAGGAACGGCCCGTCTTGTTATCATAAACAATATCAGAATAGGCATTATCATGAATGACAATAATCCGGTTCTTCTTTGCCCACGCAATCAGTTCTTCATAAAAGGAAGGCGGGGCGCATTTACAGACCGGATTGAGCGGATAAGAAACCAAAATACACTTTGCCGCCTTTACCGTTTCTTCATCGATACCGGACAGATTGGGAAGATACCCCTTTTCTTCTATTAAATCATAGGTCTTAATCCTTGTGCCTGCTAAGGACGGTCCGAAGGTAAACACAGGATAGCCGGGATTGGGCACCAGCACCACATCCCCCGGATTGCAAAGGGCAAAGCATATATGGGCAATTCCTTCCTGAGAACCATAAACGGAAGTAACTTCTTTTTCTGACAGACAGACGCCGTACCGCTTTTGATATCTGTCTATGACCGCATCTGTCAGCTCCTTCATATCCCCCAGGGAATATTTGTAATTTTCCGGCCGCAATGCAGCTTCCGCCACCGCTTTTATAATATGGTCCGCAGGATGAAAATCCGGCGTTCCCACCGAAAAATTATAAACCTTTTCTCCCGCTCTTTCTTTCTTCAGGCGCATTTCATTTAATACCTGAAAAATCCCTTCTTCATAATCCTTCATTCTATCTGCAAATTCCATGCTGTTATCTCTCCTGTTACTTATTCATTCCACTGTTCCAGAACCGCCTTTAAATACTGTCTGGCTTCCTCTGCCACTTCCTTTGGCGCGGCGATTTTTACTTTCCCGCCCATGCCTGCCAGCCATCCGAAAAAGGGAGGACTGACCACAATTTCCGTTCTGACCTGAAACCAGCCCGGCTGCATCTGGCGCATGGAAACCTCTTTACCAAATCGGTCAATCATAACACCCACCATACTTTCCTCACAAAGCATGGTAACGGCAACCTCTTCTCCCCCGAACATCTGAAAGCTCTTTTTGGAGTAAATGGTGGGGGAAAATTCCAGACGAGCTTCCTTTCCCTGTCTCTCCGCTTTCTCAACGGAAAGCTCTACCATTTTATCCACCCGGAAGTGTTTTATGATGCCGCTTTCTCCTTCAAACGCCACCAGATAATAATTGGCGTCATTCCATATGAGCATATGAGGGCTGACCAGATACCTCTGCCCCTCTTTCTTAAAACGCATTTTTTTATTGGAATCCCATTCATAATACCGAAAGGAAATCTGTCTGTTTTTTTGAATGGCTTCGTGGATTCCGTCAATATTATAATAAATGCTTTCGTTTTCAGCCTTCAGCCTGTCCGAAACATACACCTGACGCTGCAGCTTTCCCGCATCATATTTGCTGCACAGCTTTTCCAGCTTTCCGATTAATTCCCTTGATTTCTTTTCTGTAATAAAACGGGAGGACTGCACCGCGTCTACCAAAAGCTTCAATTCGGGCATTTCAAAATTTCTGGATGCCATATAATAGCCATAGTGATTGCGGTTTTTATCATTTAAGATATCATACCCCATGGTGTTTAAAGCCTCAATATCGCTGTAAATGCTTTTCCTTTCCGCATTCACATCATATTCCGCCAGCTTTTCAATCAATTCTCTTGTAGTCAGGGCATGGGTTTCATCCGTATGCTCCGATAAAATCTTCAATAAATATAATTGCTTCAGTTTCTGATTTGAGGACTTTGCCATAAGATCTGTTCAACCTCCCATAAATTGCCGATTTGGTAATCCAGCTTTACTCCGTCAATTTCTATCCTGCTTTCAGGGACATTCCCCGTCGTTTTGATGGCATTTTCTGCCCCATTCCCACCTGTGTCCAATGGTTCTTCCCTGCCATGCAGCTGCACTTCTCCGTCTTTTTTGTAATAACAGCAATGGATTCCGAACTGATTGCCGCCTTTCATATCGCTGGTTAAGGAATCTCCTATAATCAATATGCGGCTTTTATCCGGAATACTCCCTAAATCCTTTTCAATCTTCTTCATACACCCTTCGAAAAACAAAGGGTTGGGTTTCTCATAACCGATGCACTCGGAAATAAAAATATCGTCTACCAGCTCCGCTATTCCCGAAAGATTTAATTTCCTTCTCTGGGTATCTTCCACACCGTTGGTCACAATATACTGTTTGAACTCTCCCTTGAGCTTTCTTAAAAGCTTAGGGGATTCATCCTGAAAATAAAAAACGCTTCCAAGCATATACTGAAAATGCTTCTGAAATGCCTTTAAATCCACATCCGTCACATGGAGATACTCAAACAGTTCTTCAAACCTGTGTGACAGCACCCAGGATTTTTTCACTTCTCCCCGTTCCAGCTTCTTCCAGCACTCTTCGTTGATTTTAGAATAGACCTCAACAATTTCATCGTTGGCCGGCAGCCCGTATTTATGTAAGGTATCCGTCAGTGCAAAATGCTCGGATTTCAAAAAATTTAAAAGGGTACCGTCAACATCCCATAAAATAATGTCGTATCGTTTGGTTTTTTCCATGATTTTCTCCTTGGATTTCCACAGACAGCTGCGCCGTCGTCCATCCGGTTGATGCCGCCGGAAACTGCCGGCTTTCTGCAATGTAAAAAAGATGCCTTCGCAGCATCTTTTTATCAGCTTATTGGGTTATGGCCTCTTCTATCTTATCTTCGCCGGATGTTGCCGCCTGTTCTTCTGCATTTTTCTTTTTCCGCATTTTGATACCGATAAACATGGCAATTCCAGCTACTGCTACAATTACTGCAAACAACAATAAATAGGATAAAAAAGTGTTAAAAAATAATACAAAATTATTCATCTTAGGCTTTCCTTTCCTGTTTCGTCTTAAATCTTCTTATGGGTCAATCATACACCGTCCGGGGACAATCGTCAAGTAAGTTTCCGCCGTCCGCCGCAGATGTGGCAAGCTTGTCGCACCTCTCATTTTCCGGATGCCCCGCATGTCCTTTTACCCAGTTAAAATGTACCTGATGCTTACTTTTGGCTTCCAAAAGCCGTTTCCATAAATCAATGTTTTTGACAGGTTTTTTCTGACTGTTCTTCCAACCGTTTTTAATCCAGGAATCCACCCAGTTTTTTTCGAAAGCATCAATCACATATTTGGAATCCGAATACAGCTCTACCTGACAGGGACGGTTTAAAGCTTCCAGTCCCACTATGACCGCCATGAGCTCCATCCGGTTATTGGTTGTCTTTTTATATCCTGCAGACAGTTCCCGCTCATGAAGCTCTCCCTTTGCATCCACATACTGCAGAACGGTTCCGTAACCGCCCGGTCCGTCGGGATTGCCCCTTGCGGAACCGTCTGTATAAATACTTACCTTCACTTAAAATCCTCCTGCCAGCTTTTCCGCTTTTTCTACCAATTCTTTATCAAATCCAAATGCCTTTAAAAGCTTAAGGGCATTTCTTCCCTTTGCGCCCCCCTTTGTCAAAAGATAGGGGAATGTGATATCCGCACCTTCAACCATTTCCTCAAAATGGTAATTATCCATTTCCTTCTCCAGCAAGGCAGTCAGTTCCAGATCATGGGTTGCCGCAAAGCACAAGGCCCCCTTCTCTGAAAGTGCTTTTAAAAGCTCGGTGCTGGCGCCAATCCGCTCCGCCGTATTGGTGCCCCTTAAAACCTCGTCTATGGTACATAAAACAGGGGCTCCTTCTTCCTCCACTCCGTCAAAAATCCTTTTAATGGATTTGATTTCCACAATAAAATAGCTTTCTCCCTGCAAAAGGCTGTCCCGAAGAGCCATGGAAGAATATATACGGAAATAATTGCTTTTGTAGCTCTTTGCACATACCGTATGAATGGTCTGCGCCAACAGTGCATTCAGGGCAACCGCCTTTAAAAAGGTAGATTTCCCGGAAGCATTGGAGCCGGTTAAAAGCATTCCTCTTCTCTGGCGCAGAGAATTTTTTACGGGATGCTCAATTAAAGGATGGAACAAATCCTCTGCCTCGTAAAGGTTTTCTCCCTTTTCCGCTTTTTCCACAAAACAGGGAACCGTATATTCATCAAAGGCCGCCCTGGCATAAACAACACTGACGCAGGCCTCTATTTCCCCCATCCCCATTAACAGACCGATGAGAAAATCTTTCTTTTCCTTGACCACATGAAGCATGGAATACAGCTTCATCAAATCCAAATGAAATATAAGATTTAAATAAGCCAAAATAAGCCTGCTGAGTTCCGTGGCGGCTGTGCCCATATTGTTATCCATGGCAAGGAAAGATAACCTTTTAAATGAAGTAAACTCCGCATTTTCTTTTTTGATTTTGTCTATTTCTTCCGAAAATTCCTCTTTAAATTCCCGGGACATACCGTCAAATTTTTTTACGCTGTCCAATATCCTGATAAAATAGGAAAATGTAGTCAGATAAGGCTCTATTTCTTTTTTCTGCTTTGTATAGGTAAAGCAGTTATAAGCCAGCATAAGGGCAAAGGGAACAAAGAAATAAGCATGAACCGCAAGTCCCAATATCAGGCAGATGATCATGGAAACATCCAAAACCTTCGTAGCAAGGCAATTATTTTCCTTTAAAGCATCCAGATAATCCAGATAATCATATACGGAATATTTTCCCGTCCTGCCTATATCGCCCATAAAAAGCAGATAATCCAGCCTGTCCTTTTCATGGTCTTCAAAAAACCTAAAATGCTTTTCCCTTAAATTCAGCACACCTTCATCAAATACCGGCATCCGCAGCCATCTGTAAAGGGCTTCCTCTCCCGCCGCAGAACGTGTATAATCAATAGAGGTAAATAGCCTGTCCATTTCCAGATCGTTCCATGTGATATCATCGATCACAAATGCATCCTTTGCATTTGCGCCATATCTTACTGCGGATACAATGCTTTCCATTCTTCCGTCCGCATATTTCTTTTCGGAATATTGCCCATACTGCTTTTTCAGTTTTTCACGAAGCATCTGCTTTACTTTTTTCTCATCCATTATACCGGTCAGCATAATGACTACGACTATTAAAATAATGACTCCTAAAAAAGCAATATATTCCATCTCTTATGCCTCCAGTTCCAGTCTCTTGGAAATCTCATTGCATTTTTTATAAATTTCTTCCGGCTCTGTTCCAATATAGAAGCTGCCGTCTTCATATAAAATCTTTCCGTTGATCATGGTCATTTTTACATTCTGCTTGCTGCCGGCATAGACGATGTTTTTGGGAATATTATGCACAGGCTGCATATTGGGCTGATTCAGATCGATCATGATCAAATCCGCCTTGCTGCCCGGTGTAAGAGTCTCACAATCTTTCCATCCCATTGCTTTTGCCCCGTTTACCGTGGCCATCTTCAGCACATCCAGAGCGTCGGTGCTGGAAGCGTCTTCGTCACGGTACTTGGCAAGTCCCGTTACCAAGAACATTTCCCGAAACATATCCAGACAGTTATTGCTTGCCGGTCCGTCCGTGCCGATAGCAACAGGAATTCCTTCCTTTAAATATCTGGAAATGGGTGCGATACCGCTTGCCAGTTTTAAATTGGATGCGGGATTGGTAACCGCAATCAAATTTCTCTTTTTGAATATTTCAAAATCCTCATCGCACATATGCACGCAGTGATAGCCGCCGCCGCCAAAGTCATAGATTCCCAGCTGTTCAAAAAGAACCGTGGGGGATACTCCGTAGCGTTCTCTGCATTCCTTTACTTCTAACGCCGTTTCCGAATTGTGGGTAAAAACAGGAGCTTTATACTTATGTGCCACTGCCGCAATATTTTCCAGTAATTCCTTTGTACATGTATACTCCGCATGGAAGCCCAGCATAAAGGAGGATAATTCATTTTTTCCGTTAAGGTTTAAATACCGCTTTTCCATTTCCTCCAGAGAGGGACCGAAATTATTAATGCCGCTGACCTGGGCGTTTCTCATGCCGCATTCGGAAAAGGCCTCCTGAATGGCGTAGGGGTCCAGATACATTTCCATAACGCCGGTAATGCCGCTTGTTAAATATTCCAGTACGGCAAGCTTGGTCAAATGATAGATATCATCATATTCCATTTTGGCTTCAACGGGAAACACCTGCTTATTCAGCCAGTCCTGCAGGGGCATATCGTCCGCATAAGAACGAAGCAGGGTCATGGCGGAATGGGTATGGGCATTCTTAAAGCCCGGCATCAGAAGATTTCCCTTACAATCAATTTCCCGATCCCAGATAACCGGATGATTCCCGTTTTTTTCATAGACCTTATCCTTGTCCGTGCCGTCTCCCGCATAGAGAATCGTCGTTCCGCTTACCCATAGCTCTCCTTCTATGATCTGTACCGGCTCTTCCATTGTTAAAATTTTCGCATTGTAAAATCTGATATTCATTATTTTCATCCGTTCCTTTCTCTTTATTCAGGACACAAAAGAATGCATAAAAGCTTCAGCATTTTTCTTTTATAACTGTTATCTCTGTCCGTTTCAATCATATTCACTGTAAATTTTCAGGCCCGAAGGATTCCGGCAAAAGCTCTTCCAAAGTCATTTCCTTATAATCCTCTGTACTCTTGCAGATAAACACTTCCATCTGCTTCGGATCGGAAAACTCCCGCAAAACCTGTCTGCAGATTCCGCAGGGACAGGCATAATCCATGTTCCCTTCTTTTCCGCCCGCAATAGCTATGACCGTAAATCTCCGTTTTCCTTCACTGACAGCCTTAAACACTGCCGTTCTTTCTCCGCAGTTAGTAGCGCCATAAGAAGCATTCTCCACATTGCATCCCGTAACAATACTGCCGTCTTCACAAAGCAGCGCTGCCCCTACCCTATATCCGGAATAAGGCGCATAGGAATATTTTCTTGCTTCTATGGCTTTTTTCATTAATTCTGTTTTTGTTTCCCGGTCTGTCATGTCTTTCCTCCTGTCCGCTCAGAAGCTTAATCTATACATCTCTCGAAGACCGATCAAATCTGCCGGATCAACATTTGAATGAATTTTTCTCTGAAACTTTTCAGAAAACTTTTATCTAAATTATTTTACTAGACAAATTTCTTTACGGATTCCGTCAAAAGCTTTTTAAATTTCGGCGCCGCCTCATTTGCCGCCTGCTGTACCTCATCATGAGTAAGAGGCGTAGGAGAAATACCCGCAGCCAGATTGCAGACACAGGATACGCCGCAGATGCGCATTCCCATATGGTTTGCCACAATTGCCTCCACCACTGTAGACATGCCCACCGCATCGGCTCCGAGAGTTTTTGCCATTTTAATTTCCGCAGGAGATTCAAAGGAAGGACCTGTGAACTGGATATACACACCTTCATTTAAATGAATGTCATTTTCCTTTGCCGTCTCCCTCAAAATTTCCTGAAGCTTTTCATCATATACATGGCTCATATCGGGAAATCTTGTCCCAAATTCTTCGATATTGGGACCCATTAAAGGATTAGGCACAAAGGTGGAAATATGATCCGTAAGCATCATAAAGGAACCTGCCTTAAAGCTTTTATTAATACCGCCGGATGCATTGGTTAAAAACAGGATTTCCGCCCCCATCATCTTCATCAGTCTGGTAGGCAGAACCACATCGGACATATCATAGCCCTCATAATAATGAACTCTTCCCTTCATACATACAACAGGAACACTTCCCACATATCCGAAAATAAATTTTCCTGCATGGCCCGGTACTGTAGAAACAGGAAATCCCTCAATATCATGATAGTCAATTTCCGCTTCCACCTTAATATCATTGGCATAATCGCCAAGTCCGGACCCCAATACAATAGCCACCTTGGGCACAAAATCCGTTACCTTTCTTACACTCTTTAAACAATTACTTACTTTTTCGTATACCTGATTCATAAAAACACCCCTTCTTTATGATATATAGCTTAGCATACCATAAAAAAGGGGGGATTTGAAGAATATTTTATGCAATTATATAATGATGCATACCAGTCCGCCGGTTGTATCATTCACTATCTTCTGCATGGAATCCTGAAGCTTGATCTGGCTTTCGTCCCCTATCATGGAAAGCTTGCCCTGAATGCCGTCCTCCACAAGCTGTTCAATGCTTTTTCCGAAGATATTGGTTTCCCAGATGC
This sequence comes from uncultured Lachnospiraceae bacterium, assembly GCA_964507745.1. Classification (GTDB taxonomy): domain Bacteria; phylum Bacillota; class Clostridia; order Lachnospirales; family Lachnospiraceae; genus UBA2882. The sequence goes on from CAZDRM010000056.1 coordinate 11,449, forward strand.
TGCCCGTCTCGTTATCCGCATCTTCAATATAACGGATTAAATCCTCCGCCTGTTCTTTCGTGCCTACAATAGGAGCAATTTCCGTCTCGATATTGGCACGGATTAAATGTACGGAAGGACTTTCCGCTTTCATCTTTACACCAAACTTGTTGCCATGCTTGATAACCTCCGGTTTGCCCAGGGTAATTTCATCCCGCTTGGGCTTCATAACCCCGTATCCTTTCTGTCTTACCATGGTAATTGCAGGCAGCACACTTTCGTATTCTCTGGATACGGATGCCAGATTGCGCAGTTTCCCGAAGAACTGGTATTCTGATGTGATTTCCTCTCCCAGCATATCGCTTAACAGCTCATAATAGCATTCATCCGCAATGGTCAAATCAATTCGCACGGAGCCATCTGCCATATTGACCGAATCGGTCTTCATTTTTTTAATATACTTGCTCTCTAAAGTAACAGGATGCTCCATTAAGTCCTTCATACAGTTGTACTGGCACATCTGCTCCTTGATCTGCTCCGTCAGCTCTACCTTTAAAGGATGGCTTGAAGGAAGCATTTCCACAAAGCCCTGCATATAAAATTCAATTCTGGAAATAGGAAATTCAAGCAGAATTTCCGAAAGCAGAGTTTCCATATCCTCTTTCTTTAATTGTGCAAGATTCATGGGAATCGCCGTCACATCAAATTTTTCATTGATGCTTCTGGCTAACTCGGAAGCCTCCTTTGACTGGGGCCTCTCCGTGTTTACAAGCACCACAAAAGGCTTCTTTAACTGCTTACATTCCATAATGGTACGCTCAGTTGCCGGTATGTAGTTTTCCGCAGGAATATCCGTAAAGCTTCCGTCGGTGGTAATCACAATGCCGATTGTAGAATGATCGTAAATAACCTTTCTGGTTCCGACCTCCGCTGCCTGGGTAAAAGGAATCTCATCTTCAAACCAGGGAGTTTTTACCATTCTTTCCGCATCATTTTCCATATGACCGCTGGCGCCCTCCACCATATAGCCCACGCAGTCAATAAGCCGTACCTTTACCTCTATATCGTTATCCAACGAGATTTTTGCCGCTTCCTTGGGAACGAATTTAGGCTCCGTTGTGGTAATCGTCTTTCCCGCTGCACTTTGGGGAAGTTCATCCACCACCAGCTTTTTCGTATAATCATCTGCCATATTGGGCACTACGCATACATCCATAAACCGTTTGATAAAGGTGGATTTGCCGCTTCTGACAGGTCCTACCACGCCTAAATAGAGCTCGCCTCCGGTTCTTTTGCTGATGTCTTTGTATAACTGAAAATTGTCCATAAAAAACCCCCTTGTATATACTGGTAAAATATATGCA